>NZ_KV801798.1:35431-237702 GCF_001810515.1 Rothia sp. HMSC075F09
GAAGCGAAGCGAGGGCGGGTGCCCCTGTAGGAGCGAAGGAAGAGTACAAGCGCCTCCCTAACTGCTACAGCAAATACAGCAAAGCCCCGGATGCGCAACCCTCAGCAGGTTGCCCATCCGGGGCTTTAGCTACACAAAAAACAACAACAGGCTAGTGGCCCGCCGGAGCACCCTGACCTTCACCAGCACTGTGGCTCTCACCGTCAGCCGAGTAGTCCGAATCCTTACGCGGCGTAGTCCACAGCACCAGCGCCGTCAGGACCGCGAAACCAAAAATGGAGAAGCCCATCGGCAGGTACTCATGCTCACCGGCAAACGACACCAGCGGCGCCGCCAACGCACCCAGCATCGCCTGAACCGTACCCATCACCGCCGAAGCACTACCCGCCATGTGGCGCGCCTCGTTCAACGCCAACGCCGAAGCATTACCAAAAATCAGGCCGCACGAGCTGGTCAGCAGGAACAGCAGAACCAGCGTCGGCACCAGCGAAATACCGACAAGGAAGCTAACCAACAGCAGCGAAGACACCACCAGCAGGCTCACCACGCCAACATTCACAATGCGGCGCTGCGCCACACGACCAACCAGCTTCGTCGCAATCGCGCTGAACAGCACAATACCAATCGAGTTCACACCGAACACGATCGTGAACTCAGTCTCGGACAAGCCCAGAATCTTCTGCAACACAAACGTCGAACCGGAAATATACGAGAACAGCGCACCAAACGCGAAGCACATCGTCAGCATGAAACCCAGATAGCGGCGAATCTTGAAGACCTTCGGTAGCTCCGAGTACACGCTCAGGGCGGTACCCTGGTAGCGTTCCTCCACCGGCAGGGTCTCCTTAATCACGAAGATCACGCCGAGCATCATAATCGCGGTCACCACACCGAGCACATGGAAAATATCGCGCCAGCTACCCCACGACAGCACCCAGCCACCAAACAGCGGCGCAAGCACCGGCGCGAAGCCGTTAATCATCATCATGACGCCCATGAGCTTAGCGGTCGCCAGGCCCTCAGTCGTATCAGCCACGATAGAACGCGCCAGCACCGCACCAATCGAACCGGTGAAGCCCATCATGAAACGCGCAAAAATCAGCAGCTCAATATTTGGCGCGAAACCACACGCCACCGTCGCAATAAAGCAGATGACCGCACCGATCAGCAGCGGCTTGCGGCGGCCCGTCTTATCCGACAGGGGGCCCACGACCAGCTGGCCGAGCGCCATACCCACCATGAACGCACTCAACGTCAGGGAGGCGTTCGTGCTGGTGGTGTTCAGATTCTCAGCGACTGCGGGCAGCGCCGCCAGGTACATATCCGTAGCGAGCGGCGCGATAGCGGTCAACAGCGCCAGAACAACAATGAAAAGGGGCGATAGCCCGAAGGAGGTCTTAACCGACTTCGAAGACATTAGTCTTAGTTTTTCTTTCTGTGTGATGCGCGTGCAACGGCGCCTGCGGCTCTACAAGACGTGGATGCGGCGGTACCGGATCCGGGGGTGAGCTTGCGCAGGCTGGAAGCACAACTTGTTCACGGTAGCAGAATTGGGCGTGGCTTCGTAAGTTAAATGTTTGATATTTTTTTGAGCTGGGTTGGGAGGGCTCCGCTTGGTTCCTTCGTGCTCAGCCTTCTGGCTGGCTTGGAAGGCGGCGCTCACCTGCGCAGGTACAGCAAAGGGACGGTGTTATCCTCGCTCCTACAGGGGCACCCGTCCTCGCTTCGCTTCGGACACCCTGATGTCGCTTACGGATAACACCGCCCCTTGAGCGGCTTGGCTTAGCCTGCCGCTCAACCCCCAGCGCTGAAGAAATATTTGAGAAATATTCTTGAGAAGCATTGCTAGGTTCAACTGCATAATCTACGTTGGTCATACCACGCGATACAACCGGAGGGACAACCTCAGATGCGCAATCACTATTACAAATATTTGCTATGCATCCTGTTGCTTATAGCTTGTGTCTTGCTCGTAATCTTTGCTGTGCTTTCTAACAACAACCCGGGTAACGAAAAAGACGGTACGACCTCCACGCACGCGCCGAGCAATACCTCAACCTACTGGGATAAAGACCGCATGGAATCCGCCAGCCCGGCTCCCATGCCTGAATAAAACTGCCTCTGAATAGCCGTAGGGCCCAATGCCTCGAGATACACGAAGCATTGGGCCCTACTGTCTTGTAGACGGTTGCTACTGCGCCGCGCTGTCGTAGATGAAGTCCACGGTCGCGTAGTCCTCCGGGATTTCGGCGAGCAGCGCCTCCTCCTGCTTCGTCCAGCGTTCCCAGTGCGGGCGGAACGTGTCACCGTCACGAGCCATGGCGCGTTCGTAACGCACTTCGTCCGGGGCGGTGGCGAGGATACGCACCTCGCAAGCACCAGCAATCGCGCCGACACCCTCACAGATGATGACCTGCGTAGCCGCCGGGTCGACGGTGCGCACCTCACCGGGGGCGCCCGCCTCCCAATCCCACGGGGTGTAGGTCCCGGCAATACCTTCGGTCAGCTGCACGGAGAGTGCGTCCCACGCCTCCACGCCGTCGAAGAGGCCGTCCCAGCCGGGGTAGAAGTCGTCCAGGTGCAGCACGTGCACGCTGTGTCCGGCGGCGGTGAGCTCCTGCTCAAGCTGCGCGGCGAGGCTGGTCTTGCCGGTGCCGCTGCGGCCGTCAATGCCGATAATCAGCGGGATCTGCGCGAAGTCGGCAAGGAACTGCTCACGGAATTCGGTGAATTCGGCGGTGTCCATGTCGAAGTCGTTGCCGATGCCGTGCTCCAGGCGCAGCATGTCTTTGCAGAGTTCCAGGATTTCGGCGGTGCCGGTGACGCGGCGGTTCTGGTTCAGGGGAATACGCTGACTCACTGCGCGTCGCCTTCCTGCTTGAGGTGGTCGATGAGGCCGCGTGCGGCAGCGTCAATGAGGCTAGTGGTGTACACGAAGTCGCGTTCGCTACCGTACCAGGGGTCGTAGATGCCGAGCTGGTCCAGGTGGGTGGTGGTGACCTTCGGGTCGAAGCTGCGCATCATGCGGATCTTGGCCTTGTCGTCCTCGTTGCGGGCGAGGGCTTTGAGGCGCAGGTAGTGGGGTGCGTCCATGGCGAGGATGAGGTCGTTGCGGTCGAAGTCCTCGACGGTGAAGACGCTGGCGCGGTGCGCGGACGGGTCGATACCGCGGGTGGTGAGCTGTGCGGCGGCGCGCGGGTCGATGCGGTTGCCTTCTTCTTCGTTGCTGATGCCGCTGGAGGTGACGGTGACGGGCACGCCGGCTTCTTGGGCGTGCTGGCGGATGAGGTATTCGCCGACGGGGGAGCGGCAGATGTTGCCGGTGCAGACAGTCATGATTCGGTACATGGTTCTAGTGTATCGGTGGGGTGAGGCGTGGGCAGGTTCGGTGGGTGATTGGGGTGGATTTGCGGGCGGCGATGTGACGGGTGGATGCGCTCCCTGGCGGACTGCCGCCGCCGGGGCTGTCGCTACCAGAACCGGACACGAAAAGGCCCCGCCGACGTGGGGCCGGCGGGGCCTTTAGGTGTGAGTACTATTCGGTTTTGTTTTCTTCTCCGCCATCGGAATTATCTAGAGGTTCTGCAGGGTCACTGAAGCGGGTGTAGTCCTGCTTCTCTTCGTCCCAGGAATCGGGGTCGAAGAGCACCGTTTCAAGAGGAATAGTGAACGACTTACCGAGAAAAGAAGCGGTTCCACAGTTGATAGATATATTGCCCCGCGTGGCCGAGAAGTCAGAGCCCTGCCAGTTTATGTCTGTAGAGAATCGGGCTTTCCCTTTTTCTGTAACGAAAATCGGCTCAATGCTCTCAAAGGTCGTCTGTCTGAAGTCCACGTTATTGGTGAATGTCGCCGCGCTGAAGTGCACGATTTGGGTGAATGTCGCGCAGCGGAAGTCCGCGTTTTGGGTGAATGTCGTCCCGATGAAGCCTGCGTTTTGGGTGAATGTCGCGCAGCGGAAGTCCGCGTTTTGGGTGAATGTCGTCCCGATGAAGTACGCGTCTTGGGTGAATGTCACCCAGCTGAAGTTCGCGTTCTGGGTGAATGTCGCGCAGCGGAAGTCCGCACTATTGTAGAACTTGGCAGAAGAAAAATTACCTTTCTCAATCGTGATTTCGTTGAGAGGATAGAAAATGGGTGCTCGGCTGAAATCAAAATCAAAGTCACTCCAGGTTCTTCGAGTGGTCTTGAATACGTCGTCCTTCTCATTCCTAGAGAAGGAGCTACTGCGCTTGCTCATCTCAACGAAGATAGTGCGGCGTACGTCCTGCTCTTCGTGGAACTTTGCATAGTCTGTGGTGATATCTTCAGGCTTTTTATAGTTCTGAGTATTTGTGAAACGTTCAGATAGAGCCATAAGTGTAAGCGGTTCTGCTCCGATAAGGGTATTCTCAGATTCTTTTTTCTTGAGTTCTTCAAGTCTTTTGCGGGCTTCATATTCTTCAATTTCCTCTGCCAGAGGGAAGGGCGAACGAATATAGGAGCAAAGGTTATTGATAATAACCTGACCCTCTTCCTTCTGTTTGTCTTTGGTGAGGCTCTCATCTGCAAGCCATTCATCGACCAAACCCACAAGGGTATAGATACCGCCCAACCGGACAGCTGCTTTCTCGTTAGCTAGTTGTTCTACAGCTTTGGTGTAGCGGTTACGACGTTCTGCATGTACCTGGCGGATATGGTCACGCTCGTTCTTGTTCTTCTCATGATTATTTTTGCGATGGGTCTCCGAGAGCGTGAGCATGGTAAGGGCTCCTGCTAAGACTGCGAGAATACCCTGACGAACGGACACAATGCTATTGCCATCATTGATGAGCCCAGGGATTAGCGTGGGAACGAAAAAAGCGCTGGGAACCCCAATCACGGCTAACAAAATGAGGACTGTATAAAACCAGTACTTACTCCACCAGTTAGGTTCCTGCAGCGGCTTTTTGGAATCTTTAATCGGTTTAGTCATATCCCTATCTCTATCTCCTTTGAAAGGAATGGTCACTCTTCAGCATAGTGCAAAACTGTCTGACCTGAGCTTCTATTTGTCATAAACAAAGGCCCCACCACATATTCAACGTGGCGGGGCCTGCGCGTAATTATTTTGCGGGCTCACTCAGGCGCGTGTATTCCTTCTGCCGCTCGTCCCAGGAGTCCGGGTCGTACAGCACCGCACCGACAGGGAGAATGAACGTTCTATTAAGAAGGTTCGCCGTGCCGCAGCTGAAACCGTGCGGGCTCTCCGGGCGTGCCTCGAACAGGTAATCCCGCGGATCTGCCTGTGCCGAGAACCGTGCCCTCTGCAGCCGCCTCTCCAAAGCCTCAAAGGACGGCTTAACATACATGAAGCTAGTCTGCCTAAAATCTGCCCGCTGACCGAACGTCGCATCCGCGAAGTAGGCGCCCTCAAAGCTCGCCCCGTTGAAGCTCACCTCCCGCGCGAACGTCGCCTTGTAGAAACCGACATGGGCCGTGAACGTCGCCTTACTAAAGTCGGCATCCTGCGCGAAGGCCGCGTTATCGAAGTTCGCTCGCTGCGGGAAGTCCATCTCATAGCGCGTCCTCGGAAGCGCAATAAAAGACGCCCGGCTGAACGTGGCGTCGCCGTCGAACCGCGCCCCACCAAAATCCTCGTACTGCGTGAAGGACGCCCCGCTAAAGTCCGCCGCGCTCGCAAAGCTCGTGCCGCGGAACATTGCGGACTGCTTGGTGACTACACCGGCAAAGCGCGCGGCCCCGCCGAAAAGCGACTTGGAGAACACCGCGGGGCGATTGAAGACCGATGCGGCGAAGTGTGCTTCATCGTGGAACGTGGAGGCGGTGAATACTGCCTTTCCGTCGAAGGTGACCGCCGCGAAGCTGGCTATGCCCGCGGTGTTCAATCGTGAGAAGTTGGCATCGGAGTTGAAGGTGGATACCGCGAAGTCAGCCGCAGCCGAGAAGACCGTATCTGAGAAGTCGACCTCGCCGGTGAAGGTTACGGTTGCGAAGCTTGCCGCGTCCGCAAAGCGTGCCCCGCTGAACTCTGCTGCGCCTGCGAAGTGCGCGGCGCTGAAGCCTACCCAGTCGGTGAAGTTCGCGCCCTGGAAGGATGCGTCAGCCGTGAACGGCGCCGCGGAGAAGCTGGTGTCACCGTGGAAGGTTGCACCAGAGAAATCCGCCTGTCCGTAGAAGGTTGCGGAGGCGAAGTCGGCGTTCTGAAAGTACAGCTGTTGTAGCGGGTAGAAGATGGGCGCACCGCCAAAGTCGAAGCGCAGGTCAGCCCACATGGGTGATACCGACGGCACTGCGTGCTTGCTTCCCCTGTTGCCAGTCTTGTTGTTCTCGGTAATTGCGGCGAGGCGGCGGCTGAACTCCATAAAGACCGTGCGGCGCACCAGCTGCTCTTCGCGTAGTGCCTCCTGATCGCGCGTAAAGTCGCCTTCGTAGTCTTCGGGGGCCTCGTCTGCTTCTAGGACCTGTCGCTTCTGCGCGAGGGGGTAGGGCGTGCGGATGCACTCGGTCAGCGCGTCGACGATGGTCTGGGCTTCTTCGCGGCGCACCTGCTCGGGGAGGGATGCATCGGTGAGCCACTCGTCTGCGAGGTTTACGAGCGTGTACGCCCCGCCGAGGCGTACGGCGGGCTGGCCGTCGAGGAATTGTTCGAGGGCGTGCGTGTAGCGTTCGTGCCGCTTAGCCGGCAGGTTGTGCGCCGGGGTGTTTTTGTGTTGCCGTAGCGCAGTTAAGAGTTTGTTGAGGTTCATGGTGGTGTGCCCTTCCTGCTCCGGTGCTGGCTTATATCCAGCATAGGGGAGAGGATTATCATTTTTGGTTTGGGCAACTGTATAAAATGCCCCCACCGTATGGTGAGGGCATAACTATTTCAGCATTTATCTTATAAATAATTTAACGTTGATGTATTTTCTATTTATTTTTTTCAGAATCTGGATCAAACAAGATAGACTCAATGGGTATGAGTTTTTCTATTTCAATATATTTTTGAGGCTTCAGCATATTTTGTCTTCTATCTTTAGGGAGGAAGAAGAAGTCAGTTTCTTTCTTATAGTTGAATCGTGTTTGCTCGAATTGCATTCCTTTGTAAACAAAAGATAAGAACTCAACGTCTTCGTGAAACTCTGCTTCTTGAAAATCGGCCCAGCCATAGAATAATGTACATTGGAAGTTTGCCGCCCCATAAAATTTAGATTCATAAAATACTGTTTTACCTGGAGATGCGAATCTTTCTTTTCGCAAATGCTTATATAACGCATCAGCATTATGCATCGCGAGCGGGTGTTTCTGGGAGGACTTAATCATGGTTGCTAGAGAATCTACTTGATCTAAATGAGGCTTTTGGAAATCTGCGGATGAAAAGTCGACATCTCCTTCAAACGTTGTTTCTTCAAAGCTGACATCGTTATAAAATTTAGCTCCCTGAAAGTATGTTTTTCCTTTGAATGTTGAGTGATTAAAGTTTGCGTCTCCAAAAAAATGGGAATAGTTAAATTTGGCATTTTTTAAAGTTAAATTATCTAGACTGTAGAAAATATGTGCATAGGAGAAGTCTAAATCAACTTCCTCCCATATCTTGGATAACCGAGGGTTGGTAGGGTAAGAACTGTCGTCAGATTTACAATATTTATCTATTTGGCGACTAATTACTTCAAAGATGGTTCGGCGTACTGTCTGTTCTGCAAGAAGCTTGGATTGATCCTCCATATCTTCTAATCTTTGGGAATACTCAAGATTTTGTCGCCTGTATACTAGATCAAACGGTGACTTAATATATGTGCAAAGAATCTCGATGATGTCCTGACATTTTTTCTCATCCTTTTTACAGTTTGGGCTATCTTCCAGCCAAGAATCAGCTATTTTTGCCAGTGTTTTTACTGCGGAGATTCGAGACGTTGAATCTTTTGAGGCTAGTATTTCGCAAGCTTTGGCAGTGTTTCTCTCCCGCTCAGATCGCTCGTCAGTAGTATTTATTATATTCTGAATGGATATGGGTGAATTGTTGTTGTTTTGAATGGATATGGGGGAATTATTCTGAATAGATGCAGATGAATTTTCCTGACTAAATTTAGGAGAAGAATCCGATAGGTTTTCTTGGATGTCAGATTCTTTACTTTTGCCTGTTTTTGCATAAATTGCAAGCGCCACCTGGGTTGCAATAGCGAATATTGCTGATGCATCCCCAATAATCTTGGAAAAATATACAAATCCCAGTAGGGCTGCGGGGAAAATTCCATAGAGGAAAATTAAATTAATTTTTGAAGAATCTGCTTTGCGTTGATTATCTGCAATTAAAAGAAGAATTGCTCCAATAATTATTCCCGATATATACACTATCGCCTGAAAGATCGTTTGAAAGGTCTTATCGTTTACAAGGAGATGTGCGAGGGAAGCAAATATAAAGATTGAACTTGGGATGGCAAGGGATATATATGGGTGGTGCTGAATAAATGCTACTAAGGAATGGGATTGCCCGTAGTTTTGTTGAGCCTGCTTATTGTCCATTTTGGACATTTGGGTTCTCCTGTCTACTTTGAGAGGATATGGTCGTAATCAGGATACAGTAGGCAGTCATCCTCAAGCCACAGGTGAATGTTGAAAAATTACGGGTCGGACAAGCGGAGATACCTTCAAAGAATGAGCGATGGAGCTTGCAGGTAGGTCTTCTATATATTCAGACGGACGCCTGCAGTTGAGATGTCTGCACCAAGCGCACCCCTAGCAACGCTGCTAGATGCCCAGCCTCCAGAGTCAAAAATCACCCTGCGCACCCTATATACGGTGCCCCTGCGCCACCTTCCAGTCCCTCTGGCACCCCAATTTTCAGGTTTTTCACTCCTTTTTTAAAAAATTTTTCGCCCAATCGCGCCGCCCATGTCCGCCGTGCGCTGAATCGCCTCGCCGTGCCATCACCCAGCCCAAAAACCCCGGAATTCCGCGGTAAAACCGCCCATTCGCGCCTCGCCGCCGTCCCAAAATCGCCCGCAAAACGCCCCTCCAGAACCCCAAAAACTCCACCCCTCACGCCACTCCACACAAAAAAGTTGAGTAAAGTTCGCTCAAGTCTATTGACACCCTCGCTAAGGGAGTGCATACTTGAGTACATGAGGCTCAAGGAGCCGCGCAGACCACCCCACACGGGGCGGCACGCGTAGCACCGACCGCCTCCAAAACTTTCAAACTAACCCGCCTCGCATTAGAAGAAGCGGGGCACTAACACCTAAGGAGTGAATAAACATATGGCACGTGCAGTAGGCATTGACCTCGGTACCACCAACTCTGTCGTTTCGGTTCTCGAAGGCGGCGACCCCGTAGTTATCGCCAACGCAGAAGGCACCCGCACCACCCCCTCCGTCGTCGCATTCTCCAAGGACGGCGAGGTTCTGGTCGGTAGCGTCGCAAAGCGTCAGGCAGTGACCAACGTCGACCGCACCATCTCCTCTGTCAAGCGCCACATGGGCACCGACTGGACCACCGAGATCGACGGCAAGAAGTACACCCCGCAGGAAATCTCCGCTCGTATCCTCATGAAGCTGAAGGGCGACGCAGAGGCATTCCTGAACGACACCGTCACCGACGCTGTCATCACCGTCCCGGCATACTTCAACGACGCTGAGCGTCAGGCAACCAAGGAAGCCGGCGAGATTGCAGGCCTGAACGTCCTGCGTATCGTCAACGAGCCCACCGCCGCAGCACTCGCATACGGCCTGGACAAGGGCAAGGAAGACGAGCTCATCCTGGTCTTCGACCTCGGTGGCGGTACCTTCGACGTCTCCCTGCTGGAAGTTGGCAAGGACGACGACGGCTTCTCCACCATCCAGGTTCGCGCAACCAGCGGTGACAACCGCCTCGGTGGCGACGACTGGGACCAGCGCGTAGTCGAGTGGCTGCTCGCACAGGTGAAGGCAAACACCGGCGCAGACCTGTCCAAGGACAAGATCGCGCTGCAGCGTCTGCAGGAAGCAGCTGAGCAGGCTAAGAAGGAACTGTCTAGCGCAACCAGCACCAACATCTCCCTGCAGTACCTGTCCGTGACCCCCGAGGGCCCCATCCACCTGGATGAGAAGCTGACCCGCGCAAAGTTCGAGGAACTGACCCACGACCTGCTCGAGCGCACCAAGAAGCCCGTGCTCGACGTAATCAAGGAAGCTGGCGTGTCCATCTCCGAGATTTCCGAGGTCGTTCTGGTCGGTGGCTCCACCCGTATGCCCGCTGTTGCTGAGCTCGTCAAGGAGCTCACCGGCCGCGAGCCCAACAAGGGCGTGAACCCCGACGAGGTCGTGGCAATGGGTGCAGCACTGCAGGCAGGTGTGCTGAAGGGCGACCGTAAGGACGTTCTGCTGATTGACGTCACCCCCCTCTCCCTCGGTATCGAGACCAAGGGCGGCGTGATGACCAAGCTGATCGAGCGCAACACCGCAATCCCGACCAAGCGTTCCGAGACCTTCACCACCGCAGAGGACAACCAGCCCTCCGTGACCATTCAGGTCTTCCAGGGTGAGCGTGAGTTCACTCGCGACAACAAGAACCTGGGTACCTTCGAGCTGACCGGCATCGCCCCCGCACCCCGTGGCGTGCCCCAGATTGAGGTCACCTTCGACATCGACGCAAACGGCATCGTCCACGTCTCCGCAAAGGACAAGGGCACCGGTGTTGAGCAGTCCATGACCATCACCGGCGGCACCTCCCTCTCCAAGGACGACATCGACCGCATGGTCAAGGACGCAGAGGCACACGCTGAGCAGGACAAGGCACGCCGCGAGGCTGCTGACACCCGCAACGCAGCTGAGTCCGTCGCATACTCCGTCGAGAAGCTCCTGAAGGAGAACGGCGACAAGCTGCCCGAGGACGTCAAGACCGAGGTTCAGGGCGATGTCGACGAGCTGAAGAAGGCACTCGAGGGCGACGACGACGCAGCAGTGAAGGCCGCATTCGAGAAGCTGCAGGCATCCCAGTCCAAGCTGGGCGAGGCACTCTACGCAGCAGCTCAGGCTGAGGCATCCGAGTCCAAGCCCGCCGCTGATGAGGACGTTGTCGACGCCGAGGTTATCGACGAAGACGAGAAGAAGTAATCATGGCTGAGCAGGAAAACACCACCCCCGACCCGCTGGAGGAGGCATTCAACGCCCCCGCAGCGGAAGGCCACCCCGAAGCTGAATCGGTCGAAAGCCCCGAGGAAGCTGCGGAAGCCGTCGAGGCTGAGCTCCAGGACGCCGTAGAAGCAGAATCTGCGGATGCGGCACTCGCCGCGGAGCGCCTGGACTCCCTGCTTCGCCTGCAGGCAGAGTTCACCAACTACAAGAACCGCACCGCCCGCGAAAAGGAGCAGCTGCGAAACTTCGTAATCGGTGACCTGGTCGGCGCACTGTTGCCGGTGCTCGACGATATCGACGCCGCACGTAAGCACGGCGACCTGCAGGAAGGCCCCTTCGCCTCCATTGCTACCAAGCTCGAAGAGCTGCTCGGCAAGCAGGGTGTGGAGCGTTTCGGTGAAGTAGGCGACGCCTTCGACCCGAACATTCACGAAGCTGTTCTGCAGCAGCCCACCGACGAGGTGGCTGAGGATCATGTCTCCATGGTTCTGCGTTACGGCTACCGCGTGAACGACCGTGTGGTTCGTACCGCTCAGGTGGCTGTGGCTGTCGCACCGTAAGGTGGCCGGCTAAGCATTGGCTGAATAACTAACGACGGGCGGGTGCTCTCCCTGGTGGGGGAGTGCCCGCCCTGTTGTTTGCCAGGGTTATTTATCCGGGCTGTGGCGAGCTGTTGCGGCGGTCAAGAGGCTTGTAGGGGTGCTATTTTTTGGGCCCAGCCCTTTCAAAATTGAGTCAAGTAGACTAAACTTTTATATAGAGCATTAAGACAAGCACGCGGTGCCCCTGCAAGCCGTCCCGTAACCGAGGAGGGCGGCGCATCACCGCAGAAGGAGAAACACAACATGGCAAGTGAAAACTGGCTAACCGACGACTTTTATAAGGCACTGGGTGTCAGCGAAGACGCAAGCGAAAGCGACATCAAGAAGGCATACCGCAAGCTCTCCCGCAAGTACCACCCGGACCTGAACCCCGGCGACGCCGCAGCAGAGAAGAAGTTCAAGGAAATCTCGGAAGCATACGACGTGCTCTCCGATAAGAAGCAGCGCGAAGAGTACGACCAGATTCGCCGCTACGGCGCATCTGGCATGGGCGGATTCGGAGGCGGCGGCTTCGGCGGTGGCAGCTACACCGGCTACCCCGGCGCGGACGCATTCGGCGGCTTCAGCAACGGCGGCGCAGGCATCAACATTGACGACCTGCTCGGCGGCCTCTTCGGCGGTAGCGCCGGCGGCTCCCGACGCTCCGCAGGCTTCACCAGCGCCGACTTCGGCGGCATGGGTGGCGGCGGTTTCGGCGGCGCACAGCACGCAGCCCCCGAAGAAAGCACCACCAGCACCCGCATCAGCCTCGCTCAGGCATACACCGGCGCAACCGTGACCGTGTTCCTGCCGGACGGCTCCCACACCGAGGCGCGCATCCCCGCAGGCATTAAGGACGGCCAGAAGGTCCGCCTGCGCGGCAAGGGCCTGCGCGGCGGCGACCTGAAGGTCACCGTGCGCGTCTCCGATGACTCCGTGTACTCTCGCGAGGGAAACAACCTGATTATGCGCGCACCCGTCACCCTCGCCGAGGCTGTTGACGGCGCAGTGATCGAGGTGCCCCTGCCCGACGCATCCACCGTGAAGCTGCGCCTGGCACCCGGCCAGGTCGGCCGCCGACTGCGCGCCAAGGGCCGCGGCTTCAAGGCTAAGGGCGGCGACGGCGATCTGCTGGTCATCCCGGAGATTGTACTGCCCACCGAGCTGAGCGCAGAGGCGCAGGAGGCATTCGATAAGTTCGTAAAACTGGCACCGCAGGAGAACCCGCGTAAGGATCTGTTGAAGAAGGCGAAGTAAACCATGGCATCTCGAGAATCATCATCTAAGTCCCGTAGCGGCAAGCCGTTGCACAGCGTGGACCTGCCGGTTTTCGTGATTTCTGTGGCGGCTGAGCTGGCGGGCATGCACCCGCAGACCCTGCGCCAGTACGACCGCATCGGCCTGGTCCAGCCTTCGCGTGCGCCCGGCAAGGCGCGCCGCTATTCGCAGCGTGACGTGAACCGTCTGCAGCAGATTCAGCAGCTCTCGCAGGAGGGCGTCTCCCTGGAGGGTATTCGCCGCATTATTGAGCTGGAATCCCTCGTGGAGGAGCAACAGGAGCAGATTGCGGCGCTGCAGCGTCAGGTTGAGGATGCGAAGGTGAAGCTGGGCTTGGCGGAGCGCGTGTTCGCCGCCGGTACCAGTGGCGACGTGGTGCATATTGCCCGCGGTACCCGCCCGGCGCCTCGTCAGCGTTCTTCGGCTGTAGTGCTGTACCGTCAGCGTCACCAGCCGGCTACGGCGGATGATACGAAACCGCAGCGTTAAACCGGCTAAACCCGCTACACTTGGATAAACGGCTCGGCTGTTTTAGCTCATTTGCGCTAGTCGGCCACCCATATAGGCTTGTGCGTCTTTGTGTATACGCCGCGAGAGGGAGGGTAGACCCCCGCCCCGCATGCACTCAGACCCACACACAAGGAGGTGAGGCTCCCCGAATGATCGGGGAGCCTCACCTGCTTGGTTATATAGTTGGAGATAGCATAGTTGGACTAACAAGTTCGGGGTATTGAGATGGAAGAGGGGTTGGCAGAGTGAAAAATTTGTTCGTCTGGAACACCTTTATGCAGTGGAAGCCAGTAGCTATCAAAGAGCAGAAAGTTACTGAGAATCAGGCAGAGGCTGACGATGCAGCAACTGATAAAAATCGGGCACCGGCTGAGGCTCAAAAACCAGCTCCGGTTGAGCAGGGTGTGAGTTATGAGGAGAGGTGGAGACTTGTTCAGTACTTCTCTGATTGGATTAAAAATGCTGACGTAAGAATCCAGATGCTGTTGGCTGTCCAGGGCTTTATTGTAGCGGCTTATGGCGCACTTATCCCGGCCACCGAGAAAGTCGGTAACTTTTGGAATTCATGGACATATATCTGGACTGCATTTTTCGTAAGTACTGTAATTATTTCATTTAAGATTGGTTTTTATCAGAGGCCAAACATGAGCGTTTCTGGCAGGGCTGGTAATATATTTTTCTACGGTTCTTATAATGCTGATGCGAAGATCCTGGATAGCATATCGCACACTGACAAGATGGAATACATCAATGATCAGATGTCTACTTTAGCCGGCATTGCTGATAAAAAATTTAAAAATGTTCAAAGGCTTCAAAGTTCTGTGTTTATGAGTTCAATTTTTCTAGTCTTATTCTCGGCTGGGTTTGTTCCGTGGTTTCATGAACATTCACTTCGAAAAGAAGAATGTTTGATTCTGTCTGTGATTGTCGCTGGTGTGCTCCTCCTGGTTTTATTTTACTCTGCGATTATGGATATGTGTCAGGGTTTGCTGGATGCTGATAAACAGTAAATGCTAAGGTGGATTATGGGTATTGGAAAAAATTTACCTGCATTTTTAGTGTGTGGTGTTGATATTAGTGAATCAACTGCTTTAAAAATTAAATATCCTATTTCTGGTGTTGGCGTAATATCAACCTTTATGGAAAGCTTCGATAAAGGTCTGAGGGAGTCGAATCATCAGGTTGAATCTGCTGTCGATGCAGGGTGGTTCTTATGGAGAGTCAGGGGCGATGAGCTGGTGTATCTCCGAACGATACCTATTGGAGACGACGGCAAACCTGAGCCGATAGCTATTGGAGAAGCGTTGCAGCAATTTATTGCATCTCTTGAATCAGTTTCTCCCAGTCAGATTCCTGGTTCGTCATACACCCTAAAACTGCGTAGCTATGCTTTTCTTCTTAATTCGCAAGGGAACCCCTGGGATTATCGCTGGAATCTTATGCCTAAGGAATGGAATAACAATCTAAAAGGTAAGCAGGGAGCAAAAAGTCTGGCAGGAAGTTTAGGCATTGAAGGTACCGTCGCACTGGAACTCTCCAGTCATCGTGGAATTAATCTCCGAGATATTCAAAAAGATTATTTCATAGATTTTATTGGGTGTGACGTTGATCTTGGATTTAGGATTGCAGAGCAATCTCAGGCGCATCGAATGATTCTGTCGCCCTATTTGGCTTACCTTGTAATGATGGGTCTTGAAAAAAATAAGATAAGTCCATTTAGTATATATTCCATGGGGGAACGCGAGCTAAAAGGGTGCTCCATTAAAGAAACCGGTCTTATTGAGTACCCTCTGTATTATGTCCCTATAGGAAATTTCTCGGTTCTTGAAGAACTCACTGGTGAACCCATGCAGATTAATATTTCGAAAGAAATAGAGAAATTGGAAGATTTTGAAAAATTTAGAAATGATTCCTATCGATTTATCTACGAGAAGGCTTTGAAACATGCGTCGGCTGATGAAGCATAGGGTTTATCTATAGAATATTTCGTATATGAACAAGGAGGTGAGGCTCCCCGAATGACCGGGGAGCCTCACCTCCTTAACGTATAAGTCGCGTACTAGCGCTGCTTCGCTTACTTCCGGCGGTAGGTCAGATCGTGCGCGCGGCGGCCCGCCTCCTGAGCCTTACGCTCAAAGCTGGTAAGGGTACGACCCTCCCAACGCGGAGCCCAACCACCCAGCGGATCCTCCTCGGTCGCACCGGCGCCAGGATTCACGTTCTCAAAGTCGGGGTGCGCCTCCAGAACCTCACGCATGACCAGGGCGTACTCCTCCCAGTCGGTCGCCAGGCGCCAAATGCCGCCGGGCTTGAGCACGCGCGCAACCTTATCAGCGAACGCCGGGGACACCAGGCGGCGCTTGTGGTGGCGGGACTTATGCCAGGGATCCGGGAAGAACACCCACAGCTCGTCCACGGAGTTCTCCTCAAGCATGTTGTCGAGCAGTTCGGGTGCGTTCGCCTGAGCCACACGCACGTTCTCCACGCCAGCGTTGCCCATCTTCAGCAGCAGGTCCGCGATGCCGGGGGTGTACACCTCAACGGCGAGGAAGTTCGCCTCGGGCACCTCAGCTGCGCGGTGCACAATCGCCTCGCCCAGACCGGAACCGATCTCGACGACCTGGTACGCCTCGCGGCCGTAAATCTTGACCGGGTCGAAGGTTGCCTCGGGTGCGACGGAGGTGTCGGTGCGCAGGCGCGGAATGTCCAGCACATGGGTGGGGGAGTAGGTGTCCCACGCCTTCTGACGGCGCGCGGTGAGGCGGTCGCCGCGGCGGACGAAGGAGTAGGGCTGGCGGAAGAATTCCTCGGGAACCGGCTTCTTGGCCTTCTCTTCGGTGGATTCGGGTGCCTGGCTAGGCTGCGTGTTCTCAGTAGACATACCTAAAAGAATAGCGTAGCGCCGCTATACCGTGCGGTTTCGCGGTTTGCTCGGGTGGGTGATGTTTGGCTGGCGTGACGCTGAGCTAACCGGGCGCGGGGTAGGGAGCGTGCGCGGTCTGCGAAACGTAGAAAACCAGCGGGCGTAGAAATTCTGCGCGCATACAAAAGTGCGGCGGGAACCGGAAGGTTCCCACCGCACTAAAGAGAGGTTGCTTGAGGAGTGAGCTAAGAGGAGGGCCTTACTTCTTGGAGCCCAGCAGGGCCAGACCCGCGCCGAGCATCACGATGTTGTTTGCGAGCTGCTGGCCGTCCTGGGTGGGGCGGAAGAACTTGTCGTGCATGTCCGGGTTGCGGAAGTACATGGTCATCAGGTTTGCCGCGAATGCGGTCAGGCCTGCACCCGCCAGGCGGGAGGGGACGAAGGGGGTCAGCAGGGTTGCGCCGAGTGCGGTCTCTGCGCCGGAGATGAGCTTACCGAAGGTTGCTGCGTCCAGCTTGGAGACTGCGGGAACACCGGTTGCCGCCATCTGCTGCAGGAAGGCGTAGGTGCCTTCGTCTGCCTTGAGCTTCTTGACGCCTGCGTCGAGGATGAGTGCGCCGGCGGTGAGTCGCAGTGCTGCGTTGGAGAACTTGCTCATGATGTTGTCCTTCTGTTCTGTAGTTGGTTGGTTAGGTTTTTGTTGAACGGTTTCTACTCTAGACCCGGTTTCTCGCCGTGTAAAGTTTTACACGTAAAGTTTCTAAATATTTTTTGAAAACCCGGCAGAAGCCTGCAGAGAAGGGGTGTGATCTAAGGGTGATACGGGGCGTGTTTCGGGTGAAGGCTGAGGGATGCCACAGGCTCGTCCCGTCTCAATCGCCCCGTCTCAAAAATCTGGTGATGTTGTATTCCTTGTACTTGTGTGGGTATGAGGGGGTAAAATTTGAAATTATGCATTCTCTGCATAATCTTTTATCGGCGATGCAAGAAGTCGGAAGCCCCGCAAAATCGGAGCCCACAAGCCCAAGCGCACCGCGCCGGCTCGGGAAGCGCGGGAACCGCCTCCTGGCGCGCCGTTCAGGATTATGTATGAATACCAACCACCCGGACTCGCCCCCGAGTGAAATTTAGGGCGAATCGACGCAGGAAAGAGAAATACGTGACACAGCAGCCAATGCAGCACAACTCCGTCACCGGCCTAGACTCCGAAGCGGAGCACTCCAAGCTCCAGCGCGGACTAAGCTACCGACACATCCAGCTGATCGCAATTGGCGGCGCCATCGGCACCGGCCTTTTCCTCGGCTCAGCAAAGACCATCGCCCTGACCGGCCCCTCCATCGTCTTTGTTTACGCCATTATCGGTAGCGTCATCTACTTTGTTCTGCGCGCCATGGGCGAGATTCTGCTCTCCAACCCCAAGTACAAGTCCTTCACCGACTTCATTACCGACATCCTCGGTCTGCGCGCCGGCTTCTTCGTCGGCTGGTCGTACTGGTTCTTCTGGGTCGTCACAGGTATCGCGGACGTCATTGCCATTACCGGCTACATCAAATACTGGTGGCCGGAAATCCCAGCCTTCATTCCGGCGCTGACCGTTATCGTGGCTCTGCTGCTGCTGAACCTGCCCTCGGTGAAGAACTTCGGTGAAATCGAATTCTGGTTCGCAGTCATTAAAATCGTCGCCATTGTCGCCCTCATTATTGTTGGTGCGCTCATGGTTGCCTTTAGCTTCACCGCGCCCGACGGTACCGTCGCCTCCGTGGCAAATCTCTGGGATCGCCCCGGCCCCTCCGGTAGCGGTATCTTTACCCAGGGCCTGACGGGCTTCCTGGGCGCCTTCCAGATTGCGCTCTTTGCCTTCGTGGGTGCTGAGCTGGTCGGTACCGCCGTGGCGGAAACCGAACACCCTGAACGCACCCTGCCCAAGGCAATTAACGCGGTACCCTTCCGCATTGGCCTCTTCTACGCCCTGCCGCTGCTGACCATCCTCGCCGTCACCCCCTGGGACAAGCTGGATAAGTCCATGAGCCCCTTCGTGGGCATGTTCTCCCTGGCGGGCATTGCTGTTGCCGCCTCCCTGGTGAACTTTGTGGTGCTGACCTCCGCGGCGTCCTCGGCGAACTCCGGTATTTTCTCGACCTCCCGCATGGTCTACGGTCTGGCGCACGACGGCGCCGCACCCTCCGCGCTGGGTAAGCTCACCAAGAACGGTGTGCCTGCTAACGCCCTGTACCTGACCACCGTGATGCTGTTGTTTAGCCTGGTCATGCTGTACGCCGGTAGCGGCATCATGGAGGCGTTCACCGTGGTGACCTCCGTGGCGTCGATGATGGGTATCTTCACCTGGAGCATGATCCTGATTGCGTACCTGGTCTACCGTAAGAAGTTCCCCGAACGCCACGAGGCATCCGCATACAAGATGCCCTGGGGTATTGGCATGAGCTGGTTTGGTCTGGTCTTCTTCGCCGTCATGGTCTACGCCCTGAGCCTGTACCCGGACACCGCAATCGGTCTGGCGCTGACCCCCATCTGGTTCATTGCTCTGGCTATTGGCTACGAGATTCTGACCCGCCGCCACGCGGCGAAGCGTGCTCGTGTGCTGGCTGCTGGCAATGTTGTTGACAAGGCTGCTGACAAGGCTGGTCAGAAGTAGTTTCTGTTCTTTCTGCGGCGTTTATGTAGTGTTTCTGCGGCGCTGTGTGTAAGCCCCGTTTCTGCATTCTTTGAGATGCGGAGGCGGGGCTTTCGCGTGCCCTCGTGCTTGCCTGTTTACGTTCGAGGCGGCATTTTTTACACCGCTTGATATGACGTGAATAATAGAAACAGGTCACATTTTTGCCGTAAATCCTGTTTTCTTGCACTTAACACCTGTAGAATAACTATCCAAGTAGCTGTGAGAGCTCTCAGAAAAACTCCGCGTCAATCGATAGCGTGACACTTCCGAATGCCGCGCGGTATTTGATAGAGACCCAGCCTCGCCCCGAAATCCGGGGACGCCCCGCAAGCTAATGGCCGCATATTCATACAGTGACCGTGCCTGCTGCGATCTAGCGATTCTTATTCCAGTAACGGCACATGCGGTACGGGGTACAACCGCTGAAAAGAGGACGTCGTGACTGAACAGAACAACGTCAGCCTGAATCCTAAAGCTCCCGAGCAGGGAGAGCGACTACACCGCGGTCTAAGCAACCGCCACATCCAGCTCATCGCCATCGGCGGTGCCATCGGCACCGGCCTGTTCATGGGCTCCGGTCGCGCCATCTCCCTGGCGGGCCCCTCCGTGATTTTCGTGTATATGCTCATCGGCGCCGTCATCTTCCTGGTGCTGCGAGCTATGGGCGAGATTCTGCTCTCCAACCTGAGGTACAAGTCCTTCTCCGACTTCACCACCGACCTCGTCGGCCCCATGGCCGGGTTCTTCCTCGGCTGGTCCTACTGGTTCATGTGGGTGGTCACCGCCGTCGCGGACATCATCGCAATTGTTGGCTACCTGCGTCTGTGGTGGCCCGACCTGCAAGCCTGGATCCCGGCGCTCGTCGTCATCGGCGTTCTGCTGACCCTGAACCTGGTGTCCGTGAAGAACTTCGGCGAAATCGAATTCTGGTTCTCCATGATTAAGATTGTCGCCATCGTCGCCCTGATTATCGTTGGTGGCGGCATGGTCGCTATCGGCTTCACCTCACCCAGTGGCGCGCAGGCGTCCGTCGCCAACCTCTGGAACGACGGCGGTATGTTCCCCAACCACCTGATTGGCTTCCTCGGCGCGTTCCAGATTGCCGTCTTCGCGTTCATGGGCTCCGAGCTTGTCGGTACCACCGCCGCAGAAACCCAGGACCCCGAAAAGACCCTGCCCAGGGCAATCAACGCCGTGCCGGTACGTATTATGGTCTTCTACGTGGGCGCGCTCGTCACCATCCTGATGGTTACCCCCTGGCGCCTCGTCAGCCCCGATAAGAGCCCCTTCGTCGCCATGTTCACCCTGGCGGGCCTGGGCATCGCCGCGCACATCATCAACTTTGTGGTGATTACCAGCGCAACCTCCTCGGCGAACTCCGGTATCTTCTCCACCTCGCGCATGGCATTCGGCCTGGCGCGCGAGCGCAGCGCCCCGCAGTTCCTGGGCAAGATCTCTAAGAACGGTGTGCCGCGTAACGCGCTGTTCCTCTCCGCCGTGATGCTGCTGTCCTCCATCGTGCTGCTCTACGCGGGTGACTCAATCTCTAGCGCGTTCAACCTGGTCACCACCGTGGCTGCGGTACTCGTGATTTTTGCGTGGGCGATGATTATGGTCAGCTACCTGATGTACCGCAAGAAGTTCCCGTCACGTCACGAGAAGTCGAAGTTCCGTCTGCCCGGCGGCCGTTTCTCCGCGTGGCTGTCGCTGGTGTTCTTCGCCTTCACCATCGGTGTGCTGGCCATGGATGAAGAAACCCTCAGGGGTCTGCTCGCGATGCCCGTCTGGTTCGCGATTCTGGGTATTGGTTGGTTCTTCAAGCGCCGTGCGGATGCACGCCGCCACGAAGCAATCTCTACCCGCACCGCGCAGATTGCGATTGTGGAGGCATCCGAGATTTTCTCGGCACGCTAAACACCCACGCTAAACACCCACGCTAAGCAACCCACGCTAAGCCACATCGGCTATCGGTACCGGCTACTAGTACACCGGCTACCGGTGCATGCGTAAAGCCCGCGTCACCTGCTCCTCTCAGGGAGCGGGGGACGCGGGCTTTCGCTGTCTCCAGGGATGAACCCGACGAGAGGCTCGCGGGAGTGCGCTTAGAGAGGCGCCACCTCAGCCTCTTCGGCCAGCGGGTCGTCGTCATCATCGGTGCGGTAGAAATCCCAGCGTTCACAACCGCAACCCGAACGCATCGCCTCAATGACGGCGGCAGCAGCCTCCAGCGGGTCGAGCGCGTGCAGGTTCCACAGCGCATGCACCGGTACCGGGTGCCTCCAGCCGTGCTCCTGCAGGAACTCCGGGTCGAAGGCGGGCAGCGCCTCGACGGTGGGTTCAAGCTCGCAGAGGAAACCGGTGGGGGAGCGGAAAACCGTCACCACGGGGGTCGGGTCGGCATCTTCCAGGCAGGCTCCGTCGAAGAAGTAGTAGGTGCTCAGACGGCGGTTCCAGGCAAGCTGCGCGAGGCGTTCGCCGAAGACTTCCACCGTCTGCTCCCACTGGGTGCGGTGGTACGCCGCCAGGTTGGTGTGGGCGGTCTGCACCACGCCGATGCCCTGCTCGGTGAGTTCGCGGGCGCTCAGACGCGCGGGCTCTGCCGGTTCCGCCGGTTCTGCGGGAGCGCCCGCAGGGGATGCGTCCGGGGTATCCAGCTCTGCTAGTTCTGCTTCGGGGAGCTCAGCGTTAGCCAGCTCAGTGTTAGTCAGCTCAGCATCGAGGAGCTCAAGCTCCTCCGCCGCGCTCACCTCGGCCTCGTTCGACTCAGTGGCGCTCGCCTCCACGGCAGCTACGCTGGCTTCGTTCCTCGTCCACAGGCGTAGCTCGCGGGCAATCTGCGTGCGTCCGCGATGCAGAGTCGTCTGCCAGGAACCGAACTTGGCGCGTACCGCACCCAGCGGCGGCACCTGCTCAATGAGCGTGGGAATGGTAGACCAGTAGCCGTAGTTCAGCGCCGTCGGCTCGCGGTCGTAGCGGGCGCAATAGCTCAAAAAGAGGCTCAGAGTCTTCGGTGCAAAATCCTCGGGTACCGCCGCGGCGTCGATATACCACTCGTTCTCGAGCGCCTCCGCCGGGTAAATGCCGGTGCGGAGCATGCCCAGGGACCAGTCGCCGTCGCCGAGGTAATCGTTGACCGTCTGTGCGGGGGCAGGCCACGCGGATTCGCCCTCCATGCTGGAGGCGAGCAGGGTGTACAGGCTACCGCCCTCGGTGCCGATTTCTTTCACGCCTCGCTGCCGGATGTCCTCGAGGGTCTGCGCGTAGGCTTCTTCCTCCAGCTGGGAGTAGGGGTGTGCGGCAAGGTACTTGAGCGTTGCGCCAATCTTCGCCAGAACGTGTGCAATGTCTTCATTGTTGAAGTGGCGTGCCTCCAGCGCGGGCGGCAGGTCGTGAATAATATCGCAATCAAGAATCAGCGCCGTGTACTCGGGCTCCGGAGGCAGATCGTAGGCTTCCGCGAAAACGTACCAGAGGCCGCAGGCGAGCACCGTGTAGCTCGGGGCGTCTGCCGTGACCGGGCCAAACTGCCAGATGCCGGAGCTCAGCGCATAGTTCAGGTACTTCTTGTTGATGCGCGGGTACAGAAAGTTGAGGCGGCGGAGAACCTGGGTAGGGGTGAACCCCAGCGCGGCGAGTTCGGCGATGAGTTCCGCGTACTCGTCGTGAAAATCTAAGTAGCCCTCCGGAGCGTTTGATAGCGCGGCTTGTTCGCGCATGGGTCCCTCTTTCATCTGCGGGATGTGGCGGCACCTTGTCGTACCGTGCCGCCGAAACCCTGAATGTGTGCACGCAGATAAGGGTGTTTGCGTGGTGTGAGGCCACCCCTTATCTGCACGAATAAGAGATATTTTTTCAAAAAAATATGCTCTTTTATCTAAATTTATCGCTGAAACTTAGCACTATTCAAATATGTGAACCCCTAACACGGTTTCTTACGGAAAGATGACAATGTTTAGCGCACCCACAGGGCAAAATGTGCGTAAAGACTCGTAATCTGCGCTAGAAGATACGGTGGAAAAATACGCTTACCCGCACCCGCACAGGCGAGCAAAATACGCCCCGCGCTGACTCTTTCCTCAGCATTACCTGCCAACCCATGAGCCGCGGCGAAATATGCGAAACTGGAAGGATGAGCGAACACCCCCTCCCGAGCAGCATCCGCCCGCGCGCGGATCGAGCTGCAGACCCCGCGCCTAGTAGCGCCGCCGGCAACGAACCCAGCAGCGCCGCACACCGCGAAAAACACGAAACCGGCGGCACAGCTGAGCAGCCCGCCGAGCACCTCATTAACGCGCTCGCCGTAGAAACCGGCATTGCGCCGCACCGCATCCGCGCAGCCGTGGCGCTGCTTGACGCCGACAACTCCGTACCCTTCATCGCCCGCTACCGCAAAGAAGCAACGGGCGCACTCACCGACACCCAGCTGCGCACCATCCAGTCGCGCCTGGGCCAGCTCCGCGCCCTCGAAGAGCGCCGCAACCGCGTGCTCGAAGCGCTCACCGAACGCGCCGATGAAGGCCTCATCGACCCGCTCACCCTGCTGCAGCTGCGTTCCTCGCTCATGAACGCCGCCACCATTGCAGACGTGAATGCCATCTACGCCCCGTACCGCAGCGAGCGCGTGACCCGCGCCCAGATGGCGCGTGCCGCCGGGCTTGATTCCCTCGTCGAAGACCTGCTGGAGGTGCCCCTCGCCGAGGCGCACGCCATCGCTGCCGCGTACATTACCGACGGCACCGAAGACGACGGGGACGATGGGGATGATGAGGACGAGAGCATTGAGGTTGCAGAGGCGGACGAAGCCCTGCAGATTCACAGCGCCGAAGAGGCCCTCGACGGTGCCCGCGCAATCCTGGTTGACCGCGCCCTCACCGACCCGGTGCTGAGCGAAAAGCTCCTCAAGCGCCTGCGTGAAGGTGGCGTAATCGAGTCCCGCGTGATTGCCGGTCAGGAAAGCATCGGTGCGAAGTTCTCCGACTATTTCGCCTTCTCGGACCGTATTCGTTCCATTCCGCCGCACCGTGTGCTGGCGCTGCACCGCGCTAAGGGCGCCGGCGTGGTGCGCCTCAAGGTGGATGTGGCACCCGCCCCCATGGCGCTTAGCCGCCTGCGCGGTGCCGCCCGCGCTGAAGCTGAGGCTGCCGCCGAAAATTACGAGAACGTCCGTTCTGCATATGAGCGTGAGGTCGCCGCCGCGCTACGCATCCCCGTGCAGGTGCTCAACACCGTCGACGACGAAGACCGCGTACTCGGCTGGCTCGCCGCCACCGTGCGCACCGCATGGCGCAGCCACCTGCGCCCGCGCCTTGCCGAACGCATCCGCCACCAGCTACTCGACGCCGCCGCACAGCACGCGACAGAGGTGTTCGCCTCCAACCTGCGCGATATTCTGCTCGCCGCGCCCGCCGGGCACAAGACCACCCTCGGCCTGGATCCTGGCCTGCGCCACGGCGTGAAATACGCCGTGGTTGACGGCACCGGTGAGCCGTTGCGCGTGGGCACCGTCTACCCGCACGCCCCGCGCAACCAGTGGGCAGAAGCACTGCGCGAGCTCGCCGCCGCCTGCCGCGAGCACAGCGTGGAACTCATCGCCATCGGCAACGGCACCGCAAGCCGCGAAACCGACAAGCTCGCCAGCGAACTGATTCGCACCCTGCGTGAGGAAGACGCAGAAGCACCCCAGAAGGTGACCGTCTCCGAGGCGGGTGCCTCCGTCTACTCCGCCTCCGCGCTCGCAGCCGCCGAGCTGCCCGACTACGACGTGACCGTACGAGGCGCCGTCTCGATTGCACGCCGCCTGCAGGACCCGCTCGCCGAGCTCGTCAAAATCGACCCGCAGTCCATCGGCGTGGGCCAGTACCAGCACGACGTGCCGCCCGCCGCCCTGCGCCGCGCCCTCAACGACACCGTCGAAGACTGCGTGAACGCCGTGGGCGTGAACCTCAACAGCGCCTCCGTGCAGCTGCTCGCGCACGTGGCGGGAGTGGGCACCGCAACCGCCGAACGCATCGTCGCCTACCGCACCGAACACGGCGCCTTCGCGAACCGTCAGCAGTTGCTGAACGTGCCGCGACTGGGCGCGAAAACCTTCCGCCAGGCGGCAGGATTTATTCGCATCCGCGGCGGTGAGGAGCCGCTGGACGCCTCCGCCGTGCACCCTGAAGCGTACCCGCTCGCGCGCCGCATTATTGCCGACGCGCAGGCACGCAACGGCGCCCACTGGGTTGCCGGCGCCCTGGCTACCTCGGATGGGACCGACCCGCTCGCCGGGCTGAACCCCGCCGACTACGTGCAGGATAGCGATACTCAGGCGAGCGCAGACGAAGGCACCGCCGGCGTGTACACGGTCGAGGACATCTTCGCCGAGCTGCGCCGCCCCGGCCTGGACCCGCGCGGTAGCTTCCGCACCGCCCGCTTCTCCGAGTCCGTCTCGCACTTCGAGGACGTGCGCCCCGGCATGGTGCTCGAGGGCACCGTCTCGAACGTGGCGGCATTCGGTGCGTTCGTGGATATTGGCGTGCACCAGGACGGCCTCGTGCACATCTCGCAGATGAGCCGCGGCTATGTGGCGAACCCGCACGATATTGTGCGCAGCGGCGACATCGTGCAGGTGCGCGTCGTGGAGGTCGACCCGGCTCGCCGCCGCATCTCCCTCTCCCTGCTGGTGGAGGACGAGAACTAGCGGGGGAGAGCGCAAGCGTTCGCTGACCTGTTGAGCAATCCGCGAATGAGCATTCTCTAAAACCTTAGCTCCCGCAAGAGCGCACAAAAGCCCCGACAAACACTATCTGTGCCTGTCGGGGCTTTATGTAGGTTCGATTCGAGCTCTACGCCCGAGCTACACCTTAGAAGTCGATGTTCGCCGGGTCAGCGCCAATACGACCCTCGGGGGTGGAAAGCGCATCCACAGCCGCGATGTCCTCGGCGGTCAGCTTCACGTTCACCGACGCCAGGTTCTCCTCAATGCGGGAGGGGGTCACAGACTTCGGGATAGCCACGGTGCCCTTAGCCAGGTGCCACGCCAGCACAACCTGCGCGGGGGTTGCGCCGTGACGCTCCGCAATCTCAGTCAGCACGGGGTTCTGCAGCAGGTCGCTACCGTTGCCCAGCGGGCTCCACGCCTGAGTCGCGATGCCGTACTCGGCGTGAACGGCGCGCAGCGCCTCCTGCGAGAAATAGGGGTGCAGCTCAATCTGGTGGATGACCGGAACCACGCCGGTCTCCTCGATAATCTCGCGCAACTGCTCCTCGGGGAAGTTCGAAACACCAATCGAACGGACCTT
The DNA here is from genome assembly GCF_001810515.1 of Rothia sp. HMSC075F09. Classification (NCBI taxonomy): domain Bacteria; kingdom Bacillati; phylum Actinomycetota; class Actinomycetes; order Micrococcales; family Micrococcaceae; genus Rothia; species Rothia sp. HMSC075F09. Next base: position 61,690 of record NZ_KV801798.1, read on the forward strand.
ACCCTGCTTCTGCAGCTCAATCAGCGCACGCCAGGAATCCAGGTACAGGCCCTGCTGCGGCTTAGCCCAGTGAATCAGGTACAGGTCAACGTAGTCGGTGCCCAGCTTCTTCAGGGAAGCCTCGAACGCCTCGAACGCGCTCTCGTAGCCCTGGTCGGAGTTCCACAGCTTGGTGGTGAGGAAGATGTCCTCGCGAGCCACGTTGGAGTTAGCGATAGCGCGGCCTACGCCCGCCTCGTTGCCGTAAATAGCGGCGGTGTCGATGTGGCGGTAGCCGGTCTCCAGGGCGGTGGCCACGACCTTCTCGGCGACCTCGTCCTCAACCTGCCACACGCCGTAGCCCAGCTGCGGAATGGATCGGCCGTCGTTGAACTTTACGTTCGGTACGTTGTAGCTCATGATGCTCCTTAGAGTGGGGGAGGCGGCGCCTCCCGAAGAGTTGCTTTGGATAGTTCTACAAGGCTACGCCCCAGAGCCCCCGTTGAGAAGAGCCGGGCCAGAATCGGGCGTGAATCTAGCCTGAGGCGTAACCAGATGACAAAAAATGACGGGTGCTAGAAATACCGCTCAGTCTGGAAGGTGGCTACCGCTCAGATTGGAGGGCGGCTACCGCTCGACAGCCGGCGCAAAGAGCTCGCGCACATCCTCAGCCGTCACCGCCGCGGAGGCGAACTCGCCCTCACCGACCACCGCATCGAAGAGCGCGGCCTTCGACTCCTTGAGCTGCATGACCTTCTCCTCAATCGTGCCCTCGGCGACCAGACGGTAGACGTGCACCTCCTTGTCCTGGCCGATGCGGTGAATACGGTCCACCGCCTGCTGCTCGGCGGCGGGGTTCCACCACGGATCCATGATGAACACGTGATCCGCCTCGGTCAGGTTCAGACCGAAACCGCCAGCCTTGAGCGAAATGAGGAATACCGGCTCCTGACCGCTCGTGAACGCCTCGATGACCTCGGCGCGGTTGCGGGTCGAACCATCCAGGTACAGGTGGCCGATGCCTTCCTCCGCCAGGCGCGCCGAAATGCTCTTGAGGTAGCCGGTGAACTGGCTGAACACCAGCACGCGGTGGCCCTTCTCGAGCAGGTCGGGTAGCTGCTGAACCAGGTAGTCGCGCTTGACCGACGACACCCCGGCGTAGGCTTCCGGATCAATCAGCGCGGCATCAAGCGCCAGACGGCGCAGCAGGGTCAGCGACTGGAAGATCGTGAACCGGTTCTTATCCATATCCTCCAGTAGACCCAGCACCTTCTGGCGTTCACGCTGCAGATGCGTGTCATAGATGCGGCGGTGACCGGGAGCCAGCGGCAGGTTCACGCGCGTATCGTTCTTCGCCGGAAGCTCCACCGCCACCAGCTCCTTGGTGCGACGCAGCATGAGCGGGCGGATGCGCCGGCGCAGACGAGCAGCCGTCGCCGCGGCGTGCGCCGGGTCCTCGCCGGACTCCGCCGGGCGAGCGTACAGGTCACGGAACGCACGGGCTGAGGGGAACAGGCCGTCCGCCACAATCGCCAGCAGCGCCCACAGCTCCATGAGGTTGTTCTCAATGGGCGTGCCGGTCATCGCGATCTTGGTGCGGGCGGGCATCGCGCGGGCGATAGACCAGGCGCGGGTGCCGGTATTTTTGACGAATTGCGCCTCGTCCAGCAGGAGCGCACCCCAGCCTTCGGGGGCGGACTGCTCGCCCGCGAATTCGTCAACGGTACGGCCTAGCGTGCGGGCGTAACCGGTGTATGCGTCCTCGTCCATGCGCAGCAGCGTGTAGCTGGTCAGCACCAGGTGCGCCCCGGCAACCCGCTCGGCAAGTGGGGTCTTACCGGCGGTGGTTTCGGTGATGGTCACGACCTTCGCCTCGGGCAGGAAGCGTTCCGCCTCCGCCGCCCAGTTGGTGATGACGGAGGTCGGGGCAACCACGAGGAAAGGTGCGAACGGCTCGATGCTCTCACCGCGCTCGGTGGTACGTTCGGAGGCGGCACGGTGCTCCTCAATCGCGTGGGCGAGCAGGGCGAGAGCCTGCACGGTCTTACCCAGACCCATATCGTCGGCGAGAATACCGCCCAGACGCTGCTCGTACAGGAACGACAGCCACTGGAAACCCTCCACCTGGTAGGGGCGCAGGGTTGCCTGCAGGCCGGTGGGTACCGGGCGCTGAGCGATAACCCGACGGGATGCCTTCTGAGGTGAGGGGAACCCCTGAGTGCCCTTGTCGAGTGCTTTTTCAGTGCCCTTTTCAGAGTTCTCTTCGGTGCTTTCCTCGGCATCCTCCAGTCCCTCAACCAGCTCCAGTAGCGAACGCACCTGAGCATCCCAGCGTGCGGTCGTATGCACGCTCGCCGCCAGTGACTCCAGCTCAGAGAACAGCCCCGCCTGGTGACGGTTAATGCGCAGCTCGCCGCCCGCATCGTCGAGTTCGCGAGCCTCCGCGATGAGGGTGCGCAGGGTCTTAAACTCGGGTCGACGCAGCGAGAAATAGGTGCCGTTACCGAGCAGAATACGGTCCGCCCCGCGGTCGAGCGCCTCAAAAATCTGGGCGAACGGCACGGTCCAATTATTGACCTTCACCGCAATGCCCAGGCCGAACCAGTCACGAGAATTGCCCTCGCTCACGGTGATTTCAATGAGTGCGTCGGTTGCCTCCACGAACTGTGGCGGGGTGCCGTTAAAACGCACCTGAACAGCGGAAACACGGCGAAGTTTCGGCAGAATCGCACTGAGCAGCTCGCGGGTCTCCCAGCCTTCGATGCGGCGCTCCTCCAGCCCGGAAAGCGCCGGGTGGGCGGCAAGAATGGCGCGCACCGAACGCAGTACGCGCGCCTCAAAACGCTCGTCGCGAACCTCGCCGCCCTCTTCACCGGGGTAGCCGAAAACGGGCAGGGACTGTACATCGGAGGCACCCGCAGAATCCTGCGCGCTCGCCTCCTCTGTGCTGTCCTCCGCGAAGGGGTTCAGCGGGTACTCCCAACGCCAGCTCAGCTGCGCATCGTGGCGTACCTGCTCGTCAAAGCTGATTTCAAGCACCAGATGCGGCGGCTTCACGCGCGGTAGCGCCAGCGCCGGATCGGGGGTCAGCGAGGGAATGGAGCGGCTGAGCGCGGGCAGGTACTCCGTCTGGAACGTGGCGCGTTCCGCGGCGGGAATGTGCACGGTTCCGGCGCTAATGAGCGATTCGGAGGCGGCATCGAGCGGCTCGACCAGGGGGATGAGCGCCAGCTCCACGCCCTCGGGCAGTTCGGGTACGGCGGGGGAGTAGCGCACCCGTTCACCCTGCGCCCGTTCATCCTGTGCCGGGTTAATGGTCGGGGTAGAGGGCTCAGTAGGCGCCTCCTGCGCGTCCTTTTGCACGAAAGATTCGCGGCCCACTTCGTCCAGTGCGCCGGGGCGCGCGGTCTTCCAGTGCACCGCCTTTGCCGCCTGCTCGTACTCCTGCTGGGCGAGCCCGCCCAGGGCAAAGAAGCCGGTGCGCGGGGTGCCGATGGGGTGGCAGTGCGCGGCGGGCAGCCAGAGCTGGCGTAGCAGCTCGCCCTCGCGCCCCTCCCAGCTCAGCGCGGCCTCGAGGAGTAGGCCCCCGTCCGGGTTCTCTTCGGAGTCCTCGGGCAGGGCGGCGGCGCGCAGGCGCACCCGCGCGGGCGGCAGGATGGCGTACTCCACCTCGCGTCCGTTGATTAGTAGCGGCAGGCCGATTTCCTCGGCGCGTGCGAGCACATCCCAGAGCAGGGCAGAGCCCGCGGCGCTGAGCGAAATCCAGTCGCGGTGCGAGGAGTACATGTTCTGCCAGGGGCGGGCAATCGAGTAGAGCTCGGCGAAGAAACGCTCGTGCTCCGGGTAGATGTCGTGGCGGCCGACCGGCCCGCCCACGCTCGAGGCGAAAGTGTCCCAGGTGAGGCCGCCCTTGACCCAGCGGCCGGTTTTGGAGCGCATGAGCGGGCGCGCGAGTAGGTTGATGGCCGGGGTCGCCCCGGGCATGTTGCGGCCGCGCGCGTAGGATCCCGAGACGCTCATCGACAGGTCGAGCGCGCCGCTGACCCGTAGCGAATCGATGCCGGAAAGGTCCTGACGTGCGGACAGAACGGAGGAGAGGTCGCGCCGCCATGCCGAGATTTTGGTGGCGGATGCCTCTGCCTGCAGGCTCGGGGAGGCGCCTAGCTCGTTGAGCGCAAAGCTTCCCTGGGGGTTTTCGGGCTCGGCAGTCGCTGCATCGGGCGCGGGCAGCTTCGCCGCGGTGGTGAGTGCACCGGAGGCGCGTAGCGCCGCGAGCGGGTCGGCGGCTTTCTTCGCCTCCGCAACGTCCGCGCTCTTTGAATCTGCGGATCCCCTTGCCTCTGCCGCGTCCTTTGCCGCGGCACCGGGTACGCCGACCGGTCCGGGGTGTTCGCTGAGTGCCTTTTTCGCTACGGAGGCGCGGTCGAGCGCGGTGAGCATGAGCGCTACGGCGTGCTTGCAGTCGGTGAGTACGGGGCAGGTGCAGCGGGCAGTGAAGGTTGCGGAGCCGCTGACGGCGGGGAAGAAGCGGACGGTCACTTCGTAGGGGATGATGGTGCTTCCGTTGACGAGCCCGGTGAGGGTGCGTTCGTCTTCGTCGTAGCTGTAGCGGATGACTTCGCGGTTGCGCTGGTAGGCGACACCGCGCTGGTAGGTGCGGTGCCCGGCCTGGCGAATGATCTGCGGTACGGTGACGGGAATTTCGGGGAAAGGATTGTTGGCGCTCACCAGCTCATTATCGCGTATCGTGCGGGCTTGCGCCTTGTCGCCGGTCATTGCCGGGTGGGTGTGCAGGATGCGTTTTTGATGCATAAAAACAGAGGTATTCACATAAGATATTCCGCGCCGTATCAAAAATTCCTGCCACTCAAAACTCGCTCACAAGCAAAAACACCAATAATCTAAATCTCTTTCAAAAAACGCTTTACTTAACTTGAGAAAATGCTGTAAGCTGAACCCAGCTTCAAGAGTTTCGACTGATAAGCTCCGACTATGGTCGAACGCCAACCCCATGTTCACGGGTGGCTCGGATGACGAAGCGGTTTGTATTCGCCACCTCAAGCGGTGGTAACCGGTACAGACAAGAGCAACGCGAAAGGATCGCGCCACTCACGGCGCAGGTTGTCATATGTACAACGGCTCTGCAACCGAAGCAGCAATCTCTCTGAACCCCTCCCGCTCCTACCAGGAAAGCCTGCGTGCCGCAGCTGTCCCCGCGCGAGGCGGATACACCGCAGTCAGCATTGACGATTACTCCCGCATTTCTTCTAAGCGCGACGAGTTCCTGAACTTCCTTCTTCTGCCTAACCCCGAGGGCATCCCCGCTATTGAGTACGCCGGTCTGCGCGTAGCGTAGCATTAGGGGTATGAATTTCTCCGGTATGCTCCTGGACTCCGACGTTCTTGCGGAGATCCGTAAGGCGGATCCAGACCCCGCCGTGGTCGCTTTTCTGCGCCGCCGCTCGTTCCGACACATGTACATTTCTGTGCTGAGTATTGGTGAGCTGAAGGGCCTGTACCCTTACCCGGAAACTGATCGCTGGATTACCGAACTTCTTGAGCGCTTTGGCGACCACGTTATTAACGTGGATGCGCGTGTGAGCCTCGAGTGGGCGGGCCGTCAGGCACCGCCCGGCGTGCACGCCGTGGGTCGTGATGATGCCGGTCCGCTGCCTACCGCCGCCCTGGAGGGTCTGATGGCGGCGAGCGCGAGTGCCTATGATTTGGAGCTGATTTCTTCTAAGGCGCAGGTGTACCGCGCCTGGGGGGTTCAGGCTTCCAACCCGTGGACTGAGAATTAAAACTTCGCCGTATGTGCGCCCTCGCGTGCGTGTCTGTATGAATACCTGTGCGAATAGTTGTGAGAACCCGCTTTCGAGTGTTAATCGGAGGCGGGTTTCGTCGTTAATTCGTGGCATGATTGAAGGACGATGAAAAGCACCTCACCTATCTCGCGTTATTCCATGCCCATGCCTCTGTGGCTTCAGGGTGTTGTTGAGCTAATTGTTACTGCCCTGTTCTCTGCTGTTGCCGTGTTTGCGGCGATGTCTGCCGTGTGGGCGACCAAGGGTTTTGGCGACATGGAGTTCTCCTCCGTGGCCGCCATGTCGGCGCACCTGTGGCTTCTGATTCACGGTGTTCCCCTGGATCTTGCGGCTGCTTTTGGTGCTTCTGCCGGCACGATGACGCTGGTGCCGCTGGGTTTGAGTATTCTGCCGCTGCTGCTCTGTTATCGTTCGGGTCGTCGCTTGGCGCGTGCCTCGTATGAGGGTGAGTTTTTGATTCCGGTGCTGTCCGGTTCGGTGACCTATGCGCTGATTAGTTCGGCGATGTACGGTTGGGCGAGTCCGCATCCTCAGCCTCTTCAGGCGTTGAATGCTGCCCTGGTGCCTTTGGGTATTGTGGTGGCTGGTCTGATGTGGGGTGGCTACCGTGAGGCGCGTTCGCTCTCGCGCATGGTGGGTGTTGATACTGCGGAGCAGATTTCGCAGATGAGTCAGTATTCGCGTTGGGCGGGTTCGTACGCGTGGGCTGTGGTGCGTGCTGCGGTGGTTGCTTTTGTGGCGCTGATTGGTCTGGGTGCGGTGCTTTTGGGTATCGGTATTTTGGCGGGCTGGTCGCAGATCGTTGCCACCTACCAGGAGCTGCACGCGGGCGCTGTGGGTGATACTGCGGTGACTCTGCTGCAGCTGGGTTTCTTGCCGAACCTGGTAATCTACGCGATTGCGTGGTCGACCGGTGCCGGTTTCTCCTTTGGTGCGGGCACCTCGGTTGGTTTGACCAGTAGCGATGCTGGTACTTTGCCGATGCTTCCGATTTTGGGCGCTGTGCCCGAGTCGTTGGGCACATTTGGTCTGGTGGGTTTGCTGGTGCCACTGGTTGCCGGTGCGATTGCTGGCTGGTGGTTCTTGCGTGAGGGTGAGGATCACCTGGATGAGTGGGTTGCTCTGAAGGTTCCGTTCCGCCCGCTGTCTGCGCTGATTTCTGCAGTGGTGCTGGGTGTGATGACCGGTATTATGACGTCGTTTGGTGCCCTGTGGCTGGGCTGGATTTCGTACGGTTCTCTGGGCATTGGTCGTTTTACGGAGGTTGGTGCTGAGCCGCTGACTTTTGCGGCGCATACCGCGTTGACGGTGGGTGCCGGCGTGACTTTCGGTATGTTGCTGAGCCGTGCCCTGGTGCCGGATAGTAGCCGTGAGCTGCCTCGTTTTGCGGATGAGCGCCCGAACCTGGGTGAGCGTCTGATGAGTTTTACTGCTTCGGCCCGTGAGCGTTTTGCACAGGGCCGTGAGCGTTTTGCGGAGCGTCGTGAGCGTTTTGCGGAGCGTCGTGAGCAGCGTGCCCAGGAGCGTGCGGAACGTGCACAGCGTGAGGCTGAGGAAGCCGCTGAGCGTGAAGCTGAAGAGGCGGCTGCGCGTGAAGCCGCTGAGCGTGAAGCTGAGGAGGCGGCACGTGCGCAGGCTTCCGAGCACGTTGCTGAGCCCGAGCGGTCTGTAGCATCTGAGCAGTCTGTTGTATCTGAGGTGGCGACCGGTCACGTTCCGGTGCATCCGCAGGAGCCTGTGGTTGCCGTTCCGGTAGAGACGACTGAGCAGCTGGCGCAGCGTGCGGCGGCGGATGCTTTCGCTGAGATTGTTGCAGAGCGCGAAGAGGCGGCTGAAGATCCTGTAGTAGCAGAATCCACTGCGGACGCTACTCAGGAGTCTGTCTCCGAAGAGCTTATTGCGCAGGAGAGCTCTGCTGAGGAGTACGAGCCGATTGAGGCCGTTCAGCAGGTCGATTACCTGCACTCTGCACATGCTGGCTCTGCACATGCTGACTCTGCGCATGCTGAGGATTACGAGAGTATCGAAGCTTCTGTTGAGCCTGCCTCCAGCGAGCACGCTACTTATGAACACACTGCTTATGAGCCCGCCCTGTACGCTCACGACCCCTCCGATGAGCAGACCCGCGAGCTGATTCAGGAGCCCGTCTACGAGGCTGCTGAACCTGTTGAGCGTGAGGACGCTGTCGAAGAGCCCGCAGAGCAGGCGCTGCGTTCGAAGGGCCGCGCGAGCCGCATTATGGCGTACTTCGGCTTTGGTCTTGAGCAGCCCGCCGCAGCGCAAGATGACTCAGCGCAGGATAGCTCAGCCGATGCCGCTCACGCCGCATCCGCCGCGCAGGATTCCGCTCGGGACCGTGCCAATGACCGCGCGCATGAGCGTGAGCAGAAGCGCGAGGCGAAGAAGGCGGCTAAGGCGGCACGCAAGAAGCAGAAGAAGGACTCAGAGCGCGACTTTGTGGATCGCGAACTGGATGTCCTCTCTGCTGATCAGGCGATGAAGCGCATCTTTGAGGTTCGTAGTCAGACCGGAGTGCTTCCGCTGGTGACCGATGAGGCGTCTACCGTGGAGCTGCCCCCGCTGGATGTCATCTCCTCGAAGTCCCAGGGTTCTAGCGCCCAGGGTTCTAACCCGCGTAAGAAGAACTAGCGCACTGCATTCTTAGCGAGGGGAAGAAGAGCTGGACGCGCCGGTGAGCTTGTCCATCGTGCCCTGGAACTTCTCGTCGCAGGTGGACATGTCGGTCTGAGTCAGCGCGGCGGCGCGGCACTCACGGTACTCCTGCGCGCCGGGCATGAAGGCGAGGCCAATGCCACCGAGCAGGGTCATAGCGCCGTAGATAATGCTGACGCCTGCGGCAATGTAGAAGAACCAGGGGCCACGGTAGATTGCGGTGCGCACAATCGCAATAATGCTCAGGGTAATGCCGGCGAGCGCGAAGAGGAAGAGCGCCAAGAAAAGCGGCATCGTGGAAAGCACGAAGGAAGACGCCGCAAAAATCACCAGCGCGGCAACAATCAGCATGAGCGAGGTGCGAATATTCGCTTTCTGCTGTTCGATGGGGTCGATGGGCTTGCGCGGCTTCTTGCCCTGAGGTCCCCGAGGCTGCGGCATCATGTTCTGCGGTGCCTGCTGCGGCGCTCGCGGTGGAACCTGCTGGTTCTGCGGTGCACCGTTGTTCGGGGTGGGCTGCTGCGGGGTGTCGTTCGGAGTGTTGTTCGGGGTGTTCTGCGGGGGAGTAGACATACCTATAAGGGTACCGCCCCGTCTGCCCGTGACCTATTGAGTTTGCGACCTGTTGAGTTTGCGTCCGGTGAACCCCAGTGAGGATTCGTCTCGCCGGGGTTTCTTTGTGCTCGCCTTTGGGCTTTAGGCGTGTTGTGAACCTCTTACCCCCTTTGGATAAGGGTGTGAGACGGGTTATACTAGTCGGGTGCGAATTGTGGTTATGGTATCCGGCTCCGGAACGAATCTTCAGTCCATCCTCGACGCTGTAGCAGCGGGCGAGCTTCCCCTCGACATTGCGGCAGTGGGCGCCGACAAGCCCTGTCTGGGCATTGAACGTGCCCAGGCGGCGGGCGTACCCACCTTCCTGGTGCAGCCCGGCGACTACGCCGACCGCCCCTCCTGGAACCGCGCGCTGGAAGAAAAGATCGCTTCCTACAACCCCGATTACATTGTGTTCGCCGGCTTCATGCGCATTGTTGACGCGCAGCTGGTCGAGCGTTTCAAAAACCGCATTATTAACACCCACCCCGCCCTGCTGCCCTCCTTCCCGGGTGCGCACGGCGTGCGTGACGCCCTAGCGCACGGTGTGAAGATTACCGGCCTGACCGTCCACTTTGTGGATGCGGGCGTTGACACCGGCCCCATCCTCGCCCAGGCGGCAGTGCCCGTTCTGGATGACGACACCGAAGAAACCCTGCACGAACGAATTAAGGTGCAGGAGCGCCGCCTGCTCGTGCAGACCATCGCATCCCTGGCTGAATCTCACGGCGCTGCATCTGACGGCGCTGCATCCGACAGTTAATTCCGCCCACTAGATTTTTGCGGCGGAATGAGCCGAGCTCACACCCCGCCGCCCACACACGTTCCGTTGTGGCACCCGAGTACCCCTGAGGGGAAGGTGCACAGCGGCGGGGAATACCCCCACACATATCCTGTCTATCCGGGCAGGCTACGTCCATCCACCAGCTGTGCCGCCGAGAACCGGCGTGCACGTCTAAAGCATCGGAGTATTTGTGTCTCTCATTGAGCTCGATCGCGTGCCCCTGCGCCGCGCCCTCATTTCCGTCTACGACAAGACCGGTCTGGAGGAGTTCGCCCGCGGCCTGCACGAGGCTGGCGTCGCGCTGGTCTCCACCGGCTCCACTGCATCCACCATCGCGGCAGCAGGCGTACCCGTCACCGAGGTCACCGAAGTGACCGGTTTCCCCGAGTGCCTCGAAGGCCGCGTGAAGACCCTGCACCCGCGCATCCACGCCGGTATTCTGGCTGACCGCCGCAAGCAGGAGCACATCGACACCCTCGAAGAGCTAGACGTTGAGGCGTTCGACCTGGTGGTTGTGAACCTGTACCCCTTCGTTGAGACCGTCGCATCCGGTGCCGATCAGGACGCCATCATCGAGAAGATCGACATTGGTGGCCCCTCCATGGTTCGCGCTGCCGCGAAGAACCACGACGCCGTCGCAATTGTTGTGGACCCCGCCGACTACGCGCGCACCGTTGAGGCCGCTAAGAACGGTGGCTTCTCCCTGGACGAGCGCCGCCGCCTTGCTGCCGGCGCATTCGCCCACACCGCCGCGTACGATACCGCTGTGGCTACCTGGACCGCATCCCAGTTCCTGCAGGATGAGGACGCTAACTTCTGGCCCCCGTACGCTGGCCTGGGCTTTGCGCGCAGCGAGACCCTGCGTTACGGCGAGAACCCGCACCAGCGTGCCGCCCTGTACGTTGACCCCGCCGCTGCCCCCGGCATTGCTCAGGCGGAGCAGCTGCACGGTAAAGCGATGAGCTACAACAACTACGTTGACGCTGACGCCGCTCTGCGTGCCGCTTACGACTTCGACGAGCCGGCTGTTGCCGTTATCAAGCACAACAACCCCTGCGGTATTGCTGTGGCAACCCCCGGCGCGGCTGACCCGATTGCGGACGCTCACGCGAAGGCGCACGCTTGCGACCCGCTGTCCGCATACGGCGGCGTGATTGCCGCTAACCGCCCGGTGACCGCCGCTATGGCTCAGACCGTCAAGGGCATCTTCACCGAGGTGATCGTGGCTCCCGGCTTCGAGCCCGAGGCGCTGGAGATCCTGCGTGAGAAGAAGAACCTGCGCCTGCTGGTTCTGCCCGAGAACTTTGCCCGCGAGGCTATCGAGTACCGCCCCATTTCCGGTGGCGCACTCTTCCAGGAGGCTGACCGCCTACAGGCTGAGGGTGACGACCCGAAGAACTGGACCCTGGTTGCCGGTGAGCCGGCTGACGAGGCAACCCTGCGTGACCTCGAGTTCGCGTGGCGTGCACTGCGTTCGCCCAAGTCCAACGCTATTCTGCTTGCCGATAACGGTGCCGCCGTGGGCATCGGCATGGGCCAGGTGAACCGCGTGGATTCCTGCAAGCTTTCGGTGGAGCGCGCGAACACTCTCGGCGGTGAAGGTAACGAGCGTGCCCGCGGTGCGGTTGCCGCATCCGACGCGTTCTTCCCCTTCGCTGACGGCCTGCAGGTGCTGCTGGACGCCGGCGTGCGTGCCGTCGTGCACCCGGGCGGTTCGATCCGCGACGAGGAAGTTATCGAGGCGGCTAAGGCTGCTGGCGTGACCATGTACCTGACCGGTACCCGCCACTTCTTCCACTAAAAATGTGTAGCGGGCTCAGCCTGCGCTGAGCTGCCCGCTGTGAGCGGGGCATTCTAGGGTGAACCTTCTGGTGAGCCTGGGATGCCCCGCTTTTTCATACTCTCCACCTGGGACATTCGTGTTGGAACATCTGCGGTGGAGCATCCGTATTGTGGGCAGTCGTATTTATAGAATTTTTGCTCTATTTTGCGCCGGATTTGCGCATGAGGGCGCGTCAACAGCGACCAGGATGCGCACGGATTGGCTAAAAATTCGCTAGGATTAGGGTGTGCCTAAAGTCAGCGAAGAATACAAAAAGAACAGGCGTTCTCAGATTGTAGAGACCGCCCGCGAATGCTTCATCAAGCAGGGTTATCAGAAGGCTTCGATGAGCGAGATTATTGCGGCCACTGGCCTGTCTGCTGGAGCGATTTATAACCACTTCTCCTCCAAGGATGAGATTATCCTGGCGGCAGCCCGCATGGACATGGCGCCCTTCGACCGCATCCGCGCCGAACAGCCCTGGGACTACGTGTTCGGGTGCCTGAAGGTGCTGGACACCCCCAAAATTCGCCGTCACCTACTCGTCACCTGGGGCGAGGCCGTGGCAATGCCGCAGCTGGCGACCGTGGTGTCCGAACAGCTGAGCTACCTGCGCGATCAGTCCCTGGAACGCTACCGCGCCTGGGGTGCCGCTGAGCTGGACTTCACCGACGAGGAGCTTGAAGAGTGGCTGACCGTTATCGGTGCCGCGGTACTGTCGGTGCTGACCGGTTACGTGGTGCAGACCCAGCTGGTGGCTGGCGGTAAGAAGGAGAGCGCCCGCGAGGCCTACCTGGAGTACGCCTCCGCCATCCTGCGCCAGGCTTAGGACTCACCGACCTGCGCCGCCTTGCCGATAGGCCCGCCGGGGCGTGCCAAGCGTCCCGCACCGGTACCATACCGGCGCCGTAAAACTTCATCGTGATGCTTTGTAAAGCCCGTTTTCCTTCTCGAAGGAAAGCGGGCTTTACGGTATTATGAGGTGTAGCTCATATTTTTTCATTCAGGGTTTTCAACTGGAGGCGCCCGCCGCCTCCTGAAGACCGCCCGGCGCCCGCCGCGGCTGCCCCGATGATGAGCGACCGAAGATAATGTAAAAACACTCCCAGGAGCGTAATGTCCGAGCAGAAGATCCTCGAGATGCCCCTCGCCGACCTCGACCCCGAGGTTGCAGAAGCCATTGAGCTGGAGCGCAAGCGCCAGCAGAACACCCTCGAGATGATTGCATCCGAGAACTTCGTCCCCCGTGCCGTCCTCGAAAGCCAGGGCTCGGTGCTGACCAACAAGTACGCTGAGGGATACCCCGGCCGCCGCTACTACGGCGGCTGCGAGTACGTCGACATCGTTGAGTCCCTCGCTATTTCCCGCGTGAAGGAACTCTTCGGTGCTGAGCACGCCAACGTTCAGCCCCACTCCGGTGCGCAGGCGAACAATGCCGTCATGCACGCGCTGCTGAACCCCGGCGACACCATCATGGGTCTGTCCCTGGCGCACGGTGGCCACCTGACCCACGGCATGAAGCTGAACGTCTCCGGCAAGCTGTACCACGTCGTGGCGTACGGTGTGGACGAGTCCGGCCGCGTTGACATGGAGCAGGTGCGTGAACTGGCTCTTGCCGAGCGCCCCAAGCTGATCATCGCCGGCTGGTCCGCGTACCCCCGTCAGCTGGACTTCGCCGCGTTCCGCGCGATTGCTGACGAAATCGGTGCGTACCTGTGGGTGGACATGGCTCACTTCGCGGGCCTGGTGGCTGCGGGTCTGCACCCGAACCCCGTCCCGCACGCACACGTGGTGTCCTCCACCGTACACAAGACCCTGGGCGGCCCCCGCTCCGGCTTCATCCTCTGCACCGAGGAGCTGAAGAAGAAGATTGACTCGGCCGTGTTCCCCGGTCAGCAGGGTGGCCCGCTCATGCACGTGATCGCTGCGAAGGCTACCGCGTTCAAGGTTGCCGCATCTGATGCGTTCAAGGACCGCCAGAAGCGCACCGTTGAGGGCGCACAGATCCTGGCGAACCGCCTGCTACAGCAGGACATGAAGGACGCCGGCGTGTCGATCGCTTCCGGCGGTACCGACGTTCACCTGGTGCTCGTTGACTTGCGCAACCACGCCCTCAACGGCAAGGAAGCAGAGGACCTGCTGCACGCCGCTGGCATTACCGTCAACCGTAACGCCGTGCCGAACGACCCGCGCCCGCCGATGGTGACCTCCGGTCTGCGTATCGGTACCCCCGCTCTGGCGACCCGCGGCTTCGACGCCGAGGGCTTCACCGAGGTTGCTGACATTATCGCTTCCGTACTGCTGCCGAACCCGGACATCGCTGCGCTGCGTGCCCGCGTTGAGGCACTGTGCGCCAAGTACCCCCTCTACCAGGGCAGCGAGAACTGGTAGACCCATGAATGACCCCGTTCGCTCAACATCCCTTCGCGAGTGCTGAGCGGGCGGGGTTATTTCGCCCTCTTACTTTTTGCCGCTCTACCCGCTACACCCGTCGAGGGACGTAGCGGGGGAGTGGTACCTCTAGGGGCACACCCTAGAGCCCAACACACAGACCGTCCGTTTCGGCGAACCCGCCGCAATCTATGGAAGGAAAAACAATGCCCCAGATTCTAGACGGTAACGCAACCGCCGCAGCCATCAAGGAAGAGCTGAAGGAGCGCGTCGAGGCGCTCAAGGCTAAGGGTATTACCCCCGGCCTGGGTACCGTGCTGGTCGGTGACGACCCCGCATCTCGCTCGTACGTGGGCGCTAAGCACCGCGACTGCGCAGAGATCGGTATTAACTCCATCCGTGTGGACCTGCCCGGTGACATCACTCAGGAAGAGCTCGACGCAGAGATCGACAAGCTGAACAACGACCCGGCGTGCACCAGCTACATTGTGCAGCTGCCCCTGCCCAAGCACCTGGACACCAACCGCGTGCTGGAGCGCATCGCCCCCGAGAAGGACGCTGACGGCCTGCACCCGACCAACCTCGGCAAGCTCGTGCTGAACGTTTCTGAGCCGCTGGATTCCCCGCTGCCTTGCACCCCCAACGGTGTCATTGAGCTGGTGAAGCGCCACGGTATCGACTGGAACGGTAAGAACGTTGTGGTGCTCGGCCGCGGCATTACTGTGGGTCGCCCGCTGGGTCTGCTGCTGACCCGCCGCGAGGTGAACGCAACCGCAACCCTGGCGCATACCGGTACCGAGAACCTGGACGAGGTGCTGCGCGAGGCTGACGTCATTGTTGCCGCTGTGGGTGTTCCGCACGTGCTGAAGGCTCACCAGGTCAAGGACGGTGCAATCCTGCTGGACGTTGGCGTTTCCCGCGCTGAGGACCCGGAGACCGGCAAGAAGAAGCTCTTCGGCGACGTTTCCCCGGAAGCTGCGCAGAAGGCGTCCTGGGTTTCCCCGAACCCCGGCGGCGTGGGCCCGATGACCCGCGCGGAGCTGCTGGTGAACGTGGTTGAGACTGCGGAGCGTCAGGCGGCGTAAGGCTCGCAACATTTCAGAGCTGATAACTCAAAAGGGCGGTGCCCCGGTAGATTGTTCTACCGGGGCACCGCCCTTCACACTGTCATCACAATCGAAAAGGCAGATGCTAGAGAATCATCTCGTAGAAGTAAGCATCGGCAAGGTACAGGGTCTCTGCGTACTCGACGGGGCTACCTTCTTCGGTGTAGCCGGTCGCGCAGACCTTGAACGCCGCCTCGCCCACGGGAACCTGGTGGTTGAACGCCTCGGCGTCGGCGTCGGTGAAGAGCGCCGCGCTGGTGCGTACGCGGGCGTGCTTAATGGCGTTGGGGGTGTCGGCAAGCTGGTCTAGCGAGCTCATCGCACCGGACATCTCCGCCATCATGGCGTCCAGGATGCTGCTTGCGGCGGCCTTGACAAAGTAGGAACGCTCAAAGCCAATGACTTCGTGGTTGGCAAGACGCAGACGACGCACGAACAGCACCTGCTCGCCCACCGGCACGGATAGGTGGGTGGAGATCTCTTCGGTGGCGTCCACCCAGCGGGTCGCAATCATGCGGGTGGAGCCCTCAAAACCGCGGCGGCGCATATCGTCAACGAAGGTGTCCACGCGCGGAATGTAGGTGGCGTCGGTGCGCTCGGCAACGTAGGTGCCGGAACCCTGCACGTTGTAGAGCAGACCGCGTTCAATCAGAACCTTCAGGGCGCTACGAACCGTCTGGCGGCTCACCCCAAAGTTCTGCTGAATCATGCGTTCGGTGGGTAGCTTATCGCCGGGCTTGCCGGGAATAATGTAGCGCTGCTCAATGTAGTGGATGACCTGCTCGTACTTCGGGCCGGGAATCGGGGGTAGCTCGTAGCGGCTCTCAGCGTTGTGAGCGGTACTTTCGGATGCGGTGGTGCCCGCAGAATGTGAGGGGGCACCGTGGTCGGTGGTATGTGAGGAGTGTGAATTCATCACCCAATAGTTTACCGTTCAGCCAGAGAAAAAACGCGCACGAGTGAAAATTTCTCTTCCCTCAAACTGGCATAATTAAGACTATGCATTTTTCTAACACCCCTGCACCGCGCCCGAGCGGTCTGCTTCGCGTGGCGAGCGTGAATGTGAACGGTATCCGAGCCGCCTACAAGAAGGATATGGCGGCGTGGTTGGCGAGCCGTGACATCGACATTCTCTGCCTGCAGGAGGTGCGCGCCCCCGACGCTATCGTGCGTGAGCTGCTGGACGAATCCCAGTGGCATATTCTGCACGCGGAGGCTGCCGCGAAGGGCCGTGCGGGCGTGCTGGTGGCGACCCGCCGCACCCCGAACTCGGCCGGTGAAGTTCTGGAGAACCAGCCGGTGGCGACCCGCTCGAATATTGGCGAAGAGTACTTTGACGATTCGGGCCGCTGGGTTGAGGCGGACTACGTTCTGCCCAACGGTAAGACCCTGACCGTTGTCAGCGCCTACGTTCACTCCGGCGAGGTCGGTACCCAGAAGCAGGACGATAAGTACCGCTTCCTGGAGCGCATGCTGGTGCGCATGCCTGAGCTGGCAAAGCACTCGGACCACGTGCTCATCGTGGGCGATTTGAACGTGGGCCACACCGAGCTGGACATTAAGAACTGGAAGGCTAACCAGAAGCGTGCCGGCTTCCTGCCGGAGGAACGCGCCTACTTTGACCGCTTCTTCGGCGATATCGGCTACCGCGATGTGGCTCGTGAGCTGGCGGGTCAGGTGCCCGGCCCCTACACCTGGTGGTCTTACCGCGGTAAGGCGTTCGATAATGACGCTGGCTGGCGTATCGACTACCACATGGCGACCCCGGCGCTCGCCGAAAGCGCCGTGGAAGCGGTCGTGGACCGTGCGGCAAGCTACGATGAGCGTTTCAGCGATCACGCGCCGCTCGTGGTTGACTACCGCATCGGTGAGTAAGACGCGGACCCACCTACAGATAAGTTTTTGAAGATGTGCTGCACCGTCCGCAGCACCGCACAGGAAGAACTGCACAGGAAATAACTATGGCAGACGAAAAGAAGCAGGATAAGTCCCTCATCCCTAACGCCTCTCAGCAGAAGGCGCGTATCTACTCGGGTGCGCAGCCGTCGGCTGATTCGATGCACCTGGGTAACTACATTGGTGCTGTGAACAACTGGGTGGCGTTGCAGGACGACCCGAATAACGAATGTCTGTTCTTTATCCCGGATATGCACGCCATCACCGTTCCTCAGAACCCCGAGGAGCTGCGTGAGCGTACCCGCCTGACCGCGGCGCAGTACATCGCCTCCGGTATCGACCCGACCCGCACCCCGCTGTTCGTGCAGTCGCACGTGCCCGAGCACGCCCAGCTGGCGTGGATTCTGAACTGCTTCACCGGCTTCGGTGAGGCGTCCCGTATGACCCAGTTCAAGGACAAGTCTCAGAAGCAGGGCGCTGAGAACGCCTCCGTGGGTCTGTTCACCTACCCGATTCTGATGGCTGCCGACATCCTGCTCTACCAGGTGGACGGCGTGCCCGTGGGCGAGGACCAGCGTCAGCACCTGGAGCTGACCCGTAACCTGGCTCAGCGCTTCAACTCCCGTTTCGGTGAGACCTTCGTGGTACCCGAGCCGGTGATTCTGAAGGAAACCGCTAAGATTTACGACCTGCAGGACCCGACCTCGAAGATGTCCAAGTCTGCAGCCACCGACAAGGGCCTGATCAAGCTTCTGGACACCCCCAAGACAACCCAGAAGAAGATTAAGTCCGCCGTGACTGATGACGGCTCCGTCATCGCCTACGACCGCGAGGCTAAGCCCGGCGTCTCCAACCTGCTCTCCATCTACTCGGCAATGACCGGCGAGAGCATCGACGAGATCGTGGCACGCTACGAGGGCAAGATGTACGGCCACCTGAAGGTCGACCTTGCCGATATTGTGGTGGAGCGCCTCACCCCGGTGCGTGAGCGTACCCTCGAGCTGATGGACGACCCCGCCGAGCTGGACCGCCTGCTGGCTGTGGGCGCATCCGCTGCCCGCGAGATCGCTACCGTCACCATTGAGAACGTGTACAAGAAGGTTGGCTTCCTGCCTGCCGCCGCAATCTAGCGCGCTGTTCAGCCTGCCCGGCTGAGACGCCGCATTACCTGCACGATTGAGATGACAGCACAAGAGAACTCTTCGAGCCCCACGACGGCTCCTGTATCCCCGACCCTGAAACCCGGTCGCCGCTACCTGAGCGTTATTGCGCACGTGAGCGGTGAGAATGTTCAGCGCCTGGAAGAGTGGAAGCGCGCGGTAGCCGGTGGTGCGGTGGCGCCTATCAGCACCCACGTGACCGTGTACCTGACGGAGCTGAACGAGTCTCTAATGGCTGAGGTGCACTCCCCGCAGTTCCGCGAGGCGCTGGACATGCCGCGTTTTGAGGCGCGCTGGGGTTCGGTACACTCCTTCCGCCCGGTCACCGAGGTGGAGTACCTGAACCTGGAGGCGGGTAGGGCCGAGTTCGAGCAGATTCACCAGAAGCTGGTTGAGCTATTCGGTGCCGGTGCGGCATCCTTCCCCTATGTGCCGCACGTGACCCTGGGTCACGGGCTCACGGAAGAGCAGGTGGCGAACGCCCGTGAGGTGTTTGATGCTCTGCCCGCCGAGCAACGCACCTTCACCGTGGATCACCTGCACTGCTACTCCTACGACGGGCAGAACTGGGAAGAGATTGGGGTTCTGCCGCTGCGTTAGTGGCTGGCGCATAAACCCGGCATACGTAAAGAGAGATGCGACCGATAACTTATCGGTCGCATCTCTCTTTACGTTTTCGCTAGGTTTGCCTCAGCGTGAGAGCCCTAGTGGGAGTGGCCCTCGTGAGCCTCGCCAGACTCGTGCGCATCAGCGGAAGCCGAGGAGGAAGCAGAGCCGTGCGCTTCAGCGCCGTGTGCCTCAGCCTCAACCGGTGCAGCGTTCGAGGAAGAGACACCCAGAATCTCGTTCGGGGTCTTCGGAAGCTCCACGCTCATCAGCTCCTTCGGCGCTGCCGGGTTCGACAGAGATACCGCAATGAGCTTCTTGGTCGCCGGGTCGGTCACGTAGGCGGTCTTACCGTCCACCCACAGTGCCGGACGCTCATCCTGCCACGTCTCAGACTCGGTCCACGCCTCCATTAGCTGTACGGATTCCAGCTCAGTGCCGGTTGCCGGATCGAAGACGCGCAGCTTACCGTCGGTGGTCAGCAGCAGCGCCTCACCCTGGGGACCGCGAGCCAGCGAACGGAAGGTGTAGCTCACGCCAGAAGGCAGGGAGTAGACGGTGCGAGTTGCCGCAACGGTGTCGATAATGGAGAACTTCTCGGGGCGCTCCAGCTTAGCGTCCTTGTCGGTCTTGTAGTCCGCCAGAACGTACTGGGAGTCAGCCTTACCGGCCTGGTTACCCGAGCGCGAGTACGGGTCCTCGGGGTTGGTGATCTTGGTGAACTTGCCGTCCTTGTAGACCAGCGCGCCGTCGGTGCAACCGATGGAGAACGCGCCGTCCTTGGCGATGGCTTCACCGTGAACGCCGGGGCAGGCGGGGCTCTCGATGACGGTCTTGCCCTGTGCGTCCACAACAGCGGCGCCAGTGCGGGTCTTCGAGTCGCCAACCGCTACCAGGTACTGGTCGTTGGGCAGCGGGATTGCGAAGCCGTGGTGCGGCTGCGGCAGGGTGACGGTGGTGGTCTCCAGGGAGGAAGCGGTGCGCTTATCGTGGGTCAGCTTCGCCGGGTCGTACACGGCGAAGGAGCCGGTGCCGTCAGCGAATGCCGCGACCTTGCCGTTGTCCTTGATGACGTGACCGGTGTGGTCAGCCGCAAGAGACAGCGAGGACAGCGACGGGGACGTGGTGTAGTAGTGCGAGTGGTCGCCGTGCGCTACGGACCATACGCCGGTGTCCAGGAAGGTGTAGCTGTTACCGTCTGCAACGACGAGGTGGCGGTTATCGCCAGCGTCGGAGAGGCGCAAGAAGCCTTCCTTGGGGATGTCGGCGAGCAACTTCATATCTTTAGCGTCGTAGACGAGTACGCCGCCGTCGTAGGTGATGGCGACTCGGCTTGCCGCGCCCTTGCCTTCGGTGATGGGTGCGGGGGTTGCGCTCGCGGAGGTGGAAGCGCTGGGGCTGGTCTGTGCGTTCTGGGTGGTCTGGGAGCCGCATGCGGTCAGGGCGAGGGCGGCTACTGCGCCGAGTGCGCCGGCGCGGGTGAGGAAAAACTTACGGGTCATGTGCATGCACCAAGATTAACATGAGAATGGTTCTCTATAGAAGCTACTCCTTGGCTCATATCAGAGTCTGGAAGTGCAGTCTGCGTCGGGCCTGCAGGGCGTCCTGCGCTCTTCTCATTCGAAGGGGGATTCCTTCCCGGCCCCACTATGCGAAAGCCTTGAACCGACCCGCGAAGTGTCTCATCAGGGCATAAGAAAAACCGGCTCCCTTCTGAAAAGAAGAGAGCCGGTTTCTAGAGGTGTCTTTTGCTCGAATAGGGTTCACGTACCTACTCGGGGCTAAAAACTTAAAGGAGGTTGTTCAGGCCTCGCGCCTTGACCTCACCCACAGCGTCCTTGACAGCCTGAGCCTTGGAGCGCGGAGCGACCAACAGAGCATCGGGGGTATCCACCACAACGATGTCATCGAGACCAATGATAGAGATCTTACGGTCGGTGTTCGCAACAACAATGCCGGAGCAACCGTGGTTAATGACGTTGTCCTTCTCGCCGAGGATGGTCAGCTCTTCGCCGCTCTTCTCGGTGTTCAGGCGTGCCACGGCGTCGAAGTCTCCAACGTCGTCCCAGCTGAAGGAGCCGGGAACCATTGCAACGTCGCCTGCAGCTGCGGCAGGCTCTGCCACTGCGTAGTCAATAGCGGTCTTCGGCAGGGTCTCCCACACGCGCTCCATGACGGTCTCACGTTCGGGGGTGTCCCATGCGTTAGCAATCTCCATGATGCCCGCGTACAGCTCGGGTTCGTTCGCCTCGAGGTGCTTGAGCATCAGGGCTGCCGGTGCCACGAACATGCCTGCGTTCCAGGTGTACTCACCGGAATCCAGGTACTTCTGTGCGGTAGCGGTGTCCGGCTTCTCCACGAAGGTGTCCACCGCGTGAGCGTTGGGTGCACCCTCGATGCCCAGGGACTCGCTGGCGTGAATGTAGCCAAATGCGCTGGAGGGCTCGGTGGGGGTAATGCCGATGGTGACAATCTTGCCGGTTGCCGCGGTGATGACAGCCTCGGTCACCACGCGCTGGAACTCGTCCACCGGGCTGATGACGTGGTCAGCTGCGAAGGAGCCGATGATAGCGTCCGGTTCGCGGCGGTGGATGATGGCGCAAGCCAAGCCGATAGCTGCAGCCGAATCCTTGGGGGAGGGCTCCAGTACCAGGTCAGCGGCCCGCAGTTCAGGAATCTGCTGGGTAACCGCATTGGCGTGCGAAGTGCCGGTAACCACCATGACGGAACCGTTGCTGAGATCGATGAGACGGTCGTAGGTGTCACGCAGCAGAGAATTGCCCGACGAGGTGAGGTCGAGCAGGAACTTCGGGGCGTGCGCGCGGGACAGGGGCCACAAACGCGAGCCAACACCGCCGGCGGGAATGAGCGGGCGGAATCGAGTGAGTGCAGTATTCATCGCTTCAAGAATAGCGGGTCAATTTGTCATATATCGAATTCTTTTAGGTTTTAACAAAAAAGTGTCAGGCGGCTCTCATTTAGGCGATGTTTGAGGTTAGGTTAAGGTAAGTTCCGCACAAACACAGGGAAGTAGGCGATATGGTAATAAAAACATGCCCTAATTCACTTTTAGAACCTGTAAAAATTCCCTAAACAGGGTGTCAATAAGCTGTGAATTTACCTGATATCTTGGAAGTAACAGACGAACAAAAGCAGTCGGTGAGCACACAGCTGTGCCCGGAAGCTGAGGGTCACAATGACCCCTCAGAACCCGGAAGCTCGCCGTCGCAGCAGGAGGTTATTCAGTGTTGAATGGTTCTAAAGGAACCCTCTACCGCGGCCGCTGGGGCATGTGGTCCTGGGTTGCTCATCGCATTACCGGTATCGCGATTTTCTTCTTCCTTCTTGTACACATCCTGGATACTGCCGTCGTGCGTATCTCCCCGGAGGCCTACAACGGCGTACTGAGCCTGTACAAGAACCCCATCATGGGTCTGGGTGAGACCGCGCTTGTCGCCGCCATCGTCTACCACGCGTTCAACGGTATCCGCATTATCCTCATTGACTTCTGGGGTAAGGCAACCAACTCACACGTGGAGCACATCCAGGCGAAGAACAAGGACGGCAACGTCGAAATCAGCCAGAAGGCAACTTACACGCACATCAAGATTCTCTGGGTTGTGCTTTTCCTCTGGGCAATCACCGTTGCTGGCTTCGCAGCACGTCACCTGCCGATCGTTTTCTCGCACATGGGAGGTCACTAAACTATGGCTACTCCGCTTAAGCCCCGCACCTATGTACCCCGTCTGC
Organism: Rothia sp. HMSC075F09; assembly: GCF_001810515.1. Classification (NCBI taxonomy): domain Bacteria; kingdom Bacillati; phylum Actinomycetota; class Actinomycetes; order Micrococcales; family Micrococcaceae; genus Rothia; species Rothia sp. HMSC075F09. The sequence continues at coordinate 84,276 of NZ_KV801798.1, forward strand.
GTGACAACCGCATCGACGGTGTGAAATACAACCGCTCCTCCTCCAAGCGCAACAACTTTGAGATGTTCGCTTGGCTGGGTATGCGCCTGTCCGGCGTCGTACTCGTCGTGCTGATTTTCGGTCACCTGTTCTCCAACCTCATGGTCGGCGACGGCATCCACGCCATCGACTTCGGCTTCGTGGGCGGCAAGTGGGCGAACCCCTTCTGGCAGGTCTGGGACCTGCTGCTGCTCTGGCTGGCTATGCTGCACGGTGCTAACGGCATCCGCGTCATCATCGATGACTACGCAGAGAAGGACCGCCTGCGCGTTTGGCTGAAGGTCATCCTCTTCGCAGCATGCGCATTCGTCCTGCTGGTTGGTACCCTCACCATCTTCGCGTTCGACCCCTGCCCCTCCGGCGCAGCGGCTGAACTGCTCCCCAGCTTCTGCTCGGCACGCTAACGGCGACGTATCCGAGACAAACGAAAACATCTAAAACACAGAAAGAACATCATGCAGGTACATAAGTACGATGTAGTGATCGTCGGTGCCGGCGGCGCAGGTATGCGTGCCGCCATTGAGGCCGGTCAGCGAGTTCGCACCGCGGTACTGACCAAGCTATACCCCACCCGCTCCCACACCGGTGCGGCACAGGGTGGCATGTGCGCCGCTCTGGCTAACGTTGAAGAGGACAACTGGGAGTGGCACACCTTTGACACCGTCAAGGGTGGCGACTACCTGGTTGACCAGGACGCAGCAGAAATCATGGCTAAGGAAGCTATCGACGCTGTGCTCGACCTGGAAAAGATGGGTCTTCCCTTCAACCGAACCCCCGAAGGCCGCATCGACCAGCGCCGCTTCGGTGGCCACACCCGTGACCACGGTAAGGCCGCTGTGCGCCGCGCATGCTACGCAGCTGACCGTACCGGCCACATGATTCTGCAGACCCTCTACCAGAACTGCGTTCGCCACAATGTGGAGTTCTACAACGAGTTCTACGTTCTCGACCTAATCCTGGTCAAGGACGAAGAGGGCAAGCCCCGCCCCGCCGGCGTCGTCTCCTACGACCTGGCAACCGGCGAGGTTCACGTCTTCCAGGCTAAGTCCGTGATCTTCGCATCCGGCGGTTGTGGCAAGATCTTCAAGACCACCTCCAACGCGCACACCCTCACCGGTGACGGCATGGCTATCGCACTGCGCGCAGGCCTGCCCCTGGAGGACATGGAATTCGTTCAGTTCCACCCGACCGGCCTGGCTGGCCTGGGCATTCTCGTCACCGAGGGTGCTCGTGGTGAAGGCGGTATTCTCCGTAACGCTGACGGTGAGCGCTTCATGGAGCGCTACGCACCCACCATTAAGGACCTCGCACCCCGCGATATCGTGGCACGTGCAATGGCAAACGAGGTGCGCGAAGGCCGCGGCTGCGGTCCCCACAAGGACTACGTGCTGCTGGACCTGACCCACCTGGAGCCCTCGCACATCGACGAGAAGCTGCCGGACATCACCGAGTTCGCTCGTACCTACCTGGCAGTGGAACCGCACCACCAGCCCATCCCGGTGTTCCCCACCGCGCACTACGCAATGGGCGGTATCCCCACCAACAACGAGACCGAGGTCTACCACAACAGCGAAGAGACCATCCCCGGCCTCTACGCAGCTGGTGAGGTTGCTTGTGTGTCCGTCCACGGTGCAAACCGTCTGGGCACCAACTCCCTGCTGGACATCAACGTGTTCGGTAAGCGTGCAGGCCGCAAGGCAGCAGAGTACGCAGCATCCGCTGAGTTTGTACCGGTTCCGGACGACGCAGCAGATCGCGTTCTCAACATGCTCAACGGCATCCTCGAAGGTAAGGGCACCGAGAAGGTCGGCGCTATCCGCGCAGACCTGCAGAAGGCTATGGAAGCTGACATGCAGGTGTTCCGTACCGACGAGACCATCCGCGCAGCACTGGCAACTATTGCTGAACTGGAAGAGCGCTACAAGAACATCGCCATCCAGGACAAGGGCAAGCGCTTCAACCTCGACCTGCTCGAGGCTGTTGAGCTCGGCTTCCTGATTGAGCTGGCAAAGGTCATGTCCGTTGGTGCACTGCACCGTAAGGAATCCCGTGGTGGTCACTACCGCGAGGACTTCCCCAAGCGTGACGATGTCAACTTCATGAAGCACTCGATGGTCTACCTCGACCCCGAATCCGAGTTTGAGGGTGTCAAGGGCCTGCGATTCGAAACCAAGCCCGTTGTCTACACCCGCTACGAGCCGAAGGAGCGTAAGTACTAAAATGGCTGAAAACGAACTCCCCGAACCGGAATCCGTCAAGCTGTTTGAGGGTATGACCGGCGGCGACTCCGACTCCATCCCCACGTACGATGTGGTCATCAAGATTCGTCGCTACAACCCGGAAGTTTCCTCCGAGGCGTACTGGGATGAATTCCCGCTGACCATGTACCGCACCGACCGCGTGCTGGATGCTCTGCACAAGATCAAGTGGGAAGTAGACGGCTCCGTCTCCTTCCGCCGCTCCTGCGCACACGGCATCTGTGGCTCGGACGCAATGCGCATCAACGGCCGTAACCGCCTGGCTTGCAAGACCCTGCTGAAGGACCTTGACCTGTCCAAGCCGATTACCGTTGAGCCCATCAAGGGTCTGCCCTGCGAGAAGGACCTCATTGTTGACATGGAGCCCTTCTTCCAGGCATACCGCGAAATCATGCCGTTCTTCATCAACGACTCGAACGAGCCTGAGCGTGAGCGCCTGCAGACCATTGAGGACCGTGCACGTTTCGATGACACCACCAAGTGCATCCTCTGTGCAGCATGTACCTCGTCCTGCCCGGTCTTCTGGACCGACGGTCAGTACTTCGGCCCCTCCGCTATCGTGAACGCACACCGCTTCATCTTCGACTCGCGCGATGATGCAGGCGACCTGCGTCTGGAGATCCTCAACGACAAGGAAGGCGTATGGCGTTGCCGTACCACCTTCAACTGCACCGAGGCTTGCCCCCGTGGCATCCAGATCACCAAGGCTATTGCCGAGGTGAAGCAGGCAATCCTGAGCCGCTCGCTCTAATCTGAGTACGCGGTATCAGCTGATACAGCATTGACGATTCAAGCCGTCACCCACACCGGGTGGCGGCTTGAATTGTTTGACAGAAAAGGGCTGAGGGAAATGATGGGGCAGAGCATTTTCGGGGGCTCGGGCGCGCACAAAAACTCTTCACAATCTGTCATAAAGTCATAGATATTCTCGAGGGCTGTCAGAAAGAGGGAACGGGTAGGTAAACCCCGGCGAGCGGCGTTATTCTACTGTGTATGGTTTTTGCTAATTCTCGCTACGATTTGTCCACCCCCGTCTTCGATGACTGGGTGGAGCGCATGATGGGTACCCTCGTGCAGTTCCGCCGCGAAGTGCACGCCAACCCGGAGCTTTCTTTCCGCGAGGTGGTGACCACTGAGCGCCTCATGAACCGACTGCGAGAAGCCGGCATGAATCCTGTTGCTTGCGAAGGCACCGGCTGCTACGTCGATATCGGAAGCGGTCCCTTTGCCGTGGCTCTGCGCGCCGATATTGATGCTCTGCCCATTGTTGAGCAGACCGGTCTGCCCTACGCTTCCACCGTCCCCGGCGTGATGCACGCCTGCGGTCACGATATTCACCAGACCGTTATGCTCGGTGTGGCGCTGGCACTGCACGAGCTGAACGAGAAGACCCCGCTGGGCCGTAGCGTCCGCATTCTCTTCCAGCCCGCTGAGGAGCAGCTTCCCGGCGGTGCCGTGCAGATGATTGCTCAGGGTCTGCTCAAGGACATTCCGCGTGCTTTTGCCCTGCACTGCGACCCGAAGGTGGACCTGGGTCAGATTGGTACCCGCATCGGCGCGATTACCAGCGCATCTGACACCATCAAGATTCATCTGAGCGGTCACGGCGGCCATACTTCCCGCCCGCACCTGACCGAGGACCTCATCTACGCCATGAGCCAGATTGCTGTGCAGGTTCCCGCAGTCTTGACCCGCCGTACCGACGTGCGTTCGGGCGTGCTGGTCGCCTGGGGCCAGGTCAGTGCTGGTGTTGCTCCCAACGCTATTCCCGCCGAGGGCTACCTGGCGGGCACCATGCGTTGCCTGGATGTTGAGGTTTGGCGTCAGGCAGGCAACATGCTGGATGAAGTCATCGAGCAGGTTGCCGTACCCTTCGGCGTGACCGCGCGTGTGGAGCACATCCGCGGAGTGCCCCCGGTCGTGAACACCGACCTGGAAACCACCATGCTGGAGAACGCGGCTCGCGCCGAACTGGACGAAGACTCCATTGTGCTGGTTGAGCAGTCCATGGGCGGCGAAGACTTCGCGTGGATGCTGCAGGAAGTTCCCGGCTCCATGTTCCGCCTGGGCACCCGTGCCCCCGGCGACCCCACCTACGATCTGCACCAGGGCGATTACGCCCCGAGCGAGCAGGCAATCGGCATTGGTGTGCGCGTCATGGCGGCAACTGCCCTGCGCGCCGTCCGTTTTGAGCTGGCGAAGGCTGCGAAGGCGGCGAACCCCATCCGCGATGAGGCACGCTAAAGAGCTTCTCGAAAGCTTATAAGTCAGGCTTGAAAGTACGACTATATAGCCGCATCAAGCCTTGAAAACTGTACAAGTTTCACCCCGTTACCTCTCACCGAGTAGCGGGGTGAAACTCTATGCACACGATAGAATTAAAAGGATTATGAGGACATCTGCGTCATGTTCCCGACTCCGTGCCCACACACCTGCGGGGGTTGAAGGAGATGGCGCACCATCACACGGCGCACGCCGGAGGAGGACACCCAATGAGCTTCTTTGGAATCGGCAAGAAGAAGTTGGATGAACAGTCGCGCGAAGAACAGAGCGCCGAAACCGCTAAGGCTCAGAAAGAACAGGCAAGCGAAGACGCTCCTAAGAGCGCGCGACTGAGCGAAAAGATTATGGAACAGCAGCAGTGGGAGGACTCCCTGCGCCGCTTCGTGAAGTCTGAAAGCGCACGCCACCAGAACCACGACGAAGAGCAGAATGAAGAGCACCGCGCTGTTGAGGATCTCAAGCGTGCCCTCCTGCACGGCGATGAGAAGGTTGAAGAATCTTCCGCTGCTGAGGAGCTGACCGAGGAACAGGCGGAGGAGCAGGAGCGTCGTAGCCTGCTGGCTGCGCTTGGTGCTTTCCCGCAGGAATCTGAGGAGCCTGTTGAGGTCGAGCAGAATACTGAGGACCAGGACGTTAAAGAAGAAGTCGCCCCGGTTGCTGAGGCTGCTCAGCCCGCTACCCCCGCGTTCCTGCGCGATGATGAAGAGTCCGAAGCTGAGGACGCATCTATCGAGGCGCAGGAGCCTAAGGACGTCGCAGCGGATGCACGTTCCCAGTTTGAAGAGCACCTGCGTGCTCTGCGTGCCCAGAATGTCGAAGATACTGCCGCTGAGGTCGCTGAAGCGGCTGCAGACGAGGCAGAGGGTGGCGAAGAGCTTGAGGTTGCCGACGCTGTTGTAGAAGCTACTGAGAACAAGTCTGAGAACGCTCATTCTGCATCTGCCGCTGAGGACGTATCTGCAGGTGCTGAAGACTCCCTGACCGCAGAAGACCTGAAGACTGCCCGCACCCGCGCCGCTGTCACCGAGGCACAGAACGCCGGCCTGGACGACCTGGCGGCAGCCTACGCTGCTCGCCTGGGCATCACCCTCGATAGCGAAGAGGAGACTTTCGGCGAGGTCGCCTCCGATGAGGTAATCGCTGAAGAAGCTCCCGCTGATGAGGTAGTTGCTGAGGAAGCAGAGTCCGCTGAGGCACCCGAGTCCACTGAAGCTGCTGAATCTGTCGAAGACGCTGAGGCCTCTGAGGCACCCGCACCTGTTGCTGATGCTACTGAAGACTTCGAATCCGAGGAGACCATTGACCTTACCGCAGGCGTAGAAGAGGCTGCAGAGCCTGTTGCCGCTGGTGAGGAAGAGCCGATTGAGGCTGTCGTTGAGGCACCTGAACTGCTGGCATCTGAACTTACTGAGGAAGAAGACGCGGTCTCTGATGAGACCGAGTTGCTCTCCGCTGTATCCGTTGAGGAGAAGCACGAAGCGTCCGTCTCTGAATCGCTCGAGGCTGAGGACTTCGACGCTGAAGAAGAGAACACCGCAGAGCTGATCTTTGACACTTCCGCTGTTGAAGAAAGCGCTGTTGAGGACAGCACCGCGGAAGAAACCGCTACGGAAGAGCCTGCTACCAAGATTGAGGACTCCGCGGCTGAAGGCTCCGGTTCTGAGGACGACGAGCCCGTCGAGAGCTCCTCTGTAGCTCCTGCTCTTGCCGCTGTTGCTGCACCCGTGGCTGCTGCCGCTGCTGTTGCCTCCGCCGCAAAGGCTGATAAGGCTGAGGAGAAGGCAGAAAAGGGTACCTCTCAGGGGGTCGCTCTGACCGCAGAGGCCATCGATAAGAAGGAAGCCGAGAAGCAGGAGGCTTCCGCTCGTGAAGAGTCCGCTCAGGAGCCCGCTGCAGAGTTGAAGGAAGCTGAGCAGAAGCTCAGCGAAGACGAGGCAGAGCTGGTTGCCGAGTCCATCATCCTGAGCGAGCCCGCAGAGGGTGCGGCAACCCTGCCCGCTCTCCCCAAGCAGCGTGCCCTCTATGGCCTGGCGGAGCTCATGCGCACCCGCGGTTCGGGCACCATGAGCCTGGAACTGCGCCAGGTGGATGAGGATATGCACTACCGTCTGCTGCACCGCGGTCGCGAGGTCGAAACCGGCATTGTGGTGCCCGGCATTGACTGGTTCGCACCCGTGGCGGCACTGTACACCGAGGCTCAGCAGGCCGGCGCAACCTGGAACCGTGCGGCTGTCTCTTTGAAGCCGCGCCTGGGTGACGGTCTGGAGGTTCACGCATCGTACCTGGGTGCTGTGGATGGTCAGACTATTAGCGAGAGCTTCCTGCTGGAAGGTGTCGCTGTTGAGGCTAAGCCCGTTGCGACCGCTGAGGCCGCTGAGGCTACCTCGCAGGATGAGTCTCAGGAAGCTGCTGTTCAGAGTGTTGACCCGATTGAGGCTGAACGTGAGGCTATTGAGCGTGAGCTTGAGGCTGAACTCGCTGAGAAGCAGGCTGCGAACGAGGCTGAGGCAGCTGCCGTAGCTTCTGAAGATCCTGTCGTTGAGACTGCTGAAGAGGGCGCCTCCGCGGGTCTGCTGACTGCTGCAGGTCTTGCCGCTGCTGGTACTGCAGTGGCTGGTTCTGCTGCTTCTGCGCAGGAGAAGGAAGACGTAGAGGAAGCTGTTGAAGCTTCCGACGAGCCTGTCCAGTCTGACCAGACTGAGTTTGCGCCGGTTGAGGCTGAGTTCGAGCACGATTACGAGAACGACCCGGTCTTCGGTGCGGCTACCGTAGAGCCCGAGACTGAGCAGGCTGAAGAGTCTGCCGCTGAGGCAACCGAGGTATCCGCCGAGGACTCTGATGAGCCCGGCGAAGATATGGAAGCCGCCCTGGCAGCCATCGTTGCCAACGCTCAGAAGAAGCTGGACGCTGAGGAAGCACCTGCTGAGGAAGTTTCGGCTGTCGAGGAGCAGAAGGCTGCCGCTCCCGTGGTCGCAGAGTCCTTCACCCTGGACCGCACCCAGCCCGTTGAAGAAGCTGCAGAAGAGCCGGTCGCAGAGAGCTCCGAAGAACCCGCCCTGCCCGCGTTCTTGGACGACTCTGAACTGCTGCCCGAGAAGGAAACCTCCGCCGCTTCCGCTGAAGCGCCCGCCGAGGAACCTGCCCTCGTAGACGTTGAGCCTGCCGCTGAGAGCGCATCTGTGGCACCCGGCCTGGCTGGTGCTCTTGCCGCAGCTGCCGCAGTGGGCACCGCCGGTGCCGCTGCGAAGGCTACCGGCGTTCAGGAAGAGCCCGCTGAGAAGGTCGCTGAGCTCAAGATCGTTGAGGTGACCCCCGCAGCTAAGATTGCTGAGGCTCCCGTAGCGCTTGCGCCCGCCTCCGAGGCTACCGCTCAGACTGCACCGGCAGCACCTGTAGCAGAGGCGGCACCCGCTGCGGCGACCACCCCGGTTGCCCTGCCGGAGAGCACCCCGGCAGGTATCTCCTCCAGCATCTCGGCATCCGCGCTGAGCGAGCTCAACCAGCTGCCCACCATCGTGGCTGAGCCGGACACCCCCTCCGCCGCGGTGCAGAGCCCGCTGGTTCCCTCGGAGACTCAGCTGGCAGCCGGTAACCTGGTTCTGACCGAGGCTCAGGTCGCTCAGCGTCTGGCGCCGGTCGTCGAGCACCTCTTCGGCGAGAACGGCACCGCAAAGGACGCCACTACCGTGCTGATTCGTGTACGCGCCCTCGGTTCCTACTACGACGCCCTGACCCACGTGCGCCGCAACGGCTTCTGGGAGCAGGTCCGTACCTTCGAGCTGATTCCCGAAACCCTGCTGGACATTCCGGCGCTGAAGACCGACTCGTACAGCGAGGGCGAGGGCTCGCCGCTGGCTATGAGCCTGACCTTCACCCCGGGCGTGCCGGTTCAGGCGGCATTCGATTATGCGAATGAGCAGGCGTTTGTCACCTACCCGCGTCCGTTGGATGCTGAGCGTTACGTTGAGGAGCTGCGTATGTTCCCGCGTTTGGGTTCGAAGATCCCGGCTCATATGACGAGCGCGCTTTCGCACTGGAACCTCTAAAACCTTGTAAGGTGTGCCGCGCCGGCTCCCCGTGTGGGGGTCGGCGCGGCGCGCTATGTTTGTCATTTTTTCGATGAGGAAGATTGTTATGACTGATACCTCTAATACTCCTGAGGCTTCTGCGGCGCAGAACGTTCAGGACACTGCCGCCCGCGCGGCTGAAGCCTTCGGCACCCTGGTGGAAACCATGGCGCTGCTGCGCGCACCGGGCGGTTGCCCGTGGGATGCTGAGCAGACTCACGCCTCCCTAATCCGCTACCTGGTGGAGGAAGCCTACGAGGTTGTCGAGGCGGTAGAAACCGGCGGCGAGCCGAATATGCCGCTGCTGCGTGAGGAGCTGGGCGACGTGCTGCTACAGGTGGTGTTCCACTCTGATATTGCTGCGGCAAACCCGCAGGGCTTCGACATCGTGCAGGTGGTTGAGGGCCTTGTGCAGAAGCTTCGTTCGCGCCACCCCGATGTGTTTGCGGCTGAGTCTGAGGGCTCTTCGGAGGCGCCTCGCACCGCGGCTGAGCAGCAGGCGGCGTGGGATGCGTTGAAGAAGAAGGAGAAGAGCGACCGTGGCGCGCTGGATGGTATTCCACCGCATCTGCCGGCGCTCGCTATGGCTGAGAAGACTGCTGTGAAGGCACGTAAGGCGGGTATTATTCTGCCGCCGGAGCCCACGAGCATGGAGGACGACCTGCGCTATATGCACACTGAAGAGGAATTCGGCGAGCTGCTCTTTGCGTTGGTGAGCCGCGCACAGCGTAATGGTTTGGATCCGGAGCGTGCCCTGCGTTCGTACACTCGTCGCTATATTGCTCAGCATACGCATGATGAGCCGAGCTATTAGAAACGCTGGTTGAGTTCTTCTGTGAGACGCTTTGAAATCTGTTCTCTGAGGGAATGAAAGGTTTCAAAGCGCCTTCTGTTTGTTTGGGGTTGTGTTGGGCAACCGTGAGGATGCTCGTGGCACATACCCCGGCATTTGGGCTCATGTTGTGCTTTGGGGGAGTACCCACACCCTCACAATGTGGGGGAGTGTGGGTCTTGTTCCGCTTTGTAGCGCCTGACTAAGGGTTATTGAGACCTTCATTAAGGCAATAAAAAAGCGGTGGCAACTAGTGTGTTTGTGTGGGAGTTTTGCTAGAATTTAGGGGACGCGACTTGTCCACTACCGGGTGAGCCGTTCACATCCTTGACATCTCATAAGGAGAACAATTCATGGCTGTTATTACCGCAGTTCACGCACGCCAGATCCTGGATTCCCGTGGCAACCCGACCGTTGAGGTTGAGGTTCTGCTCGAAGACGGTGCTTTCGCACGCGCAGCTGTGCCCTCGGGCGCATCCACCGGTGAGTGGGAAGCTGTTGAGCGCCGCGACGGCGACAAGTCCGTATACCTGGGCAAGGGCGTTCTGGGCGCAGTGAAGTCTGTTATCGAAGAAATCGCTGAAGAGGTCATCGGCATTGAGGCTTCCGACCAGCGCGCTGTTGACGCAGCCATGATTGCTCTGGATGCAACTAACAACAAGGGCAAGCTGGGCGCAAACGCAATCCTGGGTGTCTCCCTGGCTGTTGCTAAGGCTGCTGCTGAGTCCGCTGACCTGCCCCTGTACAAGTACCTCGGCGGCCCGAACGCTCACGTTCTGCCCGTCCCCATGATGAACATCCTCAACGGTGGTTCTCACGCAGACTCCAACGTTGACATCCAGGAGTTCATGATTGCTCCCATCGGCTTCGACAACTACTCTGACGCTCTGCGCGCAGGTGTTGAGGTTTACCACTCCCTGAAGTCCGTGCTGCACGACCGCGGCCTGGCAACCGGCCTGGGCGACGAGGGTGGTTTCGCACCCAACCTGGAGTCCAACGCAGCTGCACTGGACCTGATCGTTGAGGCAATCGAGAAGGCTGGCTACAAGCCGGGCGAGCAGGTTGCACTGGCACTGGACGTTGCATCCTCCGAGTTCTACAACGACGGTGCATACGAGTTCGAGGGCCAGAAGAAGTCCGCAGCTGAGATGAGCGCATACTACGCTGACCTCGTTGCAAAGTACCCCCTGGTTTCCATCGAGGATCCCCTGGATGAGAACGACTGGGAGGGCTACAAGACCCTGACCGAGCAGATCGGCGACAAGGTCCAGATTGTCGGTGACGACCTGTTCGTGACCAACCCCGAGCGTCTGGCTCGCGGTATCGAAGAGGGCGCAGCTAACGCTCTGCTCGTGAAGGTGAACCAGATCGGTTCGCTGACCGAGACCCTGGATGCAATGGAGCTGGCACAGCGCCACGAGTACCGTTGCATGGTTTCTCACCGTTCCGGTGAGACCGAGGACGTCACCATCGCTGACCTGGCTGTTGCAACCAACGCTGGCCAGATCAAGACCGGTGCTCCCGCACGTTCCGAGCGCGTTGCTAAGTACAACCAGCTGCTGCGCATTGAGGAGGAGCTGGGCGACGCAGCTGTTTACGCTGGCAAGTCCGCATTCCCCCGCTTCAAGGCATAAGTTACTGAAGCATCCGACCGCGTGAGCGGTTAGACGTCAAGGAGGCGGTGCTACCCCGTAGGGGAGTGGCACCGCCTCCTTCTCTGTGCGCGATCTATCAGCTCAGGTATGCCGTGGCAGGGTAGAATGTATCGCTTGCAACATAGAGCTGGGGAAGCCCTCCGAACCCGGTAGAATATGAAGGAAGCGTTTAGCGGCACAGAACGGAACGAGGGATAGAGCAATGAGCCAGCGAGCAAACCAGCAGACCCGGTCGCACTCTACGAGTTCCACTGCACCCGCTCAGGGCGCTACCGCCTCCGATGCGCCGCGTGGCGCCGCTAAGGAAGCCCGCACCTCCCTGATGAAAAAGGCTAGTGCCCTTTTCTTCGGCGTGGGCTTGAACCAGCGCCACCCCGAGCGTGAACGTCAGGCGCAGGCTCGCCGTGAGGAGCGTGCCCGCCGCCGCGCCGCAGCCCAGCAGGGCAGTGAAGAAGGCGGATACGATGCCCCCGTGGCGGCTCATATGTTCTCCGGTCGTAGCTTCCTGACCGCTGTTGTGGTGGGCGTGATTGCGCTCGGTACCGCATACCCGGTGGTCACCTACATTGACCAGGACCGGGAAATCAAGCAGATCAACACGCACATTTCCCAGCTGCAACAGGAGAACGCCCAGCTGAAGGCGGAGCAGACCTGGTGGAACGACGACAACTACGTTCGTCAGCAGGCACGTAGCCGCCTCTACTATGTGAACCCCGGCGACACCCCCTACGTGGTCACCGGCATTACCGAGGACTCCACGAAGGCGGACGGTACTTCTGCGAACGCGAAGAACGCCCCCGAGGAAGCCTGGACCACGAAGGTTTGGAATTCTCTCGAGAAGAACTAGCCCCAGCCACCGGCAGGAACCCTGCCTTGGCAAGCACCCGGCACAAGCGGACGAGGTGACCCCTCGTTCCAGGAACTTAGGATTATGAGCACCGAAAACACCATTGAAGAGCTGAAGGCACGCACCCCCGGCGGCTTCGGCGTAACTGTTGAAACCCTGACCCCCACCGAGCAGGACATCCGCGTTCTCTCCGCGCAGCTGGGCCGTAAGGTCCGCGACGTGGTTGAGATTCCGGCACGCTGCGTGTGCGGTAACCCGCTTGTGGCTGCGACCGCGCCGCGCCTGAGCAACGGCACCCCCTTCCCGACCGTGTTCTACCTGGCGCATCCGGTGATTACCGCTGCGGCTTCCCGTCTGGAGGCGGGCGGCCTGATGTACGAGATGACCGACTCGCTGGCTGAGGACGCCGACTTGGCGGCACAGTACGCTGCCGCACACGAGAACTACCTGGCTGAGCGTGAGCGCATCCGCCTGATCAGCGGCACCGAAGAGGTCCCGGAGATTGACGGTATCTCTGCCGGCGGTATGCCGACCCGCGTGAAGTGCCTGCACGCTGTTATCGGCCACACTCTGTCGGTGGGTCGCGGCGTGAACCCGATGGGTGACCGCGGCCTGGACGCTATCGCCGAGTGGTGGACCCCCGAGGTCTGCTCCTGCGACCCCGCGTGGCGTGAAGAAGCCTAAATATTGATTCTGGTGCGCCCGCATCGTCTTGAAGGACGGTGCGGGCGCATAATAGATAGAAGAAAGAGCGCCGAAAAGCGAAAATTTTTCGCCTACGGCGCTCGCGTTGCCTTTTGGCACTGATTGGTATTGAAGACCTGAAAGGAACCCACCGTGCGCGTTGGAGCGATTGACTGCGGTACGAACTCTATTCGCCTGCTGATTGCTGATTCCACTACTGAGGTGGTGGACGGGGTCGAGAAGACCGTCCTGAAGGACGTTGTGCGTGAGATGCGCATTGTGCGTCTGGGTCAGGGTGTGGACGCGACCGGCTGGCTGGCGCAGGAGGCGCTGGACCGTACTTTCGCTGCGGCTCGTGAGTACGCGCAGTTGCTGAAGGAGCACGGCGCTGATTCGGTACGTTTTGTGGCGACCAGTGCGACTCGCGATGCGGGTAACCGTCAGGTGTTTGTGGACGGTATCCGCGAGATTTTGGGTATTGAGCCCGAGGTTATCAGCGGTGATGAGGAAGCTGCTCTGTCCTTTGCTGGTGCGGTGCGCGCTGTCGGTTACGGTGATGGCGATACCCTGGTGTTCGACCTGGGTGGCGGTTCGACTGAGTTCGTGCTCGGTGACGAGTCGGGTGTGAAGGCTTCCCGCAGCGTCAATATTGGTTGTGTGCGTCTGACTGAGCGTCACATGATGAGCGCCCCGTCGACTGACTCGCAGATTGCCCGTGTTGAGGCTGATACTGACGAGGCTCTCGAGGTGGCTCGTAAGACTGTGCCCCTGCAGGATGCACGCCGTGTGGTGGCTGTGGCTGGCACCGCGACCACTGTGGCTGCCGCTGCGCTGGGTCTGGACCGCTACGATTCTGAGGCTATTAACGCTCAAAGCTTCTCCGTAGAGACCGTTCAGAAGACCGCCCGCTGGTTGGCTTCGCTGAGCCGAGCCGAGCGTGAGGAGCTCGGCTACATGCACCCCGGCCGGGTGGATGTGATTGGTGCCGGCGCGACGATTTACGCTCGCATCCTGACCCGTCTGAATGAGATGACTGATGGTGCCGTGGATTCGGTGACCGTCAGCGAGCACGACATTCTGGACGGTATCGCTCTGTCCCAGCTGTAGGCTTGAGCGCTCGCGCCGTGAACCGATGGTGGTTCGCGGCGCGGCTCAGCTTGAGGAGTTTTAATGTTCCATTCTGAGCGTCGGCGAGGTATGCCCCTGCCCGGCTGGTCTGTTGCGCCGTCTTTCGCCTGTGCGTCTCGTGTATTTGGTGTGCGCGCTTCGGTTGGTTCTGACCGAGGCGCTACTCGCCGCATCCCTAAGGTTGCAGCTTTGGGCGCTAGTGCCGCGTTGACTCTTCTGCCGTTGTGGACTCCGCTGGCGCCTGCCGCTTGGGCGACTGACCCGACGCCTTCTGCTTCTGCGTCGCCGAGCCCTAAGAGGGAGGTGACGGCGACTCCTTCGCCGTCGGGTACTGCGGTGCCAAAGACTTCTGCGACTCCGAGTCAGGGCGCGTCAACCACGAATGGTGATGATGTCCGTCAGCGTGAGTACTGGCTGAAGGAGTACGGCATTACGTCCTTGTGGTCGCAGGCTACGGGTAAGGGCGTGACGGTTGCTGTGATTGATACGGGCGTGGACGGTACCCACCCGGATCTTGAGGGTAATGTTCTGCGCGGTTATGACGCCTCGGGTGTTGGTAGCGAGGACGGCTGGAAGGGCCTGGGCGCTGAGCCGATGCACGGCACGGAGGTCGCTTCTCTGATCGCCGGTCACGGTCACGATACGCGGGGCTATTCTGCAATTGCAGGTCAGCCGGGTAAGCCGACCGGTGTGATTGGTGTAGCTCCCGATGCGAAGATTCTGCCGATTTCGCTGAATATGGGTACGACCGGCGGTAAGAGCATTGATGAGCAGATCCCGGCGGCGGTGCGTTACGCGGTCGATAATGGGGCTCAGATTATTAACATGTCCATTGGCTCGAATAAGACGAGCTGGCCGCAGAGCTGGGATGAGGCGTTTGCCTACGCTGAGCAGAAGGGCGTGCTGATTGTTGCGGCTGCGGGTAACCGCGGTAGCGGCTTGACGCAGGTTGGTGCTCCGGCGACGATTCCTGGCGTGCTGACCGTGGGCGGTATTGACCGGAAGAAGGCTGTTGCTGAAGGGTCGTCGACTCAGGGCATTTCGATTGCTGTGGTTGCTCCGAGTACGGATATGATTGCGGCTGCTCCGGGTAACGGGTACATGATTTGGTCTGGTTCTTCGGCTGCTGCCCCGCTGGTGACGGGTGTTGCGGCGTTGTTGAAGCAGAAGTATCCGAAGGAGTCTGCGGCTCAGCTGGCTCAGCGTTTGATTGCTTCGGCTGATGATGCTGGTGCGACGGGCCGTGACCCTTTGTATGGTTACGGTATTTTCAATCCGCAGGATGCGATGGCTTTGGCGGCGCCTACGGTGACGGCTAATCCGTTGGGTTCGATTTCTGAGTGGATTGCTGTGCACCGTAAGCAGCAGGTGAGCGATCCGACTCCTAGCGATGCTGCGCCGGTCCATGAGGAGGGTGAGAGCATTGTGAAGGCGGCTGCGCCGGATGCGCGTCGCCCTCCGGAGGATCGTGGCTGGTTGCCGCCGGTGATTTTGGCGGCTTTGACGCTGTGGCTGACGATTATTACGGCTGGTTCGGTGCATCGTTTGCACAGGCTGCATGTAAGTGCGGGTGAGGCTGCGCGGATGGCTCGTGCGGCGGCGCATCATCCGGGTTCTCATCAGGGTTCACGTCGGGGCGCTCGCCGGACCTCTCGTTAGCATCGTTTGATTGCGTTTTTCTGTTCGCCCGGGGCTGACTTTTGAGTTAGTCCCGGGCTTTGTGATGCGGGGGCTGGCTTTCGACGGGGGAACACCCCAATAAACGAAAATATCGAACATACCGCGCAAAAAACGGAAAGAGTGATTTAGACCGTAATCCACATCACGAGATGAACCCTGTTCATATCTTCAAAACTTTTAACTTAGGGTCAGCTCAAAGGGGCCATAAGTGCGAAATCACCTAAACAAAGGCGTAAAATAAAAGACAACAGGTATGTGATAGACAGGCTCGTGCTGCTAGCCACTTCGCGTTGCGCAAGGACTTCCAGAGCGAGCCGCTTTGTTCGTCAGGGGAGCTTTCGGAACGAGCCGAAAGTTGCACATATCAACCTACCGGGGCTACCGAACCTCGGTACCTAAAGACTAGGAAGTAACAAAATGGCATTCACTAAGGTGGCACAGGACCGTCCTCGCGTCCTGATCGTCGGTGGCGGCTACGTCGGCTTCACCGTTGCTAAGAAGATTCAGAAGGCTATCAAGGAGACCGGTGGCGTCGTCACCATCGTTGAGCCGAACCCCTACATGACTTACCAGCCCTTCCTCCCCGAGGTTGCAGCAGGTTCCATGGAAGGCCGTAACGCAACTGTGCCGCTGCGCCAGCACCTGCGCGACACCGAGCTGATCCCCGGCCGCGTTGTCTCCATCGACCACGCAAACCGCACCGCTGTTGTTGAGCCCACCGACAACGGTGAGCCCTTCGAGCTGAAGTACGACGAGATTGTTCTCGGCGCAGGCGCTGTGACCCGCGCGTTCCCGATTCCGGGTCTGGCAGAGGTCGCTATCGGTCTGAAGACCATTGAAGAGGCAGTCTCCGTTCGTAACTGGGTTCTGGACCGCATCGAGGTTGCATCCATGCTGTCCGACGCTGAGGCACGCCGCCGCGCCCTGACCTTCGTTGTTGTTGGTGGTGGCTTCGCTGGTGTTGAGACCATCTCCGAGCTCGAAGACATGGCACGCGTTGCTGTTGAGCGCAACGAGCGTCTTTCCGTTTCTGACCTGCACTTCGTCATGATTGAGGCTGCACCGCGCATCATGCCCGAGGTTCCCGCAGACCGTGCAGAGAAGGTCGTTGCAGAGCTGCGTGCGCGCGGCATCGAAATCCTGCTGAACACCTCCCTCTCCGACGCAACCGACGGTAACCTGCAGCTGATTAACATGGCTGACAAGTCCCCCGCAGGCGAGATCAAGACCGACACCCTGATCTGGACCGCAGGCGTGGCAGCATCCCCGATGCTGAAGAACACCGACTTCCCGATTGACGAGCGTGGCCGCGTTCGCGTGAGCGCAGACCTGCGCGTCACCGGCGACGACGGCGTGGTTGAGGGTGCTTGGGCTGCAGGCGACAACGCAGCTGTTCCGGATCTCTCCGGTGGCGGCGTGGGCGGCTTCTGCGTTCCCAACGCTCAGCACGCTTCCCGCCAGGCTGTTGTTCTGGCTAAGAACCTGCTGGCTGCTCGCCGCGGCGAGCCCCTGACCGACTACTACCACGAGACCATTGGTGTTGTGGCAGGTCTGGGCCTGTGGAAGGGCGTTGCAAACTTCAAGGGCAAGACCATTGGCGGCCCGCTGGCATGGATCATGCACCGCGGCTACCACGGCTCTGCAATCCCCACCACCGAGCGTACCGTTCGCGTTATGACCACCTGGGCTCTGAACCAGATCTTCGGTCGCGACACCTCCTCGATTCGCCACCAGCGTTCCCCGCGCCTGGCATTCCAGGAAGCAACCGGTACTGCACCGGCACGCCAGAAGGCAAAGCTCTAAAATAGCCTGACTTAGGGGTACGCCCCTGGGATAGCGCATTTGAGATAAAAGCAATGGGCGGTGCGGAAGACTTTGGTCTTCCGCACCGCCTATTTTGCGCCTGGATGCTTGCGAGCTGTCTAGCTTAGCTCCCCACCAGCGCTTTTGCGTGATGCTTGCTGCGGTGGGGTGCGGGGAACTGTTTGAAATGTGTCTCTGCTTAGATTCGGGTGCGTTTTCGTGGAATAATAAATATTTGTGTCCCGGACTGTTCGGGATACGCCCTCATAGTCCAATTGGCAGAGACAGAGGACTTAAAATCCTTGTGTTCTGGGTTCGAGTCCCAGTGGGGGCACTGCATAGACACGCGTAGATGCGCGGTATAGATAGGCGGCGGCTCTTCCCGTAGGGGAGGAGTCGCCGCTCGCGTGTTTGAAGGTTTACATGTCTGGGTTTTTTTTGGGGGGGGGTAAAAGACGATGCCCCCGACCAGTTCGGTTGCCATGGGGATGCCCACCTGCTCGAAGGAAGCGATGGTACCCGTGGGCTCCACTCTCAAAAACGCCCGCATACCGTCTTCCGGAGCTCAAAAACGTGAGACCCTAGAAGAGACGCAGCCACAGATGCACCCCAGCCTGAATGGGGCAGCAGAGTCAGAAAGGCACAGCATGCAGACTATACCCTCCATCATTGCTGTCGATATGGACGGCACCTTCCTCACCGACTCCAAAACTTTCGACACCGAACGTTTCTCGCGCATCCTATCCCGCCTGCAGGCGCAGGGAATTCACTTTGTTGTGGCGAGCGGAAACACCTACGCCAAGCTGCAGGACTATATGCGTGGCTTTGAAGGACGAGGTCTTATCTATATCGCTGAAAACGGTGCATACCTTGCTGATGAGAATGGCAAGCTTGCCGTGCATCCCTTTGAAGAAGAGGACGTGCCGCGCATTATTGAGGTAGTGCAGGGATTGGATCAGATCGGTCTGCTGGTTTGCACCACCGAAGGTATCTACCTGCCCAAGGACCGTTGCGACCAGATTGTGCACATGATTCGCGGCTATTTTGAAGACACCGGTCAGGAGCTTCCCGAAACCCTCACGTTGGAGGACTTTGCGGCGTTCTTCTTCCCCGGCTCGGTCATGGTTGACTCTATTGGGGATTTTGAGGGTGCACCCATTAAGTTCCCGCTGTTGACTCCGCCTAAGCAGACGCAGCAGTTGAGCGTTTACCTGCGTGAGGTTCTTCCGCAGACCGTCACTCCGATGGTTAGCGGCTTCGGTGCCATTGATCTGGTGCGTACCGGTGTCAATAAGGCGACCGGTCTGGAGGACCTGTGCGAGCGTCTGGATGCTGATCCGGCGGGCATTCTTGCCTTCGGTGACGGTGAGAACGACATGGAAATGCTCCGCTACGCGGGCTGGGGTGTTGCCATGTCTAATGCCCCGGAGGTTGTGCGAAATGCTGCTGATGAGGTGATTGGCTCGAACGAGGAACAGGCAGTTCTGGAGTATCTGGAACAGCTCCTGGACCGTTTGGAAGCTTCGCACTAGACGCTTCACAAAGAGACGCGCAGAAGCCTTTGCATGCGGGGCGGCGCGGGCCTGGGTGAACCTCAGGTAAACACCGCCCTGAAATATTCTGGCAAGGTCGCTAGAAGCCCATGCTGGTAACGAACAGCGCCCGTGAGCACAGAATCTATCCGATATAATTAACAGAATTAGTTTTGTACCCGTTTAAGGAGAGAAAGATGGCGGGAAACCCGCTTCTGAATTCAATGACGAAGAATGTCACTCAGGGTGACTCTCGTTTCGGTCGTTTTGGTGCGCAGCCGCAGCAGACCAGCCAGCAGGCGCAGTACGGTCAGCAGGCACAGTACGGTCAGCAGCAGACCTATGGCCAGTACGGTCAGCAGTATGATCAGCAGGGCTACGGCCAGAACACCTACGGCCAGCAGCCCTATGGCCAGCAGTATGGTCAGCCCCAGTACGGTCAGCAGGCACAGTACGGCCAGCCGTACGGTGAGGCTGACTACGGCGTAGCAGCCCCCACCTACTCGGAGCCCATCCCCGCCGGTGAGCGCCTGACCATGAACGATGTCTTGGTTAAGACCGGTATCAACCTGGGCCTGGTCGCTGTCGGTGCCGCTGTTGCATGGAATGCACCGGTGCTGCTGCTCCTGGGCATGGTTGGCGGTCTGGTCCTGGGTCTGGTGAACTCCTTCAAGAAGAAGGTTTCCCCGATTCTGGTCATGACCTACGCGCTCATGGAAGGTCTGCTACTCGGTGGTCTGTCCGCTGTTGTGGATATGCGCTACCCCGGCGTGGCAGTTCAGGCGGTTCTGGCAACCCTCGTGGTTGCGGGTGTGACCCTGGCTCTCTTCGCCAACGGCAAGATTCGCACCACCCCCAAGCTGAATAAGATTTTCATGATTGGTGCGCTCAGCTACCTGGGTTACGGCCTGGTGTCCATGCTGACCGCGGGTATCTTCGGTTCCTCGCTGAACAGCTTCTCTATTGGTGGTATTCCGCTGGGCCTGGTGGTTGGTCTGTTCGCTGTTGCGCTGGCAACCTACTCGCTGCTGCTGGACTTCACCACCACCTCCGAGGCTGTGGAGGCTGGCCTGCCCGAGCGTGAGTCTTGGCGCCTTGCTTTCGGCCTGACCGCTTCTCTGGTCTGGCTGTATGTTGAGATCCTGCGTGTTCTCATGTACCTGGCAAGCATCTTTAGAAACGACTAAAGCTCACTTTGAGGCGGCGGTACCGTGATGGTGCCGCCGCCTTTGCCGCTTTACTTCCCCGATGTATCGAGGCGCAGGGGAGGGGCGCAACAACATCACCACATACCGCCTCCGCTGGGGCAGCCGAAGCTGCCCCGCGCGGGCGCGACACCGATAACGATTTGGAGACACCGTGAAAATTACACCTGTTGCAGAAGAGCATGTAGCCGAGGAGGAGCGCGGCTACCGGGTGCCTTTTGCTATGGAAGTTGCTGGTGCTTGGGCGTGGCGCATCATTATGATTGCCGGTGCCGGTTGGATCCTTTGGAAGGGCCTGGGGCACGTCTCCCTGCTGGTTATTTCTCTTCTGGTGGCTCTGCTGCTGGCGGCTCTGCTGAGCCCCGCCGTGATGCTTCTGCGTAAGAAGGGCGTTCGTGCCGGTGGCGCGGCGGCTATTGCCGAAATCGGTATGATTCTGGTGCTCGCCGGTATTATTTCGCTGACCGGTCAGCAGATTCTGCGCGGTTTTGTGTCCATGGCGGATAAGGCGATGCAGGGCTACCAGCAGCTGATTGGTTGGCTGAAGAACCTCGGCTACGAGTTCGGTGCAGACCAGCTGAACCAGCTGCTGGAACAGATGGAGAGCGCTGTAACCAATAACCCCAGCTCCGTGCTGCACGGTGTGTCTCAGGTGGGTTCGACTGCGGCTGAGGTTGCAACCGGCACCCTGCTGACCCTGTTTACCCTGGTCTTCTTCCTGATGGAGGGTGAGCGTATCTGGCTGTTCGTCACTCGCCTCTTCCCGAAGGACGCGCGTGCCGCAGTCAACGGTGCGGGTCGCGCGGGTTGGAAGTCCCTGGGTGCGTACGTGCGCGTTCAGATTCTGGTGGCGGCTATTGACGCTATCGGCATCGGTATTGGTGCCGCAATTCTGGGTGTTCCGCTGGCTATCCCGCTGGGTGTGCTGGTCTTCCTCGGCTCCTTCGTTCCGGTGATTGGTGCCCTCATTTCCGGTGCTGTGGCTGTGCTGCTGGCGCTGGTTGCTCTGGGCCCGGTGCAGGCGCTGATTATGCTCGGTATTGTTCTGCTGGTTCAGCAGCTCGAATCCAACATTCTGCAGCCGCTCATTATGGGTAAGGCTGTCTCCCTGCACCCGCTGGCTGTTATTTTCTCGGTGGCTGGTGGCTCCATGATTTTTGGTGCGGTGGGTGCTCTGTTCGCCGTGCCGACTCTGGCTGTGGTCAACGCGGTGGTGCGTTACCTGGCGAATCGTGACTGGGAGAAGGAGGCGCCTCGTGAGGAGGAGTTCCTCTTCCCGCACGAGGTGGCTCGCCGCGAGCAGGCTGAGGAGAAGGCCCAGGAACGGCAGGAGAGCGTCAAGAATCTGGCCTCCCGGGTGCCGAGCCGTCAGAAGGCTGAGGAGCCTGAGAACCAGGCTTCCGAGGCTTCGGACTCCTCCGAAGACTAGGGGCCTGCATCGAGCGGGAGGTTTTGGCGTAGGGCACCCCGCCACCCTCGATAACGCACCGCTAACTCGTCCCGGCGATACCGCCGGCCGCGATGCCGTCTACGGCGGTGTCTCGCCAGGGGGCTACTTGCGACCGGGTAGCCCCCTTCGCTGTACCCATCCTCTAAAATGGGATGAGCAATACATCACCATCCCGCGCCCGCGGGACAACGCACCGTCAGAATGGAAAACCCGTGAGCGTAGATCTCGACTCCCTGCCCGTGACCCTCACCGACATTGAACGTGCCGCAGAGCTGCTCGAAGGCGTTATTGAACGCACCCCGGTCGCCCATTCGCGTGCCCTGAGCCAGCGCCTGGGTTCCGAGGTGTTCTTCAAGTGTGAGAACCTGCAACGCGCCGGTTCGTTCAAGGTGCGCGGCGCGTATGTGCGCATGGCAAAGCTCTCCGAGGAGGAGAAGAAGCGCGGCGTCGTGGCGGCGAGTGCAGGTAACCACGCTCAGGGTGTGGCTCTGGCTGCTGACCGTCTGGGCATTAAGGCTCGCATTTACATGCCGCTGGGTGCGGCACTGCCTAAGATTACCGCAACCCGCGATCACGGCGCTGAGGTTGAGCTGCACGGCCTGACCGTGGATGAGGCTCTGGCGGAGGCGAAGCGCTACGCCGAAGAGACCGGCGCGGTGTTCGTGCACCCCTTCGACAATGAAGACATTATTGCCGGCCAGGGCACCATCGGTCTGGAAATCCTGGAGCAGGTTCCGGACGTTGACACCGTGATTGTGGGTGTTGGCGGCGGCGGTCTGCTGGCTGGTCTGTCCGCTGCTATCCGCGCGAAGGAGCAGAAGCTCGGTAAGAAGATCAAGATTATTGGTGTTCAGGCGGAGCACGCGGCGGCGTACCCGCTGTCGCTGGCTGCGGATGCTCTGGTGCCGCTAAAGAAGGTTTCCACCATTGCTGATGGTATTGCGGTGGGCCGCCCCGGTCAGATGCCTTTCTCCATCATCAAGGAGCTGGTAGACGATGTGGCGACCGTGAGTGAAGACGATATCGCTCGCGCCCTGATCTTCCTGATGGAACGTAACAAGCTTGTGGTGGAGCCTGCCGGTTCGGTGCCCGTGGCTGCGCTGATGAACGGCAAGCTGAAGGAAGAGTACGGCGACCTGGGTACCGTCGTGTGCGTGCTTTCCGGCGGCAATATTGACCCGATGCTGATGCTGAAGGTGATTCAGCGCGGTCTGTCTGCGGCTGGCCGCTACATGACCGTGAAGATGATGCTGTCTGACCGTCCGGGTGAGCTGGCGACCATTTCCCGCATTATTTCTGAGAATGATGCGAACGTGACCGGTGTGGATCACACCCGTGTGGGTGGTTCGCTGTCCATGGGTGATGTGTCGATTACCATCGACATGGAAACCAAGGGCGTGGAGCATTGCCGCCAGGTGATTTCTGCCCTGGAGGATGAGGGTTTCAAGCCCATCATCGTCTACTAAGCCGATATATTTATTAGCCGACGAGCTATAGCGTTGCCTCGAATCGGAAGGGTGGAGGCAACCAGATAGGCGCACGCAGGCAGACAAAAAACAGTGCGGGGTGCTGACCGTTATAGTCAGCACCCCGCACTGTTTGTTTTAAATCTAGCGCTGTCTCTTAGCTCTAACTTCTTAGCCCTGGTAGGGGGTTGCGGAGATAATCTTGGCGCTCAGTTCCTTACCGTTCGGAGCGGTGTAGGTGACTTCGTCACCCTGCTTAGCACCCATAATTGCTGCGCCGAGGGGGGACTTCTCAGAGAAGACCTTCAGGTCGCTACCTGCAGGCAGAGTGTCCTCAATTTCGCGGGAGCCGAGCAGGAACTTCAGGGTGCGGCCGGCAACCTCAGCTTCGATGACCATGCCGTGTTCTACCACGCCGTCGTCAGCGGGAGTATCGCCGATGTGCGCGGTTTCCAGCAGGTGCTTGAGCTGCTTGATGCGTGCCTCGTTCTTAGCCTGCTCGTCGCGTGCAGCGTGGTAGCCGCCGTTCTCGCGGAGGTCACCCTCATCGCGTGCCTGCGCGATGCGGTCAACAATTTCCTGGCGGTACGGGCCGGAGAGGTACTCCAGCTCCTGGGTGAGGCGGTCGAAGGCGTCCTGAGTGAGCCAGGCACCGGTGTTTTCAGCCATGCGTGTCCTTTGCTTATGCGCCGGCGTTGCCGGTGCGAAACGAATAAACCCGCTACCGCGTGCCGCGTTCAATGCGCGGCGGTACCGGTAACGGAATGAATCAACAGACCTATTCTAGAGCACCGGAGGATTTTCGGCTGTTATGCCGGTCGTATCTTCCCCTCTGAACGCATCTTCGTCGGTACGCACGCCGGTAGCTGAACACTCCGCCAGCATCAGCCTGTTTCATGCCCGTGAATCTGCTGATATGACGGCACGTTTCACGATGTCACACGGCGTCATCTGCGCTAGTACACCGGCGCTATCCTTGGGTATCATACGAGAAGCTACAACCGTAAAATTTCTGCCGTGTAGCGCTCGTATTCGCGAGTCACAGACACATCATCGACCCCCTGGCGCATCATCTAAAGGAGACCACCGTGAGCGAAGCCATTGAACAGCTGAAGGCAAACCTGCCGTCTCACCCTCCCGTGGACTCCCTCAAACCCCTGGAGGAGGACTACACCGGTCTGCGCATCCTCGCGGTGCACGCCCACCCGGACGACGAGTCTTCCAAGGGCGCCGGTACCGCCTCGGCGTATATTGCCCGTGGCGCCCGCTTCATGGTGGCGACGATGACCGGCGGCGAGCGCGGTGACATCCTGAACGAGGAGATCGATAAGAGCCCGCGTGCGCACCGCGACCTGCCGGGTCTGCGCCGTGCTGAGATGGCGGCTGCCCGCGAGATTATGGGTATTGAGCACCGCTGGATTGGCTTCTTCGACTCGGGTCTGCCCGAGGGCGACCCCATGTCGCCGCTTCCCTTCGGTAGCTTTGGCACCATGCCCCTGGACCGTGCCGCCGCGCCGCTCGTGCGTCTGGTGCGTGAGTACCGCCCCCACATCATCATCACCTATGACGAGATCGGCGGTTACCCGCACCCCGACCACATCATGACCCACAAGGTTGCCGTGGAAGCATTCGAGAAGGCAGGCGACCCGGAAGCCTACGTGGGTGAGGGTGAGCCCTGGACCCCACTGAAGCTCTACTACGACCGCGCATTCAACCCCGAACGCACCCTCGCCCTGCACGAGCATCTGCTCGATACGCACGGTGAGAGCCTGCTGAGCGGCTGGATTGAGAACCTCGCGCACCGCGCCTCCTCGGGGGAGGCACCTCGCCACGAGACTACGACCCGCATCCTGGTTCACGAGCACTTTGAGCAGCGCGATCAGGCTTTGCGCGCGCACGCCTCGCAGGTGGACCCGAACGGCGTGTTCTTCGCCGTTCCCAGTGAACAGCTGAAGGACATTTGGCCCTGGGAGGACTACACGCTGGCCGCCTCGCATACTGAGGTTCAGCTGCCCGAATCTAGCCTGGACGAGGGCCTGAGCGACTACTACGTTATCTAGGCTGGGGCGCAGCGCCCCGCGCGTTACAATGATGCCCTTCACCCACGATATGAGTCGTAGGTGAAGGGCATCAACTATTATTAGGCGCGCGATGCGTGCAGCCCCTGTACGCACCCCGGATACCGCCACCAGCCGCCACAAATTTTGAGCCGATTCTCAGCCCAACCGCGATGCTGATTGCCGCGAAGGTACGGCGCGGCGGCGTAGAATAAGAGCTTGGACTCTTTCGTTATGAGCCCGCTGAATTATCTGCCACGACAGCCGAATGAGGTATGAGCTATGAGCGCCAACGCCCTGCCCGTGATTACTGTGCACGGCCACGCCAGCAACCCCGGCACTGTCACTGAGCCTACCATCTATGAGCAGGCTCTGGCGCGCTCGCTGAGCCCCGAATCCCTGCCGGCACATATTGGAGTGCTGGTGGACGGTAACCGCCGCTGGGCGGCTCAGCGCGGCTTGAGCACCCGTGAGGGCCACGCCGCCGGTGCGGAGCGAATTATTGATTTTCTGGCCTGGTGTACTGAGCTGTCGATTCCGCAGGTGAGCCTGTACATGCTCTCCACTGAGAACCTGAAGCGCCCCGAGAAGGAGCTGACCGGCCTGGTCGCTGTGATTGATGCATTTCTGGTGCGTCTGGTGGAGTCCGCCTGCGGTCCGGTGCGCGCCATCGGCAATATTGACCTAATTCCTCCTCAGCTGCACGAGCGCCTGGATTGGGCGATTGAGCAGACTGCGCACCTACCCGGTGTTCGCGTGAACATTGCGGTCGGTTACGGCGGCCGCCAGGAGATTGTGGACGCGGTCCGCTCGGTTCTGCGCGAGGCTGCCGCTGAGGGGGCATCCTTGGACTCGCTTGCCGAACAGCTGAGCGTGGAGGATATTTCTTCGCACCTGTACACCGCCGATATGCCCGACCCGGACCTGCTGATTCGCACTTCGGGCGAGCAGCGCCTGTCCGGTTTCATGACCTGGCAGAGTGCGTATTCTGAGTTTTACTTCTGCCGCGCCCTGTGGCCGGATTTCACACGCGTTGATTTTCTGCGTGCCCTGCGGGATTACGCGAACCGTTCCCGCCGCTTCGGTTCCTAGAACTTAGATGCTCTAGCGCCTATGTACTCTAGTGCCGCTGGCTAGTAGTCTGCCGGTAGTACAGCCTCCAGCAATACAGAATGGACGTTCTATGCTCGCTGAGCTTTCCCGCCTCTACAACGCTGGAGGCGCCTCCGTTATTGCCGCTCTGGTGCTCGGCAGCTACCTACTGTATTTTCTGTGGTGTGCCCTGCGGCTGTGGCGTATTGATGTGCGGGAGCACCGTCTGCCGCACCGCATCCTGATTCCTTTGGCTATTGCGACCTACACGGCACTGCCTGTGTCTTTGCTTTTTGCCGGTCACCCCGCCGATATTTGGCGTGTGATTGGTGCCGGTCTGGTGCTGTGGTTCTGCTACCTGCTTCTACGTATCCTGTCTTTTGGCGCGCTGGGCCGCGGGGATGTGAAGCTTGCCGGCATTCTGGGCGGCGTGCTCGGGTACCTGTCCTGGGCGAATCTGGGCTGGGCGTCGCTGGTGACGTTCCTTGCCGGTGGCTTGGTGTCTTTGGCTCTGGTTCTGTTCACGAAGGCGCGCGGTAGCACCCGCATTGCGTTCGGTCCGTTTATGCTTCTGGGCGCGCTGGTGGCGTTGGCTGCTCCGGCGTATTCTCTGTGGTAGATTCCGAAGTAGGGTGACCGTCCGGCTAAGTGGCGGGCTCGTTCTGTGTGCGGCTCGCGGCTGTTCGCTCTGCTCTCTAGCACCTATTTCTCGGCGGAACTGCCGGGGCTTTTGAAAGGTTGATGTTATGCCTACTCCTCCCTATATCCGTAAGCTGCGTGAGCAGATTGGATCGGATTACCTATGGCTGTCCGGTGCGACGGCTGTGGTGTACCGTGAGCAGGATTCTAAGGTGCTACTGGTGCGCCGTAGCGATAACGGGGCGTGGACCCCGATTACGGGCATTGTGGACCCGGGGGAGAGCCCCGCACTGACCTGCCTGCGTGAGGCGCAG
Organism: Rothia sp. HMSC075F09; assembly: GCF_001810515.1. NCBI lineage: Bacteria > Bacillati > Actinomycetota > Actinomycetes > Micrococcales > Micrococcaceae > Rothia > Rothia sp. HMSC075F09. The sequence continues at coordinate 111,307 of NZ_KV801798.1, forward strand.
GAGGAGGCGAACGTGCAGATTGAGGTGCTGGAGTTGGCGCAGGTGAAGGCTGACCCGCCGATGCAGTTCGGTAATGGTGACCGCTGCCAGTTCTTGGATCATACGTTCTTGTGCCGCTGGGTTTCTGGTGAGGCGAAGGTGAACGATGAGGAGTCTTCGCAGGTGCGTTGGGCGGATGTGTCTGACCCGGCGGAGCGTGCGTTGCTTTCGGAGCGGATGCTGGACCGTATTGATGCGGCGCTGAACTATGATGGCCACTGCCGTTTTGGTTTGGAGTCGGTGCCGCCGGAAGAACTCTAGACCGGCTACTGGGACTAAATAAAAGCCGCTGATTGAGGCGTGTATATGCAGGAGGGGCGACCCGCCGTCGTGGCGAGTCGCCCCTCCCAGTATTTTTATGACAGTTTGTTACATGTTATTGGGTGGTTCTTCCTGTTTTTCTGTGGGAGTGGGGGTCTGGAAGCCTAAATGTTGCCGTGGTTCTATTTTGTTTTTGTCTTTTTTACTTTAAGTTGTGCCTGTGCATCGAGTTATGAGTGGTGTACATGAGATGCTTTATATATGACGCGGGTTACATTGGGAGTGACGGCCCCGTATTAGTCAGTAACCCGAGAAAGATTCGTTCACGTGATGTTCTGGTGAGCGTAGTCGCTTTCCTTTTACTCTGCCTATAAATCTTTAAGGCATGCCATTTTTCTGTGAACTAGGCTCATTGTGTTCATCGCAATTCTTGGTCGCTATTTTGATGCGTCCTGGAAGGAGCAAAGCATGACAACACATAAAATACCCTGGAGAATCTACGTAGCCCTTATTGGCTCTCTGGTGGGTACAGGAATATATTCCTTCGCCCTACCCATTGCGATTCTCGCTAGTACAGGCGAAATTGGGCTGGCTGGCGTAATGGCGGTAGCCATGCAAATCCCCAATATCGCCTTGGCATATCCACTAGCAACCCTATCGGATAGTCTGCCTCGAAAACCTATGATTGTGATTGCCGGGGCAGTAAACATCCTCAGCATCCTTACCTTGGCGTTGATGATTGAGCAGCATATGTTGTCATGGTTCGCCATCGCCGCACTAGGATTTGTGAGTGGTGTCTTCTCTGAGCTGGCTGCTGCCTCAGAAGCAGGATATATTCCGCAGCTTCTCGGACGAGAAAACCTTCTTTCGTACAATGCACGTCGTGAAATTTGCGAGGGAATATCCGCAATCATTGCGCCCCCTACAGCAGGATTTATTGTTCTTGTCGCGGGTGCAACGGTCGGTCTTATCGTCCCGGTGCTCCTTTTCGGGGCGGCAACTATTTCATACGCAACGTTGCCATCCGTAGAGATGGAAACTAAAACTGAGCAACGCGAAACCGCGCAACATGGGTTTATTCACCGCATGTTTGACGGTATCCAATACATGTTCTCCGGTGCCCCGCAGAGACTTATCCTTGTCTACACGTTCTTCTTGGCGGCAGCTACGGCATCGTATTCACTCATCATTATTTACCGCCTGTATGAGGAGCTCACTTTTGAAGCCTCAGTGGTAGGCATGATTATGGCCTGCAGCGGTATCGGCGGTATCGTTGCGGCACTCATCATCGATCGTTTCCTCTCTTTTGAGAACACGCAAGGAATGCTACTGGTCGCCAACGTCGTATCCCTGCTCGGAATACCGCTCGTCACCGTCAGCAATAACCCTGTAGTGCTCGGCGCCCTGCTCTTCATCCTGGACGTAGGATGGGCATCAGCTTTCATCTTCTCCAACAATCTGCGTGACTGCATTACACCGAATGAGCTACTGGGGCGTGCCAGCTCCCTTGACGGTGCCGTGTTTGGGCTAGGAACGCTGTACTCCATGGGCGCGGTAGCACTGATGCTTGACCATCTCGGCTCCTTCAACGCTGCGCTTGTCGTCAGTATCCCGGCTGTACTCTGCCTCATCTACACGCTGGTCCACTATAAACAGTTCAAAGTGTTTAATATCGTTGAACAATAGCGAGAACCCGCTACCAACTCATTGACGGAGCAGAGAACACATACAGAGGGAGGGGCGACCCGCCGTCATGGCGAGTCGCCCCTCCTTCTATGGTTAAGCCGCGAACCTCAGGCGAGGTTCAAGCGAGTGAGATTAGAAGTTGCCCAGCATCTTGGTGACGTCCAGAGCCGCATCCAGCTGCTCCTCAGTCACTTCGCCGCGCTCCACGTAACCCAGAGCCACAACTGCCTCGCGGACAGTCACCTTGTGAGCCACCGAGTACTTAGCGATCTTCGCAGCAGCCTCGTAACCAATCAGCTTGTTCAGCGGGGTCACGGTCGAGGGCGAAGCCTCAGCCAGGAAGCGGCAACGCTCAACGTTAGCGGTCAGACCGTCAACCATCTTCTCGGCGGCAACGCGAGAGACGTTAGCGAGCAGGCGGATCGACTGCAGCAGGTTAGCGGCCATAACCGGAATACCCACGTTCAGCTCAAACGCGCCGTTAGTGGAAGACAGAGCAATGGTTGCGTCGTTACCGATGACCTGAGCGGCAACCTGAATGGTAGCCTCACAAATCACGGGGTTGACCTTACCGGGCATAATCGAGGAGCCGGGCTGCAGATCGGGGATGTGCAGCTCGCCCAGGCCGGTGTTCGGGCCCGAACCCATCCAGCGGATGTCGTTGCTGATCTTCATCAGGCCGTACGCCAGGGTGCGCAGCTGACCGGAAACCTCAATCAGGCCGTCACGGTTAGCCTGAGCCTCGAAGTGGTTACGAGCCTCGGTCAGGGGCAGGCCGGTCTCCTCAGCGAGCAGCTCAATCACGCGAGCCGAGAAGCCGTCCGGGGTGTTAATGCCGGTACCCACAGCGGTACCGCCCAGGGGAACCTCAGCCACGCGGGGCAGGGAAGCGTTCACACGCTCAATGCCGTAACGCACGGTTGCGGCGTAGCCGGAGAACTCCTGGCCCAGGGTGATGGGGGTTGCGTCCATCAGGTGGGTACGGCCCGACTTCACAACGTCCTTGAACTCTGCGGACTTGCGCTCCAGGGACTCAGCGAGCACCTCCAGAGCGGGAATCAGGTCCTTCACCAGAGCCTCGGTCACAGCAACGTGCACGGAGGTGGGGAAGACGTCGTTGGAGGACTGGGATGCGTTCACGTGGTCATTGGGGTGAACCTCAATACCCTTAGACTCCAGGGAACGGGATGCCAGGGTTGCCAGAACCTCGTTCGTGTTCATGTTCGAGGAGGTACCGGAACCGGTCTGGAAAACGTCAATGGGGAAGTGGGCGTCGTACTTACCGGTTGCTACCAGATCCGCTGCGTCGCGGATAGCCTGGGCGCGCTCAGCGTCGAGCACCTTGAGTTCCTCATTGGCGGTCGCGGCTGCCTTCTTCACGAGGGCAAGCGCACGAATATGGGCGGATTCGAGGGTCTGACCCGAAATCGGGAAGTTCTCGACTGCGCGCTGGGTCTGTGCACGGTAGAGTGCATCAGCCGGAACGCGAACTTCGCCCATGGTGTCATGTTCAATGCGGTATTCAATGTTTTCAGCCATATCTCTAGGATAGGCGTTCAAAGTGGCTTACGTCGCCTCGAAAAGGTGTCAAAAGAGGAAAAACGCTCATAAATTTTGAGGCGTGAGAAGGCGCGTAAAAACCCCGCCCCGGTAGATGTGCGAACATGCTACCGTGGCGGGGGTATCCCATAGAAAAATCTGTTGTTAAGTGCGAGCATGTGGGTTCTCGCGCTAAGGCTCGTAATGAGCGGAGAAGAGGAAACCTAGTCCAGGTTCTCCGCAACCACAACGCGCGGGGGAGTCTTCACGACCACCGGAAGCGCCTGAGTCGGCGGGTTCTGCGCGTCGTTCTTCTCCTCCGGCAGGGTCAGGTCCTGCGAGCTGAACACCAGCTCCGCCTTACCTTCCTTCAGATGGTAGAAGACACCAATCACGGCGACCTTGCCCTCAACCACCGCATCCGAAATGATGTGGGACTGCTCAATAATTCGGATGGCGGTCTGGCGGGTGTGCTCACGCACCATGTCGTTGACGACCGGGTTCTCCGGCAGCTTCGGAGACATCACCGAAGGCAGGATGTGCTGCACCAGGTTACGGATGAAGCCGTGCGGCATCTCGCCGGACTCCAGGGACTTGCTGGCCGCAGTCACAGCACCGCAGGAGTCGTGACCGAGAACCATCACAATGGGGGTCTCAAACTCATCAACCGCGTACTCCAACGAACCGAGCGCGGCATTCTCCAAGACGTGGCCGGCGGTACGCACCACGAACGCGTCGCCCAGGCCCAGGTCAAAAATAATCTCTGCCGCGAGGCGAGAGTCACCGCAACCGAAAATCGAGGCGAACGGGAACTGACCCGATGCCAGGTCGGTACGGCGAATCGTGTCCTGGTTGGGGTGCTCATTGCTACCCTCAACAAAACGGCGGTTACCGTCCTTCAGACGCTTCCATGCTTCTGCGGGAGTCGGTTGGATGCCAGCCATGTGATGCTCCTTAGCGGACAAATACAGATAACGCGTGCCGTCGGAGCCAGCGAATCTGCGAACGGGTATATGGGGCTTCAGGCGCTCGCGCTGAAGCTCAGCTCCTTGCCGGGAGCCTCCCGGAGAAAGAACCTACCTCAAATATGCCTTAAATATGCGAAAAATAGCTAGTTTGGCACGCCTTCACAACACCCAAAATCAGTGCCTCAGAGCGTATGAAGCGCCGAAGAGAGACGCAGCCCTCACCAATTTGCCGCATCTGCTCACCTTAAAGTCAACACGCACGCAAACTCGTTCAGAACAAGAAAAACGAAGCGCCCGCGCGCTATCCTGAAAGGAGCACTACTGCGTCGGCGACTTCGTGCTGGAAAGAACCAGCCAGCCGACGGTGTATTCAGAAATCTCGAAGGTGAGTCTATGACTACGAACAACAACCACGGCGATCGCAACCTCGCAATGGAACTGGTCCGCGCGACTGAGGCAGCAGCAATTGCTGCAGGCCCCTGGGTCGGCGCAGGCGAAAAGAATCTCGCAGATGGTGCAGCCGTAGACGCAATGCGCTACCGCCTCTCCACCGTCAACTTCAACGGCACCGTTGTCATCGGTGAAGGCGAGAAGGACAAGGCTCCCATGCTGTACAACGGCGAGAACGTCGGCGACGGCTCCGGTCCCTCCCTCGACGTGGCGGTTGACCCCATCGACGGTACCCGCTTGACCGCACTCGGCATGGACAATGCCCTCTCCGTGATTGCTGTGGCAGACGGCGGCACCATGTTCGACCCCTCCGCAGTGTTCTACATGGAGAAGCTGGTCACCGGCCCCGAAGCCGCAGAGTTCGTCGACCTGCGCCTGCCCGTCAAGCAGAACCTGCACCTGGTCGCTAAGGCTAAGGGCAAGAAGGTCAGCGAGCTGACCGTATGCGTGCTGGACCGCCCCCGCCACGCCAAGCTGATCCAGGAGATTCGCGAGGCCGGCGCCCGTACCCGCATCATCCTCGACGGTGACGTCGCCGGCGCTATCGCAGCCTGCCGCGAAAACACCGGCGTGGACCTCATGCTCGGCACCGGCGGCACCCCCGAAGGTGTTGTCGCAGCATGCGCTATCAAGGCAACCGGTGGCGTCATCCAGGGCCGCCTGGCACCGACCGACGAGGCAGAACGTGAAAAGGCACTGGAAGCCGGCCACGACCTCGACCGTGTGCTGACCACCAACGACCTGGTCACCAGCGACAACTGCTTCTTCGCCGCAACCGGTATCACCGACGGCAAGCTGCTGCGCGGCGTGCGCTACAGCAAGAACGTTGTGACCACCCAGTCGCTGGTTATGCGTTCCTCCTCGGGTACCGTGCGTACCGTCGAGGCAGAGCACCGCCTCTCCCGCCTGCGCGAGATTCTCTCGCACACCAAGAGCCCCGAAGAGCAGTAATCTTCGAAGCGCAGTAATCCTCGAAGGGCAGTAATCTTCGCCCCCGCAAGGGCTGAGGAGCCGCGCTAAGACTCCTCGAACATTGCACATACATACGCGCAGGAGCCGCCCCCACCGAAGAACTCGGTGGGGGCGGCTCCCTCATGTATTTAGCTTTTAGTTCTCAGAGTGCTCCCGGTAAGGGCGCGTCTGAACCCGTTAGCGAGAGCGGAAAGACTGAACCTTCGCCTTCGCCTTCGCCACAGCATCACGAACAGCCGGACGAGCCTTGTACGCCAGCGTGTAGGCGCGGTAGCCCAGCGAGGTTACCGGAACATCCCAGGTACCCGGGTACTCCACAGACTCGCCGCCAAAGGACTTCTTGAACTTCGTGAAACCAGCCCACTCGTGATCCGGCTGATCCTCCGGCGCAATACCGAAGAGGTCAACGTACTTCAGACCCTTGCGCTTAGCGTCCAGGATAAAGTTCGTCACCACCACAACACCTGCACTAAGGTTGCGGTGCTCAAAAGAAGCCGCAGCGTGCGCGTAGGTGCGGGTGTCATCCGAATCGTACACAAACGCCGCCGCAATCGGGGTGCTCTCACCGTTCTCATCGGTCAGCTTCGCAATGTACAGGGACGCCGCACCGGCGGGCATCAGCACACGAGCAACCTGCATCAGGTACTCATCCTGCTGACGGTTAAAACCGTTACGGTCCGCGGTTTCCTCGAGGAAGCCGAAGAGAATCGTCATATCCGAGGGATTGGTCGAAACCTCAACGGTCACGCCCTTTTTGTGGAGATTACGATGACGATTACGGTAACTGGGGATCATTCCCTTGAGGATTTCGTCCTCAGAGCCCGAAAGATCAATAATCTGAGTGTGCGAAGGCTGCACCTGGCGAGGAGCCAGAACCGCGCCGCGACGAGCCAGGAAAGTAGCCGCATCCTGATCGCCCCAAATAGCGGATTCAGTGGGTTCAATGCGCACAAACAGGCAACGAAGCTTCGCAGCCTCTTCCTTCAATGACGCGAGAGCCTCATCAAAAGCCACAGCGCTGGAGGCGACCGGTCCGTACGGGCTGTACAGGTAGCGGCCGGTAGCGCCGCCCTCAACGGTTGCAAGGTACGACCAGCCGTTACCGCTCTTACGGATTACGGTGTGACCATTAGATTCCTGAAAACGTGCCCAAATATCGGACTGAAGAATATTGCTCATACTTCTAGTGTATCCGAGCTTAGGGAACGTAAGCCTGCGGCTCCGAGGAAGCCTCGGGGGCAGGTGCCGGGCGAGTCGAGGAGGTGCTCTCCTCAGCCTCATGCTCGGCAGCAGCCTTCGCCTTCGCCTCGGCTACGCGGGCGCGCAGGGCGGCGCCCTTGTCCATAGCGCTCTGACGCAGATCCTGAGAGAACTGACGCAGGTCGTCATGCACCTGGCGGGCGAAAGAATCAGTACCCGAACCCAGAATACGCAGAGCCAGCAGACCCGCATTGCGAGCACCGTTAATGGAGACGGTAGCTACCGGAACACCGGCGGGCATCTGAACAATCGACAGCAGCGAGTCCATGCCCTCGAGGTTCTTCAGACGCACCGGAACACCAATCACAGGCAGAGCGGTGACGGAAGCGAGCATACCGGGCAGGTGAGCGGCGCCGCCGGCGCCGGCAATAATCACGCGAATACCGCGGCTGTGAGCCTTCTTGCCGTACTCAATCATGTCCTCGGGCATGCGGTGTGCAGAAACAACATCAGCCTCGTAAGGGATGCCGAACTCGTCCAGAACCTCGGCTGCGGCCTCCATGACCGACCAGTCCGAATCCGAACCCATCACAATGCCAACAATGGGCTGGGAAGAATTATAGGGAGACTGAGACATAATCCTCATATCCTTTCAGGATGCGGTGGCGAACCACCATCAATAGGGTGCGTCGGATACGCAGGATACTCTCACCCCACGCACCGGCTAAAAATAGGGCTACAGGGGGCGGCCGTCACGCAAAATGGAGGCGGCATTCGCGGCGCTATGGCGCAACGCCTCAAGCTCAGCCACCGTGCCGGTAATGTTCACGTGACCAATCTTGCGGCCCGGGCGGGTTTCCTTGCCGTAGAAGTGAATCTTCGCGCGCGGTTCAGCTGAAAGCGCCAGCGGGTAGACGCCGAAAATGTCTTCGTTCTCGCCGCCCAGGTAGTTCTTCATCACGGCAACACCCTCCAGCACGGAGGTATCACCCAGCGGCAGGTCAAGTACCGCACGCAGATGCTGCTCAAACTGGCTGGTCACCGAGCCGTCCTGAGTCCAGTGGCCGGTATTGTGCGGGCGCATCGCCAGCTCGTTGATGTAGAAGCCGGCGGGGGAGCCGGGCACCTCGAAAAGCTCAGCAGCCATGACACCGGTGACCCCCAGCTCGGAGGCAATGGTCACCGCGGCGGCTGCGGCAGCCTCCGCAATCTCGGGGTCCAGGTCCTGCGCGGGTGCAATAACCTCATCACAGATGGAGTTCACCTGGATGGTCTCAACAACCGGCCAGGGACGCACCTCGCCGCTTTCACGGCGAGCCACTAGAGCGGAGAGTTCACGGGTAAAGGGAACCTTCTCCTCGGCAAGCAGGGCGGAGAAATCGGTGCGGGAAGGCAGCTGCTCGAACCACTCGGCGCTGCGCTCGCGAGCATCGGCGGGGGAATCCAGAACGAGAACGCCCTTGCCGTCGTAGCCGCCGCGCGGGGTCTTCAACACCACGGGCCAGCCGATCTCATCACCGAAGGCGAGCAGCTCGTCCAGGGTAGAAACCTGAGCCCAACGCGGGTTCGGCAGACCCAGGCGCTCAACGGCCTGGCGCATCAGGAGCTTGTCCTGGGCGTACTGGAGAGCTTCGGGACGGGGCTGAACATTCACTCCCTCCGCCATGAGGGTGCGCAAAAATTCGGTGGGCACATGCTCATGGTCGAAAGTGATGACATCCTTGCCGCGAGCAAATTCGCGGAGGGTGTCCAAATCCTTGTAGTCCCCGACGGGGGCGGTACGTACCGCCGCCACGGCGCCGACGGTGGGCGCCTCCGCGAGAATCTGCAGATCGAGGCCAAGGTTAGTTGCTGCGGGTGCCATCATGCGGGCCAGCTGGCCGCCGCCGATGACACCAATTACGGGTCCAGTCACAGGGTAAGTCACATCACCTAAGTGTACCGGGTTCGGAGTGTTTATGGGAGCAAGACCACATGAAGGTCGCAGAATGGGTTCAACTGGGCTTCAGAGCCCAATATTTGGGCGTGAATACCGGAAGAAATCGTAAAAACCTGCCTTCTGCGCGGTCAGGCAGAGACGAAACTATCAGCGCATGATGAAAAGAGTCACCCGGTAGCTGAGAGGTCTATGGAAAAACTCCCAAAGGGACAAACAACGTACCGGGACTGTACTAACATATAAGAGCTTGTAAAAGAGACCGAAGCGCCACGCAGTGACAACGTAACCAACGCTCACCGTCGCAGCATCGGCACCTTTTTCTCCGATAAAACCCCGCTAGATAGGCCCCGCATGAGCGCACAGACGAAACCGACCATTACCGAACGCCTGAAATCCCTCTGGGACAGCTACGGTATTGAGGTTCTCAAATTCGGTACCGTGGGCGGCGCCGCCTTCATCGTCAACTCTGTGACGGTGTGGGTGCTGATGATGACCATCATGTCGGAGTCCCACACCAAGGCGAAGGTTGTAGCGAGTGTTGTCGCAACCATCTTCTCCTGGCTCATGAACCGCCTGTGGACCTTCCGCGACTCCCGCTCCGAAAACTGGAAGCGCGAAGCTATCGAGTTCGGTCTGGTGAACCTGCTCGGTATTCTCGTCGAAGCCGGCTGTGTGGCATTCAGTACCTACGTGCTGAACCTGCGTACCCCCGAGGCGTCCTTCATCTCCGGTACGATTATCGGTACCATTCTGGGCACCATTCTTCGCTACTTCCTCTACCGCTTCTGGGTGTACGGATCGCACCGCAAGCAGGTTGAAAAGGGCGAAGGCACCGACCACGAAGAGCTCGGCCGCATGTTTGATGAGGCCGCCGCCATTCTCGACGGCGAAGAAACCACCAAGCAGAAGGCACGCTCTGAGGCGGCTGCATCCGAGGCGCAGTCGAAGCCCGGCTCGCAGAACTCCTAAGCTCCTCGGATTGTAGAAGCAGCATAGTTAGAACGTGATATAACGATTCATCCCCCGATACGAACGGTATCGGGGGATGAATCATTTAAACCCCTATGTGCTTGTTGGTGCTGTGTCTGTTGGTACCCTGCGCGGTCGTTAGCCTTCCGCGCGATTTTTCGGGCAACAGGGGAAGGCGCATTATGCGCGGGGAATCTCCACCGCACGCTCAGCAACCATCAGAGAGGCCAGCTGTCCATCCTGCCAGTTGACGCTCGGGTCAGCCACAAACACCGCATGCCCCGAAGCCAAAATAGCTAGCACCTCCAGCAGAGCGCTCAGGGTCGCCTCCGAAGCATCAAAACCGTAGTCGGGGCTCAACTCCAGTGCGAGCGCCCGCTGCCCCGAAGGTAGCGTGTACCCCGCCGTGCGATAGGTCTGTGCCTGCGCAAGAACCTGCTCGTAGGCTTCCGCATAGCTGAAACCCTCAATAATTTCTGCCGAATCATCGGGAAGTAGACCCGAGTACTGGTCGCCAAAGCTGCGCACCAGAGCGCAGTAATCGAGTACCTCCTCGGTGTGCGGAGCCAGTGCCTGCAGATCGCCGGTGTAGGAAAGAGCCAGCGGCGCACGGTCAACCGCCAGAAGGTACGCGGGGTCATTCGTGTAGCCCGCCTCCTGCTCGGTGCAGACCACGGCAACCAGCGGCTCGTCCTGATCGAGGATCGCGCCCACGCGCAGAGCCGCCAGACCCAGAACAATAGTGCGCCAGTGCAGGGGAGCCTGCAGATCAAAACCTTCATCGGGCGCCAGTTCGCATTCTTCAACCAACAGGTTTGCGCTCTTGTCTACCCAGTTCATGAGGACCCTGCCGGAGAGCTCAATACGCTCGCCTGCCGCCGAATACCAGATGAGGGCGGGAGTTTGTTGAGTGCTGAGTTTCTCGAAGAAACGGTTCAGAGTCGTGGGCGCGGACGCGCCGGTGGGGGAGAGAGTAACCATGGGTTTCACTCTACCTCACGGTTCAGAAGGAGCGGAGGCGCAGGGACAATTCCGGGAGCGGAGAGGAGGGGAGGGCCGATTGCCGGGCTAGAAAAGTACAGAAGTAAAGTAAAAACTTCTGATGGTGCTTGAAAAAACCTAATGATGAAAAACCTTTGCACTAACTAAGGTCCTATTTTGAAATAGGGCATGCAGATAAATTGGGAATATAAATGTTTCGCAATAAGCCTGGAAAAATATGCAGAACATGGATGTCAAAAAGATAAACTTTTCTTTTCGAATTTCCTGAAAATTTCTGGGAGTGGGGTTTGGGAGATTCCTGCAGGGGGTTGCACCGCCGACTTCCCTTATATTTGCGGTCAAGATGCGGAATTTGCATTCGGCGGCAAGTGGTCCTGAAAGGGGAAATTTGAGGCTGGCTCAAGATGTGACCAGGGGCAAGTGAAGGGGTGAAAAATATATAAAGGTCAAATTCACATTAAATATGACGCCTGTAACACATACATCTAAACATTGATTAAGTCTAGTTTGACGAAACGGCGTGTCGCACGTCTAATAGATATATAAGCGTGTTTGCTCTGGAAGGGACCGTAGAGGCCACAGCAAACCATGCCACACCATACACACGAAGATTCCGTCCACGACGGATCCGCAGACTCATTAAGCTCACAATGAGAACACGGAAGGAAAACCCATGGGCTCCTACATTGCATCCGACCGCTCTGTCGCGGCCGCGCGCGCATCAGGCGCTCAGCACCGTAGCATGAATCCCACTCAATCTCTCGAAAAAGCCACCGACGCCTTTCCCGCAGACGCAGAACGAAACATGCCTGCCTGCACCGACGTATGGACCGCAGCGGCAGGACTCTACGGAACCGAAGGCGAAGACGGAGAACTCGCCTGGCAAGCTGAAGCACTCTGCGCCCAGACCGACCCTGAAGCCTTCTTCCCCGAGAAGGGCGGCTCCACCCGAGACGCCAAAAGGGTATGCGGTGTATGCCCCGTGCGCGAAGAATGTCTACAATATGCAATGGACAATGACGAGCGCTTCGGAATCTGGGGCGGGCTGTCAGAACGTGAACGCCGCCGACTGCGCAAGCAGGCGAGCTAAGCCAGGAAGGTACCATCTACATGCAGACCGCACGACTGTGCTCCCGCCAAACCTGCCAGCGAGAGGCGACTGTTACTCTCCACTACTCCTACGCAGATTCCACGGCACTCATTGACGCGCTCTCTGAATTTCGCGAACCCCACGCCTATGACCTCTGCGACGACCACGCCGCACGACTGACGGCACCTCAGGGTTGGCGAGTGGTCTACAAGGTACCCGTTCAGGACACCACCGAATCCTAGAATTCAAAACTAAGAATTAAACACCCGAATGCAAAGAACCTTCCGCGAATTCATGCGGAAGGTTCTTTGCGTATGAGAAACTGGCAGATAGTACAGACACCCGCAACTCACTCAAACACCGATCACTCGAAAAGAACGCGAGATCAATGAGCAAAGAAACACACCGAGGAATGTGGGGCGCACTGCGCCCGGCCATCCGCCGAAATAGCGCCGAAGAACTCCTCAAAGCTCGTCGAGCAGAGACCGTGACCAGCGAACCGGCACCGCACACCGGCGCATTTGGCCGCATCGCAGCAGACGTACCCACCGTCGCCGAAGAACCCGACCTGCCTACCGGCTCTGTACCCGTCGTCCCCGCACGCAGCAAACTCCGTGAACAGGGCGTCGGTACCCGTGTGCGCACCCGCACCAACGTCTCCACCGGCTTCGTGCCCCTCGTGCGCGACTCGCAGAGCACCCCCAAAAACCCGACGCTCAGCGACCTCAACCGCGAAACCATGCAGAGGGCCGCCGAAGCAGAAGCCGCTGCAGTCGCAGAAGCCGAAAATGCGGCCGAAGCGGAAACCGTCGCTACCGCGGAGGCGGCAAGCGCCTCCACCGCCGGACGCAAGTACCGCACCGAAACCACCCGCACCGGTCACACCCACGCGGTCGCAGACCCCAACGCGCCGCTGTCCTCCCTGGCGGCCTCGCCCGAAGCCGCAGAACGCGCCGCGGCACGCGAAGACGCTGTGGAAGACACCCCGCGTTTCCTCAAGCTCCGTGCAACCCTCATCGCGCTCACCGTACCGCTGACCGTACTCATGATCGCGATTCGCGCTGTAGCTTCCGCGCCCTTCCTCTGGCTCGAATATCACCGCCCCGGATTCCCCGAAGACAGCTACGGCTACTACCTCGTCGAGAGGATGCGCCTGGGCTCCTACGGCGTGGACTACATCAACAACTTCGCGCCGCGAGAATACCTCGCCCGCGTTACCACCGGTGCCGATAATACCCTCGCCTTCACCGAAGCAGAAGTGAACCACATGCACGACGTGAAGTGGGTACTGCTCATCGCCACTGTAGCCGTTGCCGCGCTCTTCTTGGTGACCCTCTTTAGCAGCATTTCCCTGCGTGAGCGCGCCCCCGGAACCATCCGCCGCAGCCTCTTCACCGGCGCGTGGATTACCCTGGGACTCATCGCGGTGCTCGGCGTTGTGGGCTTCTTCGGCTGGGAATGGCTGTTCACCACCTTCCACCAGGTGTTCTTCCCGCAGGGCAACTGGGAGTTCTCCGTACGAAGCTCCCTCATCCGCCTTTACCCGCCGCAATTCTGGATCGATGCAGCAATCGCCGTAGCGGTCCTCGTGGCAGTGCAGATTACCCTCCTGCTCGTGACCACCTGGCCCACCAAATACCGCAAGCTCAAGGCAGAACGCCGCCGCCAGGAACGCCAGGACCTGCGCGTCAAGCTCGCCTCCGCACGCGTCAGCGACAACTAACACACGCGTCGGCGACAACTAAAAATCATCAGCCACTTCACCGCGCAAGCCAGCGCGGAAAGGGCACAACAAAGGGGGCTGGGCTCTACCACACGGTAGAACCCAGCCCCCTTTGCTATACCTAAGCTCGCATCGCTCGAACCTAAAAACCGAGCCTAAAACTCAAGCCTAAATCCAGGACTTAAACCACATATGCGAATACCACTGCTCATACGGAATCACCTGAGCAGTCCACAGCGGCATAAAGTACGCGCTCAACACCAGCACACCCACCAGGTAAATCGCCACCAGCGTCACGCCCAAACGAGCACGCAACACCGAACCACGAGCACCCGACAGCGCCAGACCCAAAACACCCGCCAACAGCAGGATCAGGAACGGCTCAAAGGACAGGGCGTAGAAGTAGAACATCGTGCGAGTCGGGTACATAAACCACGGGAAATAGCCCGCACCGAACACAACCAGCAGCGCGCCAAAACGCCAATCCCGCTTCAGCAGCAGAACCAGAAGCGCCACAATAATCGCCGGAATAAAAGCCCACCAAATCGCCGGGTTACCGATATTCAAAATAGCCTCGGAACAGGACTTCACGGTACAACCCGAAGAACCCAGCTTCGGCGACTCATAGTAGTACGAGGTCGGGCGACCCAAAACCAGCCACTGCCACGCCTGCGAAGAATACGTATGCGGGCTGCTCAAACCAGAATGGAACTTAAACGCCGAGACATGGTACTCCCACAGGGAACGCAAATCCTCAGGAAGCCACATGACACCCTTGCCCGGGTTCTCAACCGCCCAGCGGCGGAAATACGCATTCGACGACTGGAACCAGCCCGCCCAGGTGCTCAGATATACCAGCAGACCCACACCAATCATCTGGAAGAACGCGGGGATGCCGTCACGCACCAGCGCCGTCAAACCCCACTTGTTCAGACCCACAATACGGCGAGCATTAATATCCCAGAACACCGTCAGCAGACCCATAGCCGCAATGAAGAACAACGAATTCCACTTCACGCCCACCGCGGCACCGGCACACACACCGGCCGCGAAACGCCACAGGCGCAGACCCATGCTTGGGCCCCACGGCATCGGCGGAAGCACACCGCTATTCTGGCGTGCCGCCTCCGCAATATTGCGCGCCAACACGCGCCGCGCCTGAATACGGTCAAGCACCAGACACACAAAAGTCGCCAAAATCCAGAACATCTGGAAAATATCCAGCAGAGCCAGGCGAGACTCCACCAGCATCAGGCCATCCACCGCAGCCAGCAGAGCCGCAATAGTCGCCACCGTCATCGAACGGAACAGCAGCCAGCCAGCATACGCAATCAACGCCACCGACAGGGTGCCAATCACCGCAGCAGAAACACGCCAACCAAAGGGATTATTATCACCAAAAATTGCCATGCCCGCGGCAATCATCCACTTACCCAACGGCGGATGCACCACATACTCCGGCGAATCCGTCAACAGACCCGACGGGTGACCCGCCGCAAAGGAAGCATTAGCGTCCTTCGACCAGCTCAACTCATAGCCATAATGCACATACGAGTAGGCGTCCTTGGCGTAGTACGTCTCATCAAAAACAATGGCATTCGGATGCGCCAAATTATAAAAACGCAGAATGCCGGCAACCAGCACAATCAATGCGGGCGCCAACCAACCCCAACGCGGGGCACGAATATAGGCAACAGCGAGCGCATCCAGCAGAGAATCGAGGCCGTAACGACCGCGTTCAGACGAAGAACGGGCCGAATCAGCCTGACCAGCTGGAGCGGCAGATGCGGGAGAAAGTAGCTTAGGTATCTTCACCCCATCAATCCTAAAGGGTCAGAACGCACGATGCACCATTTCAGCCCGTGAACAGCATATATGACGCGCTCGGAGCCCCACCCGCACTAGCTACTTCTATCGGCGGGCTCACCCGGTAAGCCCACCCGGCACCGGATTGAGCGCGGGCGTTACACTTAGTGGGTACACGAAGACCAGACACAGACATGAGGCCTGCCATGACCGCACCCGCAGAATACACCGAAGAAACCGCCGCCCCCTCAGAAACCACAGCCCCCTCAGAAACGGTCAAGGCACTCGAGATTGACACCGCTGATACCGCTGACACCGCCGTCACCTCCGAAGAAGGCGGCGTGCTCATCCTCGGCGGCACCCCCATCGGCAACCTTGCCGATGCCTCCGACCGACTGCGCTCAGCCCTCGCCACCGCAGACCTCATCGCCGTCGAAGACACCCGCAAACTACGAACCCTCGCCTCCGGGCTTGGTGTGCGCACCCGCGGCCGCATTATCGTCAACCACGACCACAATGAAGCCGAACGCAGCGAAACCATCGTGCAAGCGGTACAGGACGGTCAGCGCGTGCTACTGCTCTCGGATGCGGGCATGCCCACCATCTCCGACCCCGGCTACGTTGCCGCCGCAGCCGTTGCGGAAGCCGACCTGCCCGTCACGGTGGTGCCCGGCCCCTCCGCTGCGTTGACCGCGCTCGCGCTCTCAGGTCTGCCCACCGGACGATTCACTTTCGAAGGCTTCCTCGCCCGCAAGGGCTCCGAGCGCACCCGCCGTCTTGCATCGTTGGCGGGGGAGGAGCGCACCATGATTTTCTACGAATCCCCGCACCGCACTGCCGCAACCCTGGCGGACTTTGTGCAAACCTTCGGCGCCGACCGCCGTGGAACTGTCAGCCGTGAGCTAACCAAGCTCCACGAAGAGGTTCGACGCGGTACCCTGGCAGAGCTTGCCGAATGGGCTGAGTCTGAGCGCGTCCGCGGCGAAATCGTCATTATTGTCGAGGGTGCACAAGCCCCCGAAACCCCCGAAGCACAGGACGTAGTGCAACTGGTCCTCGACCGTGTAGCGGGCGGCGAGCGCCTCAAGAGCGCCTGCGCCGCGGTTGCCGCTGAGACCGGCACCTCCAAGCGCGACCTGTATGAGGCGGCACTGGCTGCCCGCTCCGAATAGCCCAGAATCACCGCGCAATTTTACCCCCTAAGTTTTACCCCGCTGTTTTATCCCGAGGATTTATCAATGTGTCAGAGCTATCCCGGTCCTGAAATCACCCAGGAGTACCTGAACTCCCTCGCCGCCCTGGCGAACTACACCCTGCCCACCCCCGCGGCACTCCAGGCAACCGCCCTGCCTAACGGCTGGACGCCTGTCCCCGGTGAAGTCCCCGCACCCTATAAGGCGGAACTCTACACCGGCATCAGCGACGCCGAAGGGGGAGAAGGCACCCGCCGTCGCTCCACCACCGGCGAGAACGGCCGCAGCCGCAATCTGGTCTTCCCGCCCGCCCCCGAACCGCTGCCGTACCCCATCGTGGATAACCACACCCACATGGACCTGCTCGACGGCGAAGTAGAAATCAGCGCCCGCGATGCACTCGACGCCGGCGAAAAGCTCGGCATCGCCGCCATTGTGCAGGTCGGATATGATATCCCCTCCTCCCTGTACGCGGTCGCCGCCGCGCAGGCTGATGAGCGTGTCCTCGCCGCCATTGCGATTCACCCCAATACCGCCCCCGAGCTGGCTACAGCCGGTCAGCTGGAGGCGGCGCTAGCCACCCTCGACGAGCTCGCCACCGCCGACCGTGTACGCGCTATTGGTGAGACCGGCCTGGACTATTTCCGCACCGGCGAGGAGGGTAAGGAAGCACAGCACTACAGCTTCCGCGAGCATATTCGCATTGCGAAGAAGCACAACCTGGCGTTGCAGATTCATGACCGTGACGCGCACGAGGATGTTGTGCGCATCCTGGATGAAGAGGGCGCACCGGAACGTACCGTGTTCCACTGCTACTCGGGCGGCCCGGAGCTTGCCGAAATCTGCAATGAGCGCGGCTGGTACATGAGCTTTGCCGGCACGGTGACTTTCAAGAACTCGAAGGGTATTCAGGAGTCGTTGGAGATGGCTCGTCCGGAGCTGATTCTGGCTGAGACCGATGCGCCGTTCTTGACTCCGCATCCGTTCCGCGGCCGCCCGAATGCGTCCTACATGACGAACTACACGGTGCGGTTCATGGCGGCTCACCGCGGCGAGGAGCTGGAGGCGCTCTGCCGCCGTATTCGTGAGAATTCGGAGCGCGTTTACGGTCAGTGGTAGGCACGTACAGCCTGTAGCGGATAGCTACTTGGAGTCGCCTCGCGGTGCGTGTCTGCGTGCTAGACTGTAGCGACTACAAATAACTCACTCAAACAGCTATGCCATGATCTGGCGCGTAGTACTTTAGGCATGTTTTGCGTCTAAAAGAATGCGCTTAAAAATTAGGGGTGCAAGAACTCTCACTCGGTTTTGTGCCTTGCTCCCGGTGATTGGTGCTTTAGGAGGACACTATGGCAAAAATTCTGAAATACGTTCTGGGACTGGACGGCGCTAACCGGTTTGATTCTTTCTTCTCGGTGGGGGCACCCGCTCAAGGTTTTCAGCGTTATTCTGCGGTGGATAACCGTGATAATCACGTCACTGATGCACAATTCGATAGCAAACTGTTCCTGGCTCGTTACGGTAAAGAGCCGAGGCCTGCTGAAAAGGGTTGCGCTTTGAGCCACTACCACATGTGGAAGGACTTCCTCGCTTCAGATGCCGACTGGGCTTTGCTGGCAGAAGACGATGTCCTCATTTCCCCTGACCTGCAGCCTGTAGTGGAGAGGATTATTGAAAAGTATCCTCACGTGCAGATGGTTAACCTGGGCGATATCTACGCTTCTGAAGCTGGCAAGCTCAACCCGCAGGTTGATTATCCCCGTCTTTCGTTGCTTTCTCCTTTTGTGTACGGCAAGTACCGTATGGGTAATGCCTATGGTTCAAAGCCTCTGTATGGTGCTGCCCTGTATCTTCTTTCGCGTTCTGGGGCTGAACGACTCGTGGAATGTTATGGAGAGACGGTTCCTGGCGTTGTTGCCGATGATTATTCCCTCTATCGAGAATGGGGGGTAGACGTATATTTGGTGCAACCCGGTCTATGCGGTTGGGAAGGTACTAGCCTCATTCAAACTTCTGGCGTTCGTCATTTGGAAAGCCTCAAGAGCACGCAGCATGGCACTGGTTTTCTCGATCGGTTGCGCATCGCCCTGGCGCCGAAGAAGCGTATTGCGAACGCGAAGAATATTCTGGAAGCCACCATTGATGATGTGAAGCAGCGCCTGGGACGATAACCCAGAGACGGATTGGGCTACTGTCATCACATAAAAATCTAAATATGTGGGTCTTCTGCCTGTCCAGTATCCCCTCCCTATTGTGTATATCCGGTAGGGAGGGGATTTTTGCTGTGCACCAGTACGACGCGTGCCACATCGCGTTTTAACCTGAGGAGACCTGAGATTGGCGCATGGTGAATGATAGAATTCTTTTTACGTTGCACTGCGGTGTGCGTATTTATCACACGCTCAATATTTCAGACTCCCTGCCGTTTACGCACTGATTTTTAAGATTGATGAACCCCTCTGTTGTGCAGGTGGTCTGAAGTTCTGAAAGCTCATCATTAGCCGACGCGATCTTCTACTGCTTAGGTCTTCTGGATGAGCTATTGAAGGGAAAAACATGGCAAAGATTCTGAAGTATGTTCTGGGCCTGGATGGCGCGAACCGTTTTGACTCGTTCTATTCGGTGGGCGCACCCGCGCAGGATTTTGTCCGTTATTCTGCGGTGGATAACCGCGATAATCACGTCACTGATGAAGAATTTGACGTTGAGTTTTTCCGTAGCCGCTGGCATCGCGACCCGAGCCCCGCGGAGAAGGGTTGCATGCTTAGCCACGTGAAGATGTGGCGTGACTTTGTTGCGAGCGACGCCGACTGGGCACTGATTGCTGAAGACGACATTCTTCTTTCTCCGGATGCTGAGGCGGTGGTGAACGCAATCATCACGAAGTACCCGCAGGTGCAGCTGGTGAACCTCAGCGATTCTTTTGCGAATGATGCCGGCAAGCTGAACCCGCAGGTGGAATACATCCGCCTGTCTCTGCTGTCTCCTTTTGTACACGGTAAGTACCGTATGGGTAAGCCGTACGGTACGTGGCCCCTGATTTGCACCGGTCTGTACCTGATTTCCCGTTCGGGTGCTGAGCTGTTGCTCAAGCAATTTGAGGATAAGGTACCGGGCACCGTAGCTGATGATTACAAGCTGTACCAGCAGTGGGGTGTGGATGTGCGTTTTGTGCAGCCTGGCCTGTGCGGCTGGGAAGGCAGCAGCGTCATTTTGGAATCCGGTAAGCGTCATCTGGATAAGGTGAATAGTCTCCAGCACGGTACTGGTCCGCTGGATCGAGTGCGTATCGCTTTGGCACCGAAGAAGCGTATTACAAATGCTAAGAACGCTCTGGAAGCCACTGTTGATGAGGTAAAGCAGCGTTTCTCGCGGTAACCTAAACTGTAACCTCCCCACCATCCACCTATGTGAAGGAACGCTGTGAACGATCTGCCCCTGCTCGGCCCTGCTGAGATTCGTGAGCTTGCCGAGATGCTCGGTATTCGTCCTACGAAGACTCTTGGGCAGAACTTTGTGATTGACCCTAATACGATTCGTCGTATTGTCAACGCGGCAGAGATTTCACCGGAGGAGACGGTGCTGGAGGTCGGCCCGGGCCTGGGTTCGTTGACCCTCGGCATCCTGGACGCTGCGAAGGATATGGTGGCGGTGGAGATTGACCCGCCCCTGGCTCAGCAGCTTCCGCACACGATTGAGAAGTTCCGCCCTGAGAAGGCGGGCGATATTGACGTGGTGCTCATGGACGCCCTGAAGGTCACCGAGCTGCCTCGCACTCCGGATGCTCTGGTGGCGAACCTGCCCTATAACGTGGCGGTTCCGGTGCTTCTGCACCTGTTTGCGCAGTTCCCGAGCATTCGTCACGCCCTGGTGATGGTTCAGGACGAGGTCGCCGACCGTCTTTCGGCGACCCCGGGTTCAAAGATTTACGGTGTGCCCTCGGTGAAGGCTAATTGGTATGCCGAGGTGTATAAGGCGGGCGTGATTGGCAAGAACGTGTTCTGGCCTGCGCCGAAGATTAACTCTGGCCTGGTCGGCTTCCGCATGCGCGAAGAGCCTCTCTCGACCGTTGATCGCGACCTGGTGTTCACGATTGTGGACGCCGCTTTCGCTCAGCGCCGTAAGACTCTGCGCGCTGCGTTGAGCTCCTGGGCGGGCTCGGGTGCGCGTGCGGAGCAGATTCTGGTGGCTGCCGGTATCGCTCCGACCGAGCGCGGTGAGAAGCTGGATATTCACGGCTTTATCCGCATTGCGGAGGCTTCGCTGACCGTCCCGGCTGAGCCTGTAACGGAGTAGCTTCTTCCCGCTCTAAATTTTTCACTGACGTTCTCACGCGAGTTCCCGTGCGAAAGGTGTATGCGCTGATGAGTACCGCCTCCCAGGTCGCTATTTCGGTTGATGCTCCCGGCAAGGTCAATCTGTACCTTGCTGTGGGGGACGTCCGCCCGGACGGCTACCACCCGCTGACTACGCTTTTTGCGGCGGTCTCTTTGACGGAGACCATCACGGTCTCTGAGGGGCAGACGCCGGGGCTGAGCCTGAGCATGGACATTATGCCCGGCTCCCTGGTGGAGCAGCAGATGCAGGCGGGGCAGTTCGACCCAGCCGATGTGCCGATGGATGAGCGGAATCTCGTGTATCGTGCCGCTGAGCTGATTCTTGCGGAGCACGGCATCGAATCTGTCCCGGCGCTGCACCTGCATATTGCGAAGGCTGTGCCCGTGGCTGGCGGTATGGCTGGCGGCTCAGCGGACGCGGCTGCTGCCCTCATTGCTACGGACCGCTACCTGCACGCAACCGGCCGCACCGGTGCGCTCCTGACCCAGACGGATTATGAACGTCTTGCCGCGCAACTGGGCGCCGATATTCCCTTTAGCGTGCGTGCCGCGCTCGGGCAGACCCTCGCACTGGGGCAGGGGACCGGTACCGAGCTGCAGAATATTGCGGCGCCTCGGGAACCTCTGCACCTGGTGATTGTTGCCGCGCAGTTTGGCCTCTCCACCCCCAGCGTATTCAAGCAGCTGGACGCGGGCCGCGCCTCGGGGCTGTACCCTGCCTCAGGCAAGCTGGTGGAACCCGTAGAGCTTCTGAGCACCCTGAATTCTTATGATGGTTCGGAGGCGGCGCTCGCCTCCTTGGCGCCGCTGCTCCGTAACGACCTGCAGGCTCCCGCGCTTTCGTGCGCCCCGCAGTTGGAACATACCCTGAACCTGCGTGATAGCGAGGGCGTGTATGCGTCCCTGGTGTCCGGCTCCGGTCCGACGGTGCTTCTGCTGGTTTCTTCGCAGGCTCGGGCGGAGGCTCTTGCCTCCACTCTTCGCGCTGCGGGCAACCACGCGGTCAGCGCGGTCAGTGCGGTTCTGAATCACCCTTAGTTGCCGCTGTAGCTGAGCGCTGAATATATGAAGAATGCCGGTTCTAGATTCAATCTAGAACCGGCATTCCTTATATCAGTAGACCTTAGCCCAGCAATTCGGAGAGTTCGAGCCAGCGCATTTCTAGCTCGTCAATCTCATCCTGAAGTGCCTGCTGCTGCTCGCCGAGTGCCGCTAAACCGGCGTAGTCGGAGGCGTCGTGCGCGCTCATCTGCTCGGAGAGCTTCTCCTGCTCTGTAGCGAGCTTGGCGAGGCGGCGTTCAATCGCACCGGATTCCTTTTGCGCCGCACGCAGCTCGGCACCGGAGACCTTCGGGGTATCCGGCTCAGCAGAAGCCTGCGCCGAGGAGGCGGCACGCGCCTGCGCGCTACCGGCGGCAGAACCGCCAGCACCAGCTGCTGAGAGCACCAAGTACTCGTCCACACCGCCGGGCAGGTGACGGAACGAACCGTCAATCACGGCGTACTGCTGATCGGTGACACGCTCCATGAGGTAACGGTCGTGGCTGACCACCAGCAGGGTGCCCGGCCAAGTGTCCAGCAGGTCCTCCATCGCGGCGAGCATATCGGTGTCCAGGTCGTTGGACGGCTCGTCGAGAATCAGCACGTTCGGTTCATCCAGCAGAATCAGCATGAGCTGCAGGCGACGCTTCTGACCACCCGACAGGTCCTTGACCGGGGTAGACAGCTGCGCACTCGTAAAGCCCAGACGCTCCAGCATCTGCGAGGGGGATAGCTCCTTACCATCGGCAATGTAGCTGCGCTTCTTGCGGCCAATCACATCCGAGACACGGTCGTTAGCGACCTCGTTGAGCTCGTCGAGCTGCTGGGTGAGGGTTGCAATCTTCACCGTCTTACCGTGCTTGACGCGGCCTTCGGTCGGCTTCAAATCGCCGGTGACCAAGGAGAGCAGAGTCGATTTACCCGCACCGTTCACGCCCAGGATTCCGGTGCGCTCGCCGGGAGCAATACGCCAGGTGACCTTCTTCAGCACCGGGCGCTTGCCGCCGGGCATCGAGGGGTCGTCGTAGGTGACCGAGACGTTTTCGAGGTCTACCACGTCCTTGCCGAGGCGGGAGACCGCCATCTTCTTCAGCTCCACCGTGTCACGCACCGGCGGAACGTCCGCAATGAGGGCGTTCGCGGCATCAATGCGGAACTTCGGCTTGGAGGTACGCGCGGGCGCACCGCGGCGCAGCCAAGCGAGCTCCTTACGCATCAGGTTCTGGCGCTTCGCCTCAGCTGCGGCTGCCTGGCGGTCACGTTCCACGCGCTGCAGGATGTACGCCGCGTAACCACCCTCGAAGGGCTCGACGATGCGGTCGTGCACCTCCCAGGTGTCGGTGCAGATTTCGTCGAGGAACCAGCGGTCGTGGGTGACGACCATGAGGCCGCCGGCGTTCTTCGACCAGCGGGACTTCAGATGGTTGGCGAGCCAGGTGATGGCCTCGACGTCCAAGTGGTTGGTGGGCTCGTCGAGCATGAGCACGTCCCACTCCTGCGCGAGCAGGGAGGCGAGCGCTACGCGGCGGCGCTGACCACCAGAAAGAGAAGAAACCGGCGCGTCCCAGGGCAGGTCGGAAACCAAACCGGAGATAACGTCGCGGATGCGCGCCTGGGACGCCCACTCATATTCGGGGGTGTCGCCCACAATTGCGTAGCCGACCGTGTGGTCGTCGTCGAGTACATCGGACTGGTCGAGGTAGCCGATGCGGGTGCCGCCGCGCACGGTGACGCGGCCGGAGTCTGGTTCGAGCCGACCGGCAAGGATCTTCATGAGGGTGGACTTGCCGTCGCCGTTGCGACCGACAATGCCTATGCGGTCGCCTTCGTTCAGGCCGACCGTGATGCCTTCAAAGATGGTTCGGGTAGGGAATTCGAGGTGCAGCGATTCGCCGCCAAGTAGATGTGCCACGCCTTCTAGGGTACAGGGTGAGTGTTCAGTTCAAGTAGCGCTCCAAGCTTTGATGAGGGGCTACTTGGCGGTGCTGAGAAAAGCTGTGGGGATTGCGGGGCGCGCGGCTAAGTTGAGCACAGATATTTGATAAACTGAGGAAAGCATTTCCTGCATTGCGCTGTTCTGTGCCCAAAATGGCGGTCAATGACGATGAGGACCCGCTAGCGGGGGCTTGTCGTGAATGTAAGGATAATCCGCCATGGTGTAATGGCAGCACAGCGGCCTTTGGAGCCGTTTGTCTAGGTTCGAGTCCTAGTGGCGGAGCGTAAGCACTCAACGGCACCGTTGATAGAGAGTTGGCGGTCCGCGCTCACTCCTCACTCTTACAACCTCGTCTAAGGAGTCTTCCCAGTGAACACTGAACTGGCACCCTCTGCAGTGATCGTTCTCGCTGCAGGCGCTGGTACGCGCATGAAGTCCGCTACCCCCAAGGTCATGCACGGCATTGGTGGTCGATCCATGGTTGAGCATGCTGTCGCTGCTGCACGCGATCTGAACCCCGAGCGCCTCGCTGTTGTGGTACGTCACCAGCGCGATAAGGTTGCTGAGCATGTGCTTGCGTTTGACCCTGAGGTAACCATCGTTGATCAGGATGAGATTCCGGGTACCGGCCGCGCTGTTGAGGTCGGTCTGAACGCCCTGGATGCGCAGGCACCGGTCTCCGGCACCGTCCTGGTGACCTACGGTGACGTTCCCCTGCTGCGCACTGAGACTTTGCGCGAACTGATTGCCTTCCACGAGGACGACAAGAACTCCGTAACCGTCCTGACCACCCACATTGATGAGCCCGGCGCCTACGGTCGTATTGTCCGTAACCAGGCTGGCGAAGTGACCGCCATTGTTGAGGCGAAGGACGCTTCCCCCGAAGAGCTCGAAATTACCGAAATTAACTCCGGTATTTACGCTTTTGACGCTGCTGTTCTGCGCGAGGCACTGCTCGAGGTGACCACCAACAACGCACAGGGCGAGAAGTACATTACCGACGTTCTGTCCATTGCTCGTTCTAAGGGCTACCGTACCTCCGCTCTGGCTATTGAGGACCGCTGGGAGGTTGAGGGTGCTAACGACCGTGTGCAGCTGGCTCAGCTGGGCCGCATGCTCAACAACCGCATCCTCGAGGCTCACATGCGTAACGGCGTGACCATCGTCGATCCGCAGAACACCTGGATTGACGTGACCGTGCGCATCGAGAATGACGTGACCCTCCTGCCCGGCGTGCAGCTGCACGGCTCCACCACCGTTGCCACCGGCGCAACCATTGGCCCCGACACCACCCTGACCGATATGACCGTTGAGGCAGACGCTACCGTCATCCGCGCTCACGGCTTCGGCGCCGTGATTGGCGAGGGCGCAACCGTCGGCCCCTTCGCCTACCTGCGCCCCGGTACGACCCTGGGTAAGGGCTCGAAGCTCGGCACCTTCTGCGAGGCTAAGAACTCGCAGATTGGTGACGGTGCGAAGGTTCCGCACCTGTCCTACGTTGGCGACGCCACCATCGGTGAGGGCGCCAACATTGGTGCGGGTTCCATTTTCGCCAACTACAACGGCCTGGTGAAGAACCGTTCTGTTATTGGCGCACATGCCCGCATGGGATCCGCGGGCATCTACGTTGCACCGGTCACCGTGGGTGACGGTGCCTACTCCGGCGCGGGCGCGCTGATCCGTAAGGATGTTCCTGCGGGCGCCCTCGCCTACTCTGAGACTTCCCAGCGCACCATCGAGGGCTGGGTTCTGAAGAACCGTGCCGGTACCGAACCCGCTGAGGCTGCAAAGGCCGCGGGCGCACAGGAACCGGCAGAATCCTAATCCGAGGAAAGAACAACACCATGAGTAGCGAGATTACCAACCCCGGTGAGCGCAAGCTTGTAGTGGTCTCCGGTCGAGCACACCCCAAGCTCGCCGAGGAGATTGCGCAGGCCCTTGACCACGACCTGTTGCCCACCTCCGCATATACCTTCGCCAATGGCGAGACCTACGTCCGTTTTGAGGAGTCGGTGCGCGGTGCGGACGCTTTCGTGATTCAGTCGCACCCGGCACCCATCAACGAATGGCTCATGGAGCAGCTCATTATGATTGATGCACTCAAGCGTGCATCTGCTCGCTCTATTACCGTGGTGTCTCCTTTCTACCCCTATGCTCGTCAGGACAAGAAGCACAAGGGCCGTGAGCCTATCTCGGCACGTCTGATCTCGGACCTGTACAAGACTGCTGGTGCTGACCGCCTGATGTGCGTGGACCTGCACACTTCGCAGATTCAGGGTTTCTTCGACGGTCCGCTGGATCACCTGTTCGCAATTCCGGTGCTGGCTAAGCACATCCGTGAGCGCGTTGAGGATCTGTCGAACGTGACCGTGGTTTCTCCGGATACCGGTCGTGTGCGTGTGGCTGAGCACTGGGCTGATTTGCTGGACGGCGCACCCCTGGCGTTCGTGCACAAGACCCGCGACATCAACGTCCCCAACCAGGCTGTTTCTAAGACTGTCGTGGGTGACATCGAGGGCCGTACCTGCGTGCTGATTGACGACATGATTGACACCGGCGGCACCATTGCTGGCGCTGTGAAGGTTCTCATGGACAAGGGTGCGAAGGAAGTTATCATCGCGGCAACCCACCCGGTTCTGTCCGATCCGGCTGCTGAGCGTCTGTCTCAGTGCGGTGCTGTGGAGGTCATCGTGACTAACACCCTGCCCGTGCCGGAAGAGAAGCAGTTCGATAACCTGACTATTCTCTCCATTGCTCCGTTGATTGCTCGCGCTATCCGTGAGGTCTTCGACGAGGGTTCTGTGACCGAGATTTTCGATCACTAGGCTTCTAAAGCCTAACGAAAATCCCCCGCTGACTGTTGGTCGGTGGGGGACTTTCTGCTATTGAGGCTAAGTTGTAGAGGCTAAAGCTAACCCGGTTGGAACAGATATCTGTCCCAACCGGGTTAGCGCTGTATTTAGCCTCGTATGTTTAGCGGTGTGCCTGTGCGAGCCAGGGCAGAATGATGCGCAGGGACTGCTCCACCTCGTCCACTGCAACCTTCGCTGCTGCGGGGCCGCGGCGGTAGGGGTCTTCCAGCCTATCGGTATCAAGCGGGCGGGCACCGTAGGAGTAGAGATAAGACAGCGGTTCGGCGCGGCGTGCATCCTCGCGGATACGTGCAACCTGCTTGAGGAGCTTAATCTTGGCGTGGTGCTGGGGCCACTCGCGCACAATCCAGTCGGCGTGCACCTTCTCGGCTACCAGGATGATGGTGGCGTTCTCAATAATCTGTTCGTTGAGCTGGCGGGATGCGAAGCCCTCCGGGTTGTAGCCTCGCTTGATGAGTTCGTTGGCTACGTGTTCGTAGACGCCGTGGCCGACGAGGGCGCCGGTGCCTGCGCTGGAGAAGATCCACTTGTCTTCCAGACCGTACTCGGCGGCAAGGTGCTTGGAGATGACCTCGCCGGATGCGCTACGGGCAATGTTACCGGTGCAGACGAAGACGGCTTCGAAGGGGCCGTCCTTGCGGGCGCTGTCGGTACGGTTGAGAGTCTTGGGGGAGAACTTAAAGAGGGAGGGGCGTTCGCCGCGGGGCGTAGTAGCCGGGCGGGAAGCCTGTGCGTTCTGGCTGTTGGCTTCTTCGGGGTTGGCGAGCTCTTCGGCATCAACGGTGGGCGCGTTGTGCTGGCCCACGCGGATAATGCTGGGGCCTGCGGGCTTGCCGTCTACGTCGAGAATGTCACCGGGGGTAGCCTCGATATCGGTGTGGGTGAGGGGCTGTGCGGAGACGGTTGCAGTGCCGTCGGCACTGAGCTCTTCTTCGGGAGTGACTTCCTGAGCGGCTACCTCGGAGGGGGAACGGACTTCGTAGTCTCCGATGGCTTCGCGGAGTGAACCGTCGGGGGTGATGGTACGGCCGGCAACCCCGCGGCGGTTCTTACCCGCCAGTTCGGGGTTGCTCTTAATGAGGGAGCGGACTCCGTCGGCAATATTTGCGGAGGGAGAGGCGGCGGTTGCCTGCTGCTCCTCGGTGGTTTCTGCGGAGTTGGTTTTGTCCTCGGAGGAGCCCCAAGCGTACTTGTCCTTGAGGGACTTAATGTTGAAGATGCCCATCAAAAAGCCTTTTCTAATTGACGTACCCAACAGTGAACAGGGAAGCCGGAAGTGTCGGGTTGGTTGAATGAATAGTATCTATCATACCGAGTTACTTGCACCTTCAACGGTTCCTTTTCCTGCGTGTGGCGAATACCCTACAGGTGTACGTAAAGTTGACATCTCTCCCAGTTTTTTCCACGAAAGATGACCTAAAGTACAGAAATCTCTCCATAGCTAAAGAAAGCCTGCATGCTAGAATTATGCCTAGACTCTACTCATCATTCCTCAAACTCATGGTCTTGTCTATATTTTGTGACGGGTCAAGAAAGGCATCATGAACCTTCTCGCAACGAAACCTCAGTTCTATCCGCAAACACTAGCTTCGTCTTTTGGTAAAAGATGCTGAAATTTAACGGGGTTCTTTGCAGTTTGTTACATTTCTCTTCTCTATACAACGGTAGCAGGGGAAGGCTTGGAGAGTGTGTCCCTCTATGATGGGTAGTAGAAGTTAAACAGGCCTGCAGCACCAGAAACGATGTTTATGGTGCAGAATGTTAAATTTTAGAATACCTATTTCAAACTTGTTTATTATTGAAGGAATAACTTTGTATCTAATAGTAAAATTTGGATTAAAAATCTGAATTTATTGCAGATACTGTAATACTTCTTCTCTCGCTCAAGTTATTTGTTCTATTGCGGATTGTTATCTGCAGAAGGTGCAGGTTTTATTGTGAAGACTATGTACTCTAAGATCCGACTTTTCTTCCCTGGTAAGAAATTTAGGCTCCTCATCGTCAATATCATTGGCCTTTTCCTTGTATCGCTGTTCGAGATGCTTGGTGTTGCGCTGGTGCTTCCCCTGGTGAACCTTGCTATGGGAGCTCCCCGTGAGGGTTTCATCTTGAAAGTTTCTAATTTCTTTGGCAACCCAGATACTCCGACCTTGATTATTATCTTCGGTTTGACTCTTGTTGCTGCGTTTGTACTTAAAGGCGTTTTTTCGCTGGTTGTCCGTCGCTGGAGTCTTAGCTTTCTTGCAACCCAGCAGAGCGCGGTGTCGGTAGCCCTCTTGAATCGGTACACTCGTGAGCCTTATCTGGATCACCGTAAGCGTGGCGCAGCCCCAATTTATAACGCGGTGAATGATGTTACCGCCCAAGCATACGGTGCCTATGTCGGCGGTGTTTTGGGATTTGTCGGTGAATTGCTGTCGATTCTAATGCTTATGGTCATGTTGCTCGTTATTATGCCTGTTCCAGCATTGATAGCAATGGTTTATTTCGGACTGACATCCTTCGTTCTGCAGAGCGTTCTTAAGCGTAAGAACCGTGAACAGGGTGTTATTGTCCTGAATGCGACTAGGGGTGCATGGTCTGCGATGATTGAGTCGGTAGACAGCTTCCGTGAGATTCGTCTGTATGACGCGACTGATCGTTACATGTATCGTTACCAGGAAAAGCGTCTGGATGCGGTAAGTGCTTCTATGCGTAGTGCTTTCCTGTCCGAATTTCCGAAGTACACCCTTGAAATTATTTTTATCTTGGGTATTGCGGGTCTTCTTGCGTTTATGAGCGCAACTCAGGGTGCAGATAGCACTGGGTATCTGCTTCTCTTCGCAGGTGCTTGTATCCGAATCCTGCCGAACTACACTCGCATGGTGGCATCCCTTGGCAACATTCGTGCAGGTGAACATGCCAGCGACGAACTTGTGAAGGAGATCGAGCAGCTCACGCCTGAAGCCCGAATGTTTAACCTAGCTTCCAAGCCTGTTGTTCCGGATGATTACGAGTACATCAATAAAACGATTGAACCGATTGACATTCAGATTGATAATTTGAGCTTCCAGTACCCTGATGGCGATAAGCCGGTTCTTAACAATATTACGCTGGATGTCCCGATGGGATCCTCAATTGCCTTCGTGGGTGGCTCCGGATCGGGCAAGACGACTCTAATTGACCTAATCTTGGGCCTCTTTGCTCCGACCAATGGACAGGTACTGAAGAATGGTGAGTCGATTCAAAAGGATTTGCGTTCTTGGCATCAGCGAATTGGTTATGTGCCTCAGGATGTTTTTATCGCAGACTGTACTGTAACTGAAGCAGTCGCTTTTGGCCTTGAGCCACATGAGATTGATGTTGAGCGTGTTAAGTACTGCCTTGAAGTTGCTGCGCTGACTGAGGTAGTAGAGTCCTTGGAAAATGGCCTGGACACTAAACTGGGGTACAACGCGACCCGTCTTTCGGGCGGCCAGAAGCAGCGTATGGGCATCGCCCGTGCCCTGTACCGTAACCCGAGCGTGTTAATCTTGGACGAAGCGACCAGTGCATTGGACAACGAGACTGAGCACAAGATTACGAAGACCATTGAGCGAATCTCGAAGGATATCACTGTAATTATTGTCGCTCACCGTCTATCGACAGTTCGCAATGTTGATCAGCTGGTTTATCTCTCCAATGGCCGAATTGCTAATCAAGGCACCTTCGCTGAGGTGCAGCGAGCAAACGCAGAGTTCGCTAACCTGGTGAAGCTGGGCCAGTTGCCGGACTAGTCTCATAGCTTGCATATCTAAAAAAGAAGGGGCTCTCGTCATGAACGAGAGCCCCTTCTTTTGGTTTTATATTGTATTTTTACCGTCTGGAAAGATCCGCGTTAAATACCTGTGCTCGTCTTCTCATTGAGCAAATGAACGATTTCTTTAAACTCTTGAGGTAAAGAACCAATAGGTGTAAGAGGGCCGGTTGGACGCCAAGTGATGGTCTCATGGTCAACCTCGCCGCGCAAAAGTGCTTCCCACAGGGGGGTAGCACTTTCAAAGGTTATATCACCATTACGTCTCCAGTGGTACCCCATATCTTCAGGCAAATCGGTGGCTTCCAATGCCTTAGCCCCTTGACGTAGCTTGCGAGCAAATTGTTCCTTTGAACGCCAGGGGTAGTGGATGATAGCAACTTCATTAAGCTTCTGCTTACCCGGTGCAATGACCTCATGGTTACCCATTTTGATAACGGCATTTTCCCAGCGTGAGAAACACACTTTCAGGTCCCAGTGGGGAGTTGGATCAACCCTGAGACTAGGTCCTTCAATACTGGGAAAAACGTTGTACAGCTTCGTCAGTTCGATAGTGCGCCCCTTTTGCGAGCGTAGGACTTCCGATAGCGGAGCGGAAACACCATACCAAAATTCATCAGCGTCGAACGGGATAATCCATTCAGCGCCCGCCTCCATCACCCGGTCAGCAAGCCAGGTCATTTTCTCTGATTGGTAGTAGGCTAGTTCACGGTCCTGAATAACGTGCACAGGTAGGATCTTGCTGAGTTCGAGCAGTATCTCATAGGTCCCATCTGAAGAGCCATTATCAGCTGCTAAGATATGGTCCACACCTTGATCGAATAGATGTCGGATTGTCTGCTCGATGATATCTGCTTCGTTCTTCACCATGGTTATGCCCCATATAAAGGGGCCGGAGGGGAGAACCGTGTGGGTAAATGTTTTATCGAGCGAAGCGTAACGTTCTTTAAACTCAGTACTCTCACGGAGCGCAATGGCTTCGCGTTTTTTATCATGATTAATTTTCAGCACGAAAAGCTGGTGCTTGAGGGATTTAAGAGCGTTAATCACAGCATTTCACCCGTAATCCAGTTTTTACCTTCGGGGTGATGCACAGCAACCCAATGAGTACGGTGCATCTTTGGGCGGCTCTGATAGATACGAGCATCTTCAGAAATAACTTGATGAATATCAGGGGAAAGGACGAGCTTTTGGGCCAGCAACTCACCGATATAGGCGCCCCAATAACCGAAAGTCGTGTTGGTCAGAATCAGGTAAGGGGCGCTGGCCACAAGGGCCAGATCGTCGAACATACCGGAACCCTGCTTTTCAAAGATACAGGGTGCTACTGAGTTCAGGTGTGAGAGGTTTTCCTCGCACCACTGAAGATCATCTGATACAAAAATAATCTTTGAAGGAGTTACGGTATCCTGAAGTTTCTTCAGTGCTTCCTCCACATAGGTCACCGTATCAATTCCGAAAACCTCATTAATTTGAGGCACAGAATAGTAATCGCCACGGCGAATGTTAATGACGAGAGAATTTTCATCCACTATGTCCTGCATTCTTGCAAGGCGCTCGCTAAAGGACTCTGAAGAAAGAAGGTACTCGCGAATAAAAAAGTGCAAATCTTCTTCGCTGATATCCTTCTCAATATCCGTCGGGAAGTAGCCGCTACGGCGGGTAAAGAACGTATACTCTGACGAAGAAGCCGTAATGGAGGCAAGCTTCGGGAACTCCTCGGTCCATGCCTCCATCCCGGGACCATAGAGCAAAGATGCTTTGTCGGTGCCGTGATGGCGGAGAGTAGCCGCGCGGGCCCATAGATACAGCCAATTACCTCCCCGGGAGATGGGGTAGGAAAGGAGAATAAATTTTTCGCCGCGGCGTAGAAGGTTAATATATTTCCCCAGATACTTATGGCGAATAGAGTTGTAAGCCGTATCGACAGCACGTTTGAAAGCGGGGTGCTGAACAGTGTATACGGCGACCCTTTCTGATTCATTGATGGGTTGGATATCAGAATCCACGAGAAAGTCCCCTTTCGGATGTGTAAGATAGCGAGTTGATAGTGGGCGAGTATTTGTTAACTGCATAGGTGATTGAAAAGTGCAGCTGAAAAAGTAGTGAAGTTGTATAATCCTAGAGACGATAGCATCCACCGCTACGGTGGTTTCTATTATCCCTCTCACTCAAGAAAGATTGTAATACATGACCTTCCTTCCCCGCGTTTCTGCGGTTATTCCTTTCTACGGCGAGCCGGAGCCGGTTCTTGCCATTATTGACACTCTGCGTGCTCAGCAGGGCATTGACTCCGCAGACATTGAGATTATTGTCTCTGATGATGTTTCGCCCATCCCGTTCCCCGAGGTTGAGGGCGTGACCGTGGTTCGCCGCCCTGTTAACGGTGGTTTCGGTAAGGCTGTGAACTCCGGTGTTGCTGCCGCGACCGGTGAATGGGTTTTCATCCTCAACAGCGACCTGGAGCTGGATAACACTTTCGTCTCGCGCATGCTCGCAGCCGTGGAACGCCACGGCGAGGTACTGGCTAGCCCCCAGATTATTGGCCACGACGGCAAGCAGCAGTGGGTCGCACGTAAGTTCCCCACCGCAGCGCATATTGCGTGGGAATGGTTCACTCCGCTGGCTCGTTTCAAGCCGACCGACTGGTGGCACCGCGGCGTCGGTCACGACGTTGAAGCATGCACCGGTACCTCGGACGCGAAGGTCGACTGGGTTATGGGTGCATGCATGGTTGTTCCTCGTACGACCTTCAACCGCATCGGTGGCATGGATGAGCGTTTCTACATGAACAGCGAAGAGGTGGATTTCCAGTACCGCCTCTCGAACGCTGGTGTGGACCGTTACCTGATTCCTTCGGTGACTGTAACCCACGAGGGTGGCGGATCTTCGCCCTCCGAGCGTCGTGTGCAGTGGCTGACCACCGCTCGCTTCATTTATGCGGATAAGTGGGGCTGGGAGAAGAAGCTCGCTGCTGCTCTGCGTGCTACCAGCTACGCAAACTTTGCGGTGAACTCGGTGCGCGGCCTGCGCAATAAGGATGTGGACGCTCGTGGCTTCCTTGCCACCGAGCTGGAGCGTATTGCCAAGGCAGAGCGCCGCGAGAACTAGGCACGAAACGTGCGGAGTCTGCAAGAGTAATTCCGGAGGATTTCTAGCTCTCTTCGTAAGAAGGCGCATATAGAACGTAGGAGGCGACACAGTGCACTCGAGTGTGTCGTCTCCTGCTTTCGTTGTAAAATTTCAATAGGTATGTTTTGCCTCAAGTTGTAGGTGAAACTTTCCGTTCCTCTTCACTCCAACACATAGCACCGCACGGTTTTACCCTGCGGGTTCTTATAGCAAACGCCGACAGGATTCAATCCTCATATGACTCAGCCCAAACTTCTACTGCTCTCGCCCGCATTCCACGGGTACTGGAAGGCAATTCAGGCATCCCTGGAAGTGCACGGATACGAAGTGCGCACCCACATCTACGATGCGCCGGGTACTCTGCCCGAGCGCATCCTCAACAAGCTTGCCCACGAGCTGCCCGAGAAGTACCGCCCCGAAAGCTTCGCAGCGCAGGCTACCCGTAAGGCTATTGACGCTTTCAACGAATTCCGCCCCGATATTGTGCTGGTCATTAAGGGCGATATGCTCTCCCGCGAATGGTGGGACCTGCTGAAGACCTCCGGTGTTCGCTACGGCACCTGGCTCTACGACGAAATGCGCCGCATGAGCTACACCGAAGAGGACCTGCACCACCTGGGCTCGCTGGCAAGCTACAGCCCGCTGGACGCGCAGCACCTGCGTGAGCAGGGCTTCGAGGTGCTCGATATGCCCAACGCCTACGACACCCATTGCCCGGTTGTCCCCATGCGCGAGGACTCCATCAACTTTGTGGGTGCTAAGTACCCCAACCGTGAGGAGACCCTGCAGGCGCTGGTCGCAGCCGGTCTGCCGGTGCGTGCTTACGGTCGTGCCTGGTCGCGTCACCCCTACGATATTCTGCGCACTAAGCAGTTCAAGGATTCCGGCGTGCCCGCAGGTCGCGATGTTGACCGCTCCGAGGCGTACGGTATTATGGCGTCCTCCCCGGCAACGCTGAACATCCACAATAACCAGGATGGTTTCACCATGCGTACCTTTGAGGCTCCCGGCGTGGGCGCTCTGCAGGTGATTGACCGCGCTGACGTGGATCGCTACTACATTCCTGGGGAAGAGGTTCTGGTCTACGAGAGCATTGATGAGCTCATCGAGATTTGTACCCGTATTTTCCGTGAGCCGAAGTGGGCTCGTCAGATTCGTGAAGCTGGTCAGAAGCGTACTCTGGCTGAGCACACCTTCGATCAGCGTGTAAAGATTTTGGAGCAGCTATGGGCCTAAACCTTTCTAAGATTGTGACCAAGATGCCGAGCGTGCGTTGGCACATGGCAGACCTGCTGGGCAAGACCCTGTACTCGCGGGCGTTCGGCTCTTTCGGTTCGGGGACTGTTCTTGTCCGCCCTCTGCGTATGGTCGGTGTAGAGAACATCTACCTTGGTGACCAGATCGCAATTTACGAGGATGCCTGGATCGCTTCTGAAGCCGGAGGTATTCTGCGTATTGGTTCTGGGACCTATGTCGGTCACCGTAGCCATATTCACGCTCTGTCGAATGTGACTATTGGTAAGGATTGTGTCTTTGCCGATAACGTGATGGTCAATTCTGGCGAGCACCCTCTGGACTCTCTGCATGATGTGCAGCCCGGAGGCGACATCGTGATTGGCGATCGCGTTTTCCTTGGTCAGAATGTGTCCGTGCTCGGTGGTGTCACCATTGGAGATGGTGCGGTGATTGGTGCTGGAGCTGTGGTCACCCGCGACATTCCGGCTAACGCTGTGGCTGTGGGCATCCCGGCTACCGTTATTCGAGTCCGTTCTGGGGAGAAGCAGGATGCTTAAATACCCTCTAGATTTGGATGCTTGGCAGGCGTGGCAGAGGCGTCAGAAGAAGCTGAAGTGGGTTAAGTACAAGCTGAATTCACTTCTTGACTCTGCACGTTCCCGAACCATTGCGGAGGAACCCGTACACGGCCTTCTGTACACTCGCGGTACTAAGCCTCAGGTGCTGATCGTTATGGATTCGTTCTCTCCGACGAACCGCAACGCAATCTTGGAGCCTCTTAAGCATCTAGATGCTGTTGACGTGGCTCTGTGGGTTCCTGAGGACGCTAGCGAGTACCTGGACGGACAGTACGCGAGCGAGCACTACTCGCGCAAGGACTGGACCGAGCAGGAGATTTCCGGTGACGAGCTGATGCGCCTCCTGCCTGATATTCGCATTGTGCTTTCTGCAGCCCAGTTCCTCAGCCGCGGTGCAGTAGCTTACGAGTTCTCTCGTGCAATTGGCGCAGAGTACTGGATGGTTCAGCACGGCCTGCTGGTGCCTCAGGCACCGCCGCTACCGGTCGGATGTACCCTGCTGGCTTTCAGCGAAGCTGATGCCGAATTCTGGGCATCAGGCCGCCGCGATGTCACCACTCACGCGGTGGGTTCGCAGCTGCTCTACCTCGCGGCGCAGAAGGCAGCCGGTGCTGAGGCGCAGAAACAGAACGACCTGGAACCGATCTTCCTAGGACAGATGCACGGTGCGGAACTGCCGCGCGCATCCTTCGCGTACGCTTCCCACTCTTTCTTGAAGAAGTTTGGTGGAACCTACCGCCCGCACCCGAGCGAGAAGGACAAGCTGTCGGTGCTGACCCACAAGCTGTGGGAGAAGGAAGGCATCCGCATTGACCGCTCCGGCACTCCGCTGAACGAAGTGCCAAACCCGGTGGTGTCCATCTTCTCTACCGGTGTTTTGGAGGCTGCGATCCGCGGTATCCCGGCGTGGGTTTACCACCCGGCACCGCCGGCATGGCTCGTGGAATTCTGGGACCGCTACGGCATGAACCAGTGGGGTCAGGAACCGACCCCGGCACCGGTTCAGCCGAAGAAGGAACCGGCACAGCGTATCGCTGAACTCATGATTGAAATTTTGGAGGCATAATGCGTATTCTCTGCGTCATCCCCGTGCGCGGTGGCTCAAAGGGCATTCCGCGTAAGAACCTGCGCCCCATCGCGGGTAAGCCGCTGGTCGCATGGACCATCGAGCAGGCACTGGCTGCTAAGGAAGAAGTAGCCGGCGAGCACGAGCTGCGTGTTGTCGTCTCCACCGACGATGCTGAGCTGGCTGATATCGCCCGCGAGTACGGTGCTGAGGTACCGTTCATTCGTCCGGCACACCTGGCTGAAGACACCACTGCAACCGAGCCGGTCATCGAGCACGCCATCGAGTTCTACACCGAAAACGGTTGGGAACCCGAGGCTGTCATGCTGCTGCAGGCAACCAGCCCGGTGCGTCTGCCCGGTACTCTGGCTCGTGCGGTCCGCCAGTTCGCGGAGAACGGTAAGGACTCCATGGTCGGTGTGATTCCGATTGGTCCGTTCATCTGGACCTGGCACGCTGACGGTGAGCCCACCGCGGCGTTCGAGATTATGGCTCGCCCGCGCCGCCAGGAGCTGACCAAGGAAACCTTCCGCTACCGTGAGAACGGTTCGATGTACATCACCAAGACCCACGTGTACATGGACCACCACAACCGCCTGGCGGGCTACCCCGGCGGTACCATTGATTTGTTCATGCTGGACGAGGTCGAGGGTGTCGATATTGACGCACCGATTGACTTCTCCGTGGCAGAGCACCAGCTCACTCAGATCCTGTCCGAAGGCAAGTAACCTTCACCCGCGGCAGTACCTCTTCTGCCGCTTCCGGCTTGACCAGCACTCAGGCATTCAACTAAACGCTCAAACGAAAAGGTCAAAATCGTGATTATTGAACGCAATATTGCCCCCTACGTGGTCTTCGCTGAAGACCCGATTCTCAACGCCCTGCAGAAGATTTCTGCTAACGGCCAGCGCATCATCTTCCTGGTGAATGAGTCCGGTATTCTGCGCGGTTCGCTCTCTGACGGTGACTTCCGTCGTTGGCTGATTGCTAACCCGACCGCATCCC
Source organism: Rothia sp. HMSC075F09 (assembly GCF_001810515.1). Taxonomy (NCBI): domain Bacteria; kingdom Bacillati; phylum Actinomycetota; class Actinomycetes; order Micrococcales; family Micrococcaceae; genus Rothia; species Rothia sp. HMSC075F09. The sequence continues at coordinate 149,123 of NZ_KV801798.1, forward strand.
TGGAGACCAGCGCCCTGGACGCTGCGAACACCAACCCGCAGACCGCACCGGCTGATGCTGATCCCGAGACCCTGCGCGCATACTTCGCGAAGGGCATCAACCACGTGCCGCTGACCGACGAGCGCGGTCACCTTGTGGCACTGGCGATGGATGAGCAGGACGTCCTGCGCATCGGTAAGCACACCATCAGCGAGGATTCCCCCTCCTTCATCATTGCTGAGATTGGTAACAACCACCAGGGTAGCGTTGACTTCGCTAAGGAACTGGTGGACCTGGCTGTTGAGTCCGGCGCGGACGCTGTGAAGTTCCAGCTGCGCGACATGGACGCTCTGTACCGCCAGCGCGGCGCAGCAACCGCAGGTGAGGACCTGGGCGTTCAGTACACCCTGGACCTGCTCTCTCGCTTCTCCCTGACCGTTGACCAGATGTACGAGGTCTTCGACCACGTCAAGCAGCACGACATGGACATCATGTGCACCCCCTGGGACGCACCCTCCGTTCAGGCGCTGGTTGACTACGGCATCCAGGGCATGAAGATTGCTTCTGCTGACCTGACCAACCACGAGCTGCTGCGCGACGTGGCTTCCCGCGGCCTGCCCATGCTGGTTTCCACCGGTATGAGCCGCGAAGAGGAAATCCGCGAGTCGGTTGCCCTGCTGCGTAACGCTGGCGCGTCCTACGCTCTGCTGCAGTGCCAGTCCGCATACCCGGCACCCTTCAAGGACGTCAACCTGGCGTATATGGACCGCCTGGCTGAGATTGGTCAGTGCCTGGTCGGCTACTCCGGTCACGAGCGTGGCTACCACGTGCCGATTGCTGCTGTTGCTCGCGGCGCGAAGATTATTGAGAAGCACTTCACCACCGACAAGACCCTCGAGGGTAACGACCACACCGTCTCCCTGCTGCCTGAGGAATTCAAGGCAATGGTTCAGCAGATCCGTGAGGTTGAGGCGGCTATTGGCTCTGCTGCTCCTCGCGAGGTGTCCACCGGTGAGCTGATGAACCGTGTGAACCTGGCAAAGTCCCTGGTTGCTACCCGCCACATCGCTAAGGGCGAGGTTGTGACTGAGGCTGACGTTGCTGTGAAGTCCCCCGGTCGCGGTCTGCAGCCGAACCACCTGCCGCAGCTGGTCGGCCGTACCATGCAGCGCGATGTTGAAGAAGGCTCGTTCTTCTTCGAGGGTGACCTGAAGGACGATCTGGTGACCCGCCGCGACTTCAAGTTCGACCGCCCCTGGGGTCTGCCGGTTCGCTACCACGACTACAAGCCGCTGATCGAAGAGGCGAAGCCGGACTTCTTGGAGTTCCACTTCTCCTACAAGGACCTCGAGATTAACATCGACGACGTCTTTGACTCCAAGCTGGACATGGGCTTCACCACCCACCTGCCCGACCTGTTCGCAGGCGACTTCCTGGTGGACCTCGCGTCCAAGGACCCCGAGGTGTGGGAGCGCTCCATCGCTGAAGTTCAGCGCACCATTGACATCACCCGTGACCTGACCCGCTACTTCACTGTGGATGAGGACCCGGTCATGGTTGTGACCATGGGTGGCTTTACCAAGGACAAGCATATCCCCGTTGCTGCACGTGCTGAGAAGTACGAGCGTATCGGTGAGGCTCTGAAGCGTCTGGACGCATCTGGCGTTCGCCTGGCTGCTCAGACTCTGCCTCCGTACCCCTGGCTGATGGGTGGTCAGCAGTACCACAACCTGTTCCTGGATCCGAAGGACACCGCGGAGTTCTCGCGTGCATTCGACACCGCGCTCTGCCTGGACATCTCCCACACCATGCTTGCCTGCAACTTCCTGAACATTCCGCTGTCGGAGGCTGTTGAGCAGCTGGCACCGCTGTCCATCCACCTGCACCTGGTGGACGGCACCGGTGTTGACGGTGAGGGCGTTCAGGTTGGCGAAGGCGATGTCGACTGGGCATCCCTGGGCAAGCAGTTGCGTGAGCTGGCACCGAAGGCTTCCTTCATTCCCGAAATCTGGCAGGGCCACATCAACAACGGTGAGGGCTTCTTCACCGCACTGGACCGCCTCGAGAAGTGGCTGTAGGACCGGCGTCTATGGCCAAGTCTCAGACCGTAAAAGCTCGGGAGGGTGAAGTTCTAGATCAGGACTTCATCACTCCCGGGCGTTTCCGGGAGCTGGACGGGTTCCGTGGCCTGGCTGCTATTACTGTGGTGATTTATCACCTGGGTGTTCCTGCTACGGAGAACTATCCGCGGACTGCTCCTTCGCCCTATGACATTCCTCTGGGCGAGTTGGGTGTTCAGCTCTTCTTCATCATTTCTGGTTTCGTAATTCTGCTCAGTGCCATCAAGAGCGGGTCTGCGCTGAAGTTCGCTATTTCGCGTTTTTCTCGTATTTACCCGACCTATTGGTTCGCGCTGGCTGTATCGGCTCTGGTGTATTTCATCTACGGAAACCCCGGACGCCATATTACGATTCCGCAGACCCTGATTAACACGACGATGCTGCAACGCTTCCTGCGTGTGGATAACGTGGATCAGGTGTACTGGACCCTGGCAGTGGAGCTGCAGTTCTACGTGATGGTTGCCCTGTACCTGATTATCCGGAAGGGAAAGATCTACCGTAGGGAACTGACTACGATTCTGCTCACCTGGTCGGTTATCGGTACGGTTCTGTGTTTGCTCTTCCACCCGGAGGCTTCTCTCGGTGGAGCACCGAAGATGATTGTGTGGGCTGCTGTTGCGGAGCACTCCTCGCTCTTTAGCCTGGGCATGGTGTTCTTCATGTACAGCCATGATCGGAAGTTCACCTGGCATATTCCGTACTTTGCGATTCTGGCTTCCCTCAACGCAGCACTGATGCATGATCTTGCTCATGGAATCGGTGTGGCACTGATTAGTCTGGTGTTCTTCATCGTTGTATACCTGAAGAACGTTCCGGTACTTTCGAAGGGTCCGCTGAATTTCTTGGGGCGTATTTCCTACCCCCTGTACTTGGGCCACGCTATGGTCGGTTATATGCTTGTTGATATGTTCTACCCGGTGGCTGGCCCCTGGGGAGCACGTATTATTGCATTGGTTTTGGTGATTTGCTTCGCCTACCTGGTGCATATTTCCATTGAAACTAAGGTTTCTGCATCCTTCCGTTCTTTCCTCACTCGAAAGTTGACTAAGGCATGACCTCTACACCAACGGCTCTTTGGGTCGTTCCGGTTCCCGATTTTGGTGGAGTAGCTCGGCACGTTGTCGATATGGCACGTGCCGGGCTCCCCGGCTTTAACCTGGTGGTTCTCGCACCCGAAGGTAAGCTCACGAGCCGCCTTGAGGAACTGGGCGTCACCGTCATCAAGGCTGAGTTCGGCCCCGACTACGGTTTTAAGACTTCCTTTGTTTCTCTGCAGAAGGCTGTTGAGCAGCTTCGCCCGGATATTGTGCACAGCCACCTGGCGTATGCGGACGTTGTAGCGACCGCTGTAGTCAACGCGCTACGCATCCGTAGCGTTATCAAGCGCGGCACCTGCGTGCCGAAGCTTCTGACCACTGAACACGGTATCGCCGGTAATGATTCGGTGTACCACGGCAGCTCCTGGCGTTCTAAGCTCATGGAAACCGTACACCGTGTGCGCCTGTGGGGCACCGACCAGGCGATTGCTGTTTCCCGTTCCACCGCTGATCAGATGCGTGCCAAGTGGGGCGCTCGCGGCGTGGAGCTGGTGTACAACGGCGTGGATATCCCTGAGGTGCGCGCGGCTGTTGAGCAGCAGCGTGTACCTGCCGAGGGCGGTCCGCGTATTCTTTCGCTGTCTCGTCTGTCCCCTGAGAAGGGTATTGACGTGTTGCTGGATGCTTTTGCGCAGCTTCGTGCTGATTACCCGCAGGCTCATCTTGAGATTGCGGGCTCTGGCGATTTGGCGTCCGAGTTGCAGGCTCAGGCGCAGCGTCTGAACCTGGGTGATTCGGTGACCTTCAGCGGTTTCGTTAACCCGATTGAGGCGATGGGCCGTAGCGACATGATTGTTCAGCTGTCGGTGTGGGAGAACTGCTCCTACACTCTGCTGGATGCTAAGGCAGCCGGCCTGAAGACGGTCGCTACCGCTGTGGGCGGCAACCCGGAGATTCTGGGTGCCGACGAGCTGGTGGACCGCCAGAGTGCAACCCTGACTCAGGATGTTCTGCAGGCTATGCGCCAGCAGCTGCTGAAGGGCGAGTCTGAGCCTTTCACCTGGATCTCGAATGAGCAGATGGCTGCTCAAACTACTGAGATATACGCTCGTACTTTGGAGAAGAAATGACTGCAGCTCACTCTCAACCTGCATCTGGAACTAAGTACCCAGCTTCCGCAGGTACCTCTTCGAGCAATGCTACTCGTTTTGGACAGGCTACGAAGACTGAAGCGAAATACCTTGCTAGTAGTGTTTCGAAACTGTCAATGCTCGACTTCTGGGCAGGGTTTGGCCTGATTTTTATTGGTATTACAACAGCGTTTTTTGCTATGCCGGTGGGAACTGTCGTGGTGATGGTGCTTGTACTCTACAACTTGACTAAGCCTGCCAAAATCGAGAACACCTACAACGGGCTATTCTTTACGATTCTTCTGCTAGCCATTGGTTGGGCACTATTCGAGACTTTGACGTTCAATAGCTTCCCTGTTGAGTATGCGATTCGTCGTGCTGTGCGTATGGCGGTTGTGGTACTGCTTGCTCTGCAGATTGCGCAGAAGAAGATTGATATCCGTTCTCTACTGTTTGGTGTGGCCTTTGGCCTCTTGGTCAACGTCATTGGCTTCTATGCGGGTATAGCACCTGATAACTATGGCGGTACGTTGACCGGTTGGCTCAATGATAAGAACCAATCGGGTCTGTACTATGCGCTTTTCGGTTTCCTCTTTGTCGCCATGGTCAGAAAGACAAGTCACCGCCTTGTCGCTATCGCTATTACTGCGGGCATGTTGTGGTTGACTGGTTCTCGTACTTCATTGGCTGCGTATGCATTCGCCGTCCTGTGGCTGTACTTCTCCTACCGTCTGAATCTCTTCGGCAAAGCTGTTCTGGCGTATCTGTTTTATCTAGGCGTGAACTACCTGGAAGATAATTTCGCGCGTGCTGGTGCTTTCGCGGATCGACTCGGTAGTGACCTATTGCGTCAGCGAATTGATGAAGGAATGTACCGCATGATTGATGTGGTTCCGTGGTACGGCGGCGGTCTGGGTACTGCACAGGTTCCACTACAAGATCGATACTTTTACTTCCATAACTCATATATGACGCTGGTCCAGGAGGCTGGATGGCTCTATATGATTGTGATTGTATCCTTGATGATTTCTGCCGCATTCATCTGGAAGCAGCCGCGTGCTCAGCGCATTGTTATTGCCGAAGCCGCAATGGTGATTATCATTATTACCTCCCAGCGTCTTGGTGAGGTGATTCTGACTGTGCCGTGGGCTATCGTGGTGGGTCTTGCACTGCTGTACCTGAACCCGGATAAGGATCTGGACGCTTCGGATAGCGGTCATCATGAACCAGGTGCTATGCAGAAGGTGCAGAGCAGTGATGAAAAACCTGAGCCGCAGAACGGCAAGCTCATCGAGCAAGAAGCTCCTGTCTCTGTACCCCCCCAAGAAACGCCTAAGAAGCCGACTACTTCTAAATCGTTTGACGTCAGTTCTATCCGCCAGCGGGCAAGGAAAATATAACGATGAAAGAGCTTTATATAGCTACCAATAACGGTGACATAGGCGGCGGCGAGGTCATGCTCCTGAATATTGCTCGCGCAGCCCGTAGCCTTGGCTACAAGGTCACTATTGTGGGTCCTTCCGAGCCGAAGCAGCTTGTAGAAGCTGCTGCGGATGAGGGGTTCCCCCGCATTGTCTTGCCGGCTAAGAACCGCGCACAGTACATGGTGGCTCTGCGTAGCTGGCACGCTCGCCATAAGGACGTTCTGTTGTGGTGCAATGGTCTGGTTCCCGCAGCGGCAACGGGCGGCCGTAAGAACCGCATCGTGCACCTGCACCAGCTGCCTACCGGTGTGAACGCGAAGCTCGTACCCTTTGCCCGCCATAAGGCGTCTGTCACCCTGGTGCCTAGCCGCTATGTGGCTCGTGCCTGCCCCGGTAGCGAGCTGTTCGCGAACTGGGTCAGTGGTGTGTCCACTGAGCTGGATCACCGGGTGGGGGAGCGACGCCTCCGTATCGGTTACCTGGGACGTTTGACCCCGTCCAAGGGTATTGCAACCCTGTGCCAGGCGATGAGCTCCTTGAACGCTAACGGCATTGAATACGACCTGGTGATTGGTGGCGAGCCTGTCTTCGCAACTGATGAAGAACGTGCTGAGGTTGAGGACGCCCTAGCCCGTGTTGCTACGTTCAGCACGCGTTTGGGCTGGACTACCCCAGACCGTCTTTTCGGTGACATTGACATGCTTGTTGTACCTTCGATTGCCCCTGAGTCCTTTGGCTTGGTGGTCGCTGAAGCGATGAGCGCGCGCGTCCCTGTGGTTGTCAGTGATGCTGGTGCTCTGTCGGAGGTGCTGGGCGGCGCGTCGTACCCGTACGTTGTGCCTGCTGATCAGCCGGTAGCTCTTGCACAGGCCATTAAGAGCCTGGGTACTGAGCTTCGAGAAGATACGGATGCCCTGGCGGAGCGAACCTCCGAGCTGTTCTGGCGTTGGCAGGAGAACTATTCGCCTGAGGCTGGTCAGGTCCGTGTCGGTGAGATCCTGGAACGTTTTATCCGCTAAGGTGCTTCTAAACCTATAGATCATTCCCAACGGATATCCTCTCACTCAAACCCCGAAGGAAAATTATGACGACTACCCACCGCTACAAGGCTGCGGTTATCATTCCCTCTCGCGGTGGTGCAGATATTCTGCACTACCCGCTGGATGCGCTTGCCGCCCAGACCGAGAAGGACTTCCAGGTTATCGTGGTCCTCGACGGCGATATTGACAACAGCGAAGCTGTGCTTGACCGCTACATTGCGGAAGGCAAGCTGAACCTGACCAAGATTGTTTTCGAGGAGAACCGCGGTCGTGTGGCAGCGCTGAACGCTGGTCACCGTGCGGCTGATGCGGATATCCTCATCCGTTGTGATGACGATCTTGAGCCTGCTGCTGACTATGTCGAGGCGCAGATTCGCCTGCACCGTGATTATGACGGTGTGATTGGTACCTTGAAGAACGTGTACCCGGACACTCCCTATTCTCGTGTGTACGGTAACTTCCGCGATGCCCGATTCAAGGAGGGAGCCCTCAGCGTAGCTGAAGAAGGCCGTTGGCTGTACTGGAACGGCAACTCTTCTATCTCTGCGGAGTACTTTGACCGTACTGGCGGATACGACCCTGCGTACCGCCTCTACGGGTGGGAAGACGTAGACATGGGCAAAATGGTCCATGACGCTGGTGGCCGCATCATCATCTCTGATGAGGTTGAGGTCAAGCACTATGCTGAGGCTACCACCACTGCGGTGCGTGCCCTGCGTGCCCTACACTCGGGTTCTGCTCGCACCATCTTCGTGCGTAAGCACGGCGATGCGGCGCACCCTGCCCCGAACCCGACCGGTCCCTGGGGTTTCTTGGTCAAGACCCTCGCTCGTTTCACCACCGAGAAGACCATCAAGGCTCTGGGGGATGCGAGCGATAAGATTCTGCTCAAGCTGCCGGCTAAGGCGGCTGAGAAGCTTGTGGCTTTGCAGGTTGAGGCTGCATCTTACGCCGGTATTCACTATCCTGAGCGAGCTCAGAAAGTTTTCTAGGAGGAAAAGAAAATGTCACTCACTCAGCTCTTGACCTCCGCTCCGTTTACCGGGCCGAAGAACCCTGACGCGGTGCTTGCGGATATCCCGAAGAGCCTCAAGAAGCTTGGCCGCCTGGTGCGTCGTTACGTGCCGCTGGTGAAGCCTGAGGCTACTGAAGAGATTGCAATTGCCCACGACTACCTGACTCAGCGCGGCGGTGCGGAGCGTGTTGTGCTGGCAATGCACCGTGCGTTCCCGGATGCACCGATTTACACGACTCTGTACGACCCGGAGGGCACCTTCCCCGAGTTCAAGGACGCGAAGATTATCACGAGTCCGCTGAACAAGATTGGCTACCTGCGTCGTAACCACCGTATGGCTCTGCCGATTCTGCCGTTTGCTTCTTCTCTCTTGAAGGTGCCGGCTGAGCGTGCTGTGGTGTCGACGACCGGCTGGGCGCACGGCTTCAACTTTGCTGGTCGTAAGTTCATTTACTGCCATTCGCCGGCGCGTTGGCTGTACCTGAGCGATCAGTACCTGGGTGAGAAGAGCACCGGTCCCGTGCCGTTGCTGCTGAAGACTCTGCGTCCTGCACTGATGCTGTGGGATCACTGGGCGGCTCACTGTTCGGCGGTGTACGTGGCGAATGCGAGCGTGATTAAGAAGCGTATTGAGAACGTCTACGGTAAGAAGGACGTTCCGATTTTCTTCCCGCCGCACTCGGTAGACGCCACCGCACCGGTTGAGCCTATTCCGGGTCTGGAAGAGTTTACCGAATCGGACGATTACTTCCTGATTGTTTCGCGTCTGCTGCCCTACAAGAATGTTGATAAGGCTGTTGAGGCGTGTAATGAGTTGGGTAAGAAGCTGCTGGTGATTGGTCGCGGCCCGGAGAAGGAACGCCTGGAGGCCCTTGCTGGCCCGACTGTTCGTATTGCTTCGGGTGTCTCGGATGCGCAGCTTCGTTACGCGTACCGTCACTGCTTGGCGCTGCTGGCTATCTCTTATGAGGACTTCGGTATTACCCCGCTGGAGGCGGGCGCTAGCGGCAAGGCCGTGATTGCCTACCGTGCGGGTGGCTTCCTGGATACCATTCAGGAAGGTAAGACCGGCATGTTCATCAACCAGCCGACTGTGGAACAGCTGGTGGAAGCCCTCAAGGCTTTCAATCCGGATGACTGGGATGCCGACTACATCCGTGAGCACGTTGATGGCTTCTCGGAGGCTCGTTTCATCAGCCGCCTGAAGATGTACGTGCAGGCTCTGCCTGAAGACTAAAAGAGCTCAACGGCTCATAGAAGAAGGCGGGGCGGTAGAAACTAAGGTTTTTTTCTACCGCCCCGCCTTCTTTGCGCCTTCTGGAGGCCTTAGCGGGCCTCTAGGAGCCCCTTGGAGAGTAGCTCGGGAATGAAACCCTCAATCTGCGGTCCCATGGTCTCTATGGGCTGTTCATACATTTCGCAGAGCTCGTCGATAGCATCCTGCAGAGACATCGGGTCCTCAAAAATACTCCAAATAATGGAGGCAGAATCCTGAAGAACAGACAGCTCACCGTTGGCAAGATTCGCGAGATAAGTTGCCGTGGGGGAGTACTTAGCGAACTCTTCAGAATGAACATACGCGATGTTCTCGGGGATGCCGTATACGGTCTGACGGGAATCTACCGGATTGCTCATTTTTTCACCTTGATTCCGAAACGATCAAAGAACTTTGCACGTATCTCTGCCTTAGTGGGGGTGCGTCCCAGCTGCATCGCCAAATGGTCCTTATTCACAAAGAAAATATTTTTGAGGGTGCGTAGCTTATCGTGCAGGGTCGTCGCCGACTGCAGACGTCCGATCCACTGGATGTAGTGGGGCACATCCTGGGAGACCGACAGCCACAGTAGGTAGTCGCGGTCGTCACGGTACTGCTCCAGACCGCCCATAGCCGCGCTATATGCCAGGGACGAGTCAAGCTCCTCGGCGCGGGCTTGTAGGCGCTGCCAATCGCTGTAGGAGAGCAGAGAGACCAGGTAGTTAATATCTGCACTGTAGCGTGATGCTGCGCGGGCGCGGTGAAGCACCACGAGAAGACGCGCGTCCAGATCGCTGGGGACAGTGCAGGGACGGTGAGCAATCATACGGGTCTTGCGTGCCGCCCAGACGCGGTCAAACGCCTTCTCATAATCGCCGTGGCGTCCTAGACCGGGGAAGAAACGATGAATATCAGTCAGGCCCCATGAAGCGTGGTAGAGCGTCATCGCGTGCTCGAACACGGAACCTGTTTCGAAGTGGGCTTGGATACGCCATCCATCTGCCAGAAGGATCTCTACAAAGCGGTCCACGTGAGAGGGACGGACGAGCAGGTCAGCGTCGGAGCTGTACCTGCCCTTGCGGTAAATTTCCTGGGAGAAAGCGTAGCCTTTGACATGCAGAATATCGATGGAGTGCATGTCGGCAATTCGCTGGAAGTAGGCGTGCGCAAGCCGAATCCGTGCCGCGAGCGGAGTAGTCTGCGGCTCCGGGGTATTGGATGAGTGAGTGGTCACAATAGCCTTTCGGTGCACATGTATACCAGATAAGTATAAGGCGGGACAGACAGAAAATACTGCCCATCCCGCCCTAAGTCGCTCCCTATAATTTAGGGCGCTTATTACGTTATTACTTCTTAGCCGAGGACTTCTTTGACGACTTCTTGTCGCCGTCCTTGCCGTAACCGTAGTAGGTTGCATAACCAACGTAGGCGCTTGCGTAGCCGAAGCCGTAGTAGGAGTTACCCAGACCCTTACGGGGTGCACGGTTCAGAACCATACCGAGGAGGTTAGCGTTGACCTTCTTCAGGATGTTGGCAGCCTCGGTCATCTGCTCACGGTGGCTTCGGCCGATAGAACCAACGAGAATCACGCCATCCACGGAGTGGGAGAGCAGCGAAGCGTCGGTCACGGGCAACAGCGGCGGAACGTCAACGACCACGATGAACTCTTCGGAGAGCTCGTTAATCAGCTGGCGCATCTTATCCGAACCCAGAAGTTCGGAGGGGTTCGGGGGGATACGGCCTGCAGGCAGGACGAAGAGGTTCGAATCACCCAGCTGGTGCACAGCGTTAGCAATCTCAACCTGACCAGCCAGAACCTGGGTCAGACCGACCTTAGCGTCGAGCTTCAGCTTCTTAGCCACGGTCGGGCGGCGCAGGTCGGCGTCAATGAGGATGACGGGCGAACCCGCATCAGCCATTGCGCGAGCCAGCGACAGCGACACGGTAGACTTACCTTCACCGGGCACTGCGGAGGTGACGATGAACGAACGCGGGGGAGTGTCAACGTTCACGAAGCGCAGGTTGGTGCGCAACTGACGAATGGATTCCTGTGCGATGTGGTCGTCGGTGTTGCCGTTAACGATGTTTTCTTCGTTCAGGTCGTCACTGACGGGCAGAACACCCAGGATGCTCGCGCCGGTTGCCTTGGTAGCATCGTCACGAGTGCGGATGCGCTGATCCAGTGCGCGGCGCAGGAAGATTGCAGCGTAGACCAGAACCAAACCGGTGCCAGCACCGATAAGAGTGTTCTGCTGGTAATTCGGAGCTACCAGCGGCGGGTTCACGCTTGCGTTATTCAGCGGAATCACGCGAACGGTGTTGCCGCCAGTCGGGGATGCACCGGTGTTTTCGCCGTTTACCAGAGCCTGAGCATTACCGGGGTTCTGCTCAATCTCCTTGATGTAGTCGGCGGTAGCCTGCAACGCACCGTTAGCGAGCAACTGTGCGTTCTTCGGGGAAGAAGCCTGCGCGCTCACGGTAATCAGCGCGGCGTTATCACCCGCAGTTGCAGTGAGGCTTGCACGAATCTGCCCGGTAGTCATGGAGAGTTCGGGGTTGTTCTGCTTAATCTTCTGTGCCACGGCCTCAGAGGAGACGATAGCAGCGTAGGAACGAGCGCGCTCCTTAGCGGCTGTAGAGCCGGAGAGAACATCCACCGTACCGGACTCGCCCACGGTCACGTAGCCCGAGGACGAAGCAGCGTAGACCCTCGGCTGGAGAGAGGCATAGCCGAAGCCCGCTGCGGCACCGACAACGATGCCAATAATCAGCAGCCAGAGGTTAGCCCTCGTGGTGCGGAAAAATTCCAAAATGGTCATGGTAGTGAGAATACTCCAGAAAGTTTGAGTTAGTGTACCTGCAACGTGGAGTGTTGTTGCAGGCGGTGAAGGGATACGAAAATCCCCTGGTGTTTATTAGCGGAGCAATCCGAGCAGGTAGCTACCGTAACCGCTCTTAACAAGCGGGGTAGCAATGTCGCGCAACTGCTCATCGGAGAGCCAACCGTGGCGCCACGCAATTTCCTCCGGGCAACCAACTGACAGGCCCTGACGGCTCTGAACAGTGCGGATGAAGTTAGTGGCATCAGCGAGTGAATCAAAGGTTCCGGTATCGAGCCACGCGGTACCGCGAGGCAGAACCTCAACCTTCAGTTTACCCTGTTCCAGGTAGACGCGGTTGAGGTCAGTGATTTCCAACTCACCGCGCGGAGAAGGCTTAATCTGACGTGCATACTCTACAACCTTGGAGTCGTAGAAGTACAGACCCGGAATAGCGTAGTCGCTCTTGGGGTTCTCGGGCTTCTCTTCGATGGACAGTGCGTTGAAGTTCTCGTCGAACTCCACCACGCCGTAGGCGCGAGGATCAGCAACCCGGTAAGCGAAGACGGTTGCGCCGTCCTTCTGCTCGTAGGTGGCAAGCTGAGTACCCAGGCCGGGACCGTAGAAGATATTGTCACCGAGCACGAGCGCTACAGGGTCATTGCCAATAAAGTCGGCACCCAGAATAAATGCCTGTGCCAGGCCGTCCGGGGAAGGCTGCACCTTGTATTCGAGATTAATACCGAAACGGGAGCCGTCACCGAGCAGTCGCTGGAACTGCTCCTGGTCGGCAGGAGTGGTAATAATCAAAATATCGCGGATACCCGCCAGCATGAGAGTGGACAGCGGGTAGTAAATCATCGGCTTGTCATAGACCGGAGTGAGCTGCTTGCTAATACCCTGAGTGATAGGGTGCAAACGGCTTCCGGTACCGCCGGCAAGAATAATTCCCTTCATAACTTCTTATTGTGTCATGTTTATCTCTTTGTTGAGGCATAAAAATCACTGTTTAGCCAGGTAAAATCTACCGTATGGCTCACATTCTTGTTACCGGCGGTGCCGGTTTTATTGGTTCGAACTTTGTTCACCACCTCATCGATAACACTGATCACACTATTACTGTGCTGGATAAGATGACCTACGCCGCAAATGCTGCGTCTTTGGAGGGTCTTCCCGAATCCCGCTTTAAGCTCGTCGTAGGCGACATCGCCGACCGCGAGCTGGCTGACGAATTGGTCGGCAAGGCAGATGCTGTCGTTCACTACGCTGCGGAATCGCACAACGACAACTCCCTGTCCAACCCCGAACCGTTCATCCACACTAACCTCATCGGTACTTTCAGCCTTCTGGAAGCAGTCCGTAAGCACGGCACTCGCTACCACCACATCTCCACCGACGAGGTCTTCGGCGACCTCGATCTGGACGATCCGGCAAAGTTCACCGAAACCACCCCCTACAACCCCTCTTCCCCTTACTCCTCCACTAAGGCAGGCTCCGATCTGCTCGTGCGCGCATGGGTCCGCTCCTTCGGTATTGAAGCAACCATCTCTAACTGCTCCAACAACTACGGCCCCTACCAGCACATCGAGAAGTTCATCCCCCGCCAGATCACTAACATCCTCTCGGGTTTGACCCCGAAGCTGTATGGCGAGGGCCTGAACGTTCGTGACTGGATTCACGCATCCGACCACTCTTCTGCTGTGCTGCGCATCCTGGAGCAGGGCAAGATTGGCGAAACTTACCTCATCGGTGCAGACGGTGAAGAGAACAACATCACCGTTCTGCGCACCATCCTGCGTCTGATGGGCAAGGACGAGAACGACTTCGAGCACGTGGTTGACCGCCCCGGTCACGACCTGCGCTACGCAATCGACGGTAGCCGCCTGCGTGCAGAGCTCGGCTGGGAGCCGAAGTTCACCGACTTCGAATCCGGTCTTGCCGACACTATTAAGTGGTACACCGATAACCGCGGCTGGTGGGAGCCCCTGAAGGCTGAGGTTGAGGCGAAGTACGCAAAGGCTGGCCAGTAATGACCAAGGAATTGAAGGTTACTGAAACCGAGATTCCCGGCCTGCTCATCATTGACCTGCCGGTTCACGGCGATAACCGCGGCTGGTTCAAGGAAAATTGGCAGCGCGAGAAGATGGTCGCAGCCGGTCTGCCCGACTTCAACCCGGTGCAGAACAACATCTCGTTCAACGCTTCGATAGGTACCACCCGCGGTATCCACGCCGAGCCGTGGGATAAGTACGTTTCTGTTGCGACCGGCCGTATCTTCGGCGCGTGGGTTGACCTGCGTGCCGGCGAGTCCTTCGGCAAGGTCGTCACCGTGGAGCTGGGCCCGGACACCGCAATCTTCGTGCCCCGCGGCGTGGGTAACTCCTTCCAGACCCTGGAAGAGAACACCGCCTACACCTACCTGGTGAACGACCACTGGTCGGCGGATGCAGTATCTGGCTACAGCTTCCTGAACCTTGCCGATGAGACCGTCGCAATCGACTGGCCTATCGACCTGGCGAAGGCGGAACTCTCCGAGAAGGACCGTAACCACCCGCGTCTGAACGAGATCAAGCCCCTGGAAGCCGACCCGATCCTGATTATTGGTGCGGGCGGTCAGCTCGGCACCGAGCTGGTTCGCCAGCTCACCGAGCAGAACGTACCCTTCCTGGCTGTGGATCGCGACCGCCTCGACCTGGGCAAGCCCGAGCAGTGGCGCGACGCATTCCGCTGGCGCTCCTTCCGCGCGGTCATCAACGCTGCAGCGTACACCGCAGTGGATCAGGCAGAAACCCCCGAGGGGCGCCGTGACGCCTGGGCAGCTAACGCCCTGGGTGTGAGCGCTCTTGCCTCCATCTGTGAAGAAGCTAACCTGCCGCTGGTTCACGTATCCACCGACTACGTCTTTGACGGCTCCCTGCCCCTGGGCGAGGAATACCCGGAGGACTACCCCCTGGCACCGCTGAGCGTCTACGGCGCATCCAAGGCTGCCGGTGAGGTTGCCGCCGCCGCATGGCGTAAGCACTACACCCTGCGCACCAGCTGGGTTGTTGGCGCCGGCAAGAACTTTGTGGGCACCATGGCGTCCCTGGCTGAGCGCGGTATCGACCCGTCCGTGGTCGCCGACCAGTGGGGTCGCCCGACCTTCACCCAGGACCTGGCAGCAGCTGCCCTGCACCTGCTCTTCTCCGGCGCTGAATACGGCACCTACAACGTGTCGAACACCGGTGAGGTCATCAACTGGGCACAGTTCGCTCGTGCAGTGTACGAGGGCACCGGCCATGACCCGGCACGCGTCAGCGACACCACCACCGAGGAATACTTCGCCAACGCTGAGCTCTTCGCTCACCGTCCGACGAACTCGGCAATGGACCTGTCCAAGCTGATTGCTGCAGGCTTCACCCCGCGCGATCACCGCGAGGCGCTCGCCGCCTACCTTGCAGAAATGGGTTCCTAATCCTCTAGGATTTGGTCCTAATATCTGCTGATAACAGCATAAAAGGCGTGAAAAGCGCCATATCACAGGTTCCCGGCCCTTGAAGAAGAGCCGGGAACCTGTACAATATTGTCTTGGCCAAGGCGGTGGAATACACGAAACGTGTAGGTCCGTAACTGACGGTGGCTGGTTGGAAAGAGATTTCTGGCGCCAGTCCCTATTCCACTTGGCGCATAACTTCTAACCAAGAAAGGGTGGACAACTCATGTCAGATACCATCAAAATTTCAGCTACCGTACGTAGCGACTTCGGCAAGGGCTACGCGCGCCGCATCCGCATGGCAGGCGACATCCCCGCCGTCATCTACGGCCACGGCGAAGAGCCCAAGCACGTAGTACTCCCCGGCCACGCAACCACCCTGGCTGCCCGCGTCCCCAACGCTATCCTCGACCTCGACATCGAAGGTGAATCACACCTCGCAATGATCAAGGACATCCAGCGTCACGCAATCCGCCCTGAACTGCAGCACATCGACCTGCTGACCGTTAAGCGCGGCGAGCGCGTTGAGATTGAGGTTCCTGTACACGTTGAAGGCGAGCCTGCTGTTGGCGCCGTTGCTAACCAGGAAGAAACCGTTCTTCTGGTTGAAGCTGACGCACTGAAGGCACCCGAAGCTTTGACCGTGAGCATCGAAGGCCGCGAAGCTGGCGCTCACGTTCTGGCATCAGACGTTGAACTGCCCTCAGGCGTAACCCTGGTTGCAGACGCTGAACTGCTGATCGTTAACGTTTCTGAGCCCGAGGAACTCGACGTTCCCGAGCCCGGTGAAGAAGGCGAAAACGCACCCGAGGGTGACATCGTTGAAGCTTCCGAGGAATCAGATCAGGCTGGCGAAGCTCACGACTCAGATAACTCAAAGCACTAGACCGCGCCCTGCGCCTAGCGCAACAATGATTTGTGGATGGCCCGCCGCTACCTCTCTTCTGAGGTGGTAGCGGGCCATACTCATAGAATGGTGTAGTCCATGAATTTTCTAAAAACCTTTTACAGCGCCGTGGAAAGGGCGAAGATATGTCTGATGCGTGGCTCATTGTTGGTCTGGGGAACCCGGGCCCGGAGTACGAGAAAACCCGCCATAACATCGGCCAGATGGTGGTTGATGAACTGGCGCGTGAAGTAGGCGGTGGCTTCAAGAAGCACGGACGCGCGCGCGCCCAGGTGCTGGAAGGACGTTTGGGTATAGGCGGACCCAAGGTAGTGCTGGCCAAGCCCCTGACCTATATGAACACCTCGGGCGGCCCGGTATCGGCTCTAGCCCAGTTCTACGATATTAACCCCGACCGTATCATCGCGGTGCACGATGAACTGGATATCCCCTTCGACACCATTAAGCTCAAGATTGGTGGGGGAGAGGGCGGCCATAACGGTCTGCGCGATATCACCAAGGCGCTGGGCACCAAGGACTACTACCGTGTTCGCACCGGCATCGGTCGTCCTCCCGGACGCATGGACACCGCAGACTTCGTGCTCAAGCCCTTCAGTAGCACTGAAGCGAAGGACCTGCCCTTCCTCATCTCAAACGCAGCGGATGCAACCATGATGCTCGTAAAGGAAGGCCTGCTGGCAACCCAGCAGCGCTACCACGGCGCAGGTTCCTAGCCGTATGACCCGTGCCGGGTAAACACTGAACTGGGTCAACACTGAACTGGGGTAATGCATGATGCGGGCCGATGTGTGAACTAGGCTCTACCTAACTATGCAAGAGCCCGGTGAGGGAATAAGCTAGAAAAGAATGACGTTATACGCTCCACGACGGGAAAACACCCGACCGTGGAGCGTATGAGCGAGAGAAGAAGGTACCCGTGGCTGAATACTCCACCCCCGCCAACACCCCGCTGAGCGACGACATTGTACGCCAGCTTCGTAAGGATTTTCCTATCCTCAACACTGAGGTTAACGGGCATCCTCTGGTCTACCTGGATTCGGGGGCGACCAGCCAGAAACCCCTTCAGGTGCTCGACGCAGAACGCGACTTCTACCTGCACGCTAACTCTGCCGTACACCGTGGCGCACACACCCTCGCGGTTGAGGCAACCGACCTGTTTGAGGACGCGCGCATCACCGTCGCCAACTTCGTGGGCGCTACCGACGAAGAGCTAGTGTGGACCTCCAACGCAACCGAGGCGCTGAACCTGATTGCCTACTCCATTGGTAACGCCTCGCAGGGTATCGGCGGTCCCGCCGCCGAGCGTTTTGCGCTGGGCCCCGGCGATGAAATCGTCACCACCGAGATTGAGCACCACGCGAACCTCATCCCCTGGCAGATCCTTGCTCAGCGTACCGGCGCGATCCTGCGCCACATCCCCTCCACCGAGGACGGTCAGCTCGACTACGCTGCTGCCGAGGGCATCATCAACGAGAAGACCCGCATCGTGGCGTTCACCCACGTCTCGAATGTGACCGGCGCGATTACCGATGTGCCCCGCATGGTCGCCATGGCTCGTAAGCACGGCGCTCTCGTTGTGCTGGATGCCTGCCAGTCCGTGCCGCACATGCCCGTAGACTTCCACGCCCTGGACGTCGACTTTGCGGCGTTCTCCGGCCACAAGATGCTGGCTCCCACCGGCATTGGCGCCCTCTACGGTCGTGCCGAACTGCTTGAGGCCCTGCCCCCCTTCCTGACCGGTGGCTCCATGATTACCCGCGTGGGTCTGCAGGATGCCGAATACATGCCCGCCCCCATCAAGTTTGAAGCGGGTACCCAGCGCGTCTCGCAGGCAGTCGCCTTCGCCGCCGCCGTGCGTTACCTGCAGCACCTGGGCATGGAGAACGTTGAGGCATGGGAGCACGAACTGGGCGCTCGCCTGGTTGAGGGTGTTCAGAAGATTGAGGGCGTGCGCCTGCTCGGCCCCGCCGACCCCTCCAAGCGTGCCGGCCTGGTAGCCCTCGCCATTGAGGGTGTGCACCCGCACGACGTGGGCCAGCTGCTCGACACCCAGGGTATCGCTGTGCGCGTGGGCCACCACTGCGCCCAGCCGCTACACCGCTGCGCCGGTGTGACCGCCTCGACCCGTGCATCCACCTACATCTACAACACCACCGAAGATGTGGACGCTTTCCTGAAGGCACTTGCCGAGGTGCGCCCCTACTTCGGGTTCTAAACGTAGACGCGTTAGAAGCTAACGCCTCAATTTTTCAGACAGACCAACTGACGGAAGAAGAACACCGTGTCTCTTGAATCCCTGTACCAGGAAATCATTCTGGAGCATTCCAAGCAGCGTAGCGGCGAGCACCTCGTAGAGGTACCCGCCGGCCACGCAAGCGCCGATAACCACCAGTACAACCCCACCTGCGGTGACGAAATCAACCTGCGCGTGGTGCTCTCTGACGAGCTGAAGGATGGCGAGAAGACCATCGAGTCGATCTCTTGGGAAGGCGACGGTTGCTCCATTTCGATGGCTGCCGCTTCCGTGCTCTCTGAAATGGCTCCCGGCATGACCACCTCCGAGCTGCAGAGCCACGTGGATGCGTTCCGCGAGATGCTGCGTTCGCGCGGTAAGGTGACTCTGGACGAAGAGGAGTACGGCGATATGGCGGCTTTCTCCGGCGTTTCGAAGTTCATGGCGCGCGTGAAGTGCGCAATGCTCTCGTGGGTTGCTGTTGAAGAAGCCACTAAGGAAGCGGCAGCCAAGAACTAACTCTTCGCTGAGAATGTAGTGGAAACGGCGGGGGAGTAGCTAGTATTTGAACGCCAATCGAAAATACCGAATGGAACCATCGACAATATATTGCATTTATGTGTAATATTTTTTGATGAACTTTTAGCGGTAAGCACCGAACGAGACCCGAGCTGAGAATCTACCCCCTGCCCTTTCTTGATATAAGTTTTCTTTGATTTAAATCAATAGGATGAAAATATGAGGCGGATACTACACCGTATCCGCCTCATATTTATATCTTTTCCTTTTTCCTTCAAAAAGGTGACTGGTAAAATAAAAGGACGAAGGGCGCCCAACCAGCACCCTCGAGAAACTCTTTTCGGACCCGCACGTTCTAAGGCAACAGCGCGAAGAAATAGGGCAATATAAGAAAATATTTTCTCAATATTGCACATTCTTCGTTTCATCTCATGCTCTCACCCTAGACCGCGGATACGTTTCTCACCCTCCGGTACTTCAACCACACCGGAATAACCATCGCCGCTACCAACCACAAGGAAGCCCTATGATTATTGGCTACGCCGCAGGCGCCTACGACCTTTTCCACTACGGCCACCTCGAGATTCTCCGCAAGGCTAAGGAAAACTGCGACTACCTCATTGCCGGCGTCGTGCACGATGACGTTCTGGAAGTGACCAAGGGTCGTCGCCCCGTCATCCCCATCGAAGAGCGTGCCGCCATCGTCAGCCACATCGACTACGTGGACGAAGTGCACGTTGAAACCAACCCCGACAAGCTCGAAACCTGGAAGCAGAAGCCCTTCAACGTCTTCTTCAAGGGCGACGACTGGAAGGGCACCGAAAAGGGCAATGCCCTGGAAGCACGCTTCGCAGAGGTCGGCGTGGAAGTACACTACTTCCCCTACACCGAGCACACCTCCAGCACCAAGCTGCGCAAGGTCGTTGACCTACTCGAAGCAGAGCACGACCTGCGCGTAGAGATGCGCCGCTTTGCTGAGCTGCTTGGCGAACGCGAATACTCCGAGGCGACCGTCGCCTCCTAACGCTCCTACCCCTTCATAGGTGCGTTAGAGCTCATAAGACTCATAAAGACACAAAGAGGATCCCCGCCGTAAGTACTTACGGCGGGGATTCTCTGCATATTGGCGGTATATCAGCTACACCTCAAAGGTGAGCGTCTCATAAGCTTTAGCGCTGTGCCAGCCACTTCTCAGCGGAGGAGCCCAGAACCTTCAGCACGCGGCCAACCTGCGGCTCAGCAGCGGCTGCAATCTTCTTGCCCACCAGTGGGATGGAGCAGGAGACTTCACCGTTGACGTCCAGGCGGGTCTGCTCGCCCTCGGGGGTCAGCTTCTGAGTAGCCTGAGCGGACACGGGCACGCCGTTGACCTTGACCTCGGTAGAAACGGTGCGGGATCCGTCAGCAGCCGGTGCGCTTACGGTGTCCATCTGGGTCATAGCAACGCCGTTGCCGACGAACTTACGAGCGATGTCCGGCACGCGCTCAGCGGGTACGGTACGCTCGGTGGTTGCGGTGAACTCGGCGGAGGTGTCACCGGAAACGGAGAAGCTACCGAACTCCACGCCAACCTCGGAGCATACGAAGCGTGCGAAATCCTCGCTAGAGAACGCCTCGATAACCTGTTCAACGCTTGCGTTGATAACGGTCGATTCCTGAACTGCCATAATTGTTCCTTTCGTAGTGCGCGAAAACCCCGCGCATTATCCCTTACTAAGGATACGGTGCGCGGGGTTTCGCAACCAATGTAAAGACGCGAATCCACCTGAGAATATGCCGTGAACAAGGGAAAACATCCACAGCCTCTCACAGGGTGGTTGGAGGATTCGCATGCCGGTCTAAAAATGTGGGAAGCGCCCGGCCGGGCACCTCCCACACCGCATCACGAGGATGCTGAGCTTAGAAAGCAAGAAAACCTTAGGCGCTGGGAGCCATCGCGTCGATGCGAGCCATCTCAGCCTTACCCGCACGGTGCGCGCGAGCAGCCTGCTTCAGGCGGCCCCAGAAGGAATCCTTACGGTGGGTCTTGCCGGCGAGCAGGTCCTGCAGTTCCTCACCCAGCTGAGCTGCGGAAATCTCCGGGGTGGAGACGTAAGGCTCAGCGGTGCGGAACAGGGAGGGGTTCGCCAGGGCAAGATCGAGCTTAGCGAAGAGATCTTCGCGGCTCTCAACGACAACAGCGTGGCCGCGCTTCTCCATCAGAGCGGTGAAGGGGACCTGGTGGTTGTCAACGACCTCATTGAACTCTGCGCGGCGCGGAACAGCCAGGGGCAGAGCGCCGGTGCGGCGTGCATCCTGGATGGAGCCGGGGCCGCCCTGAACCAGTACTACGCGTGCGGTTGCGTAGTAGTCCAAAAGCTCGGAGGCGGGAAGAAGCTTAAGGTTGTCTGCGTGCTTAATGGGCGCAGTGTGGCCATGCTGCACGAGGCAGGTGACCTCGGGGTGAGCCTCAAGATAAGCCTCAACCCAACGCAGAAGACGATCAAAAGTGTGAACGTCGGTGCCGAGGGACACCACCAAATCGTAAGTCTTAGTAGGAATACGAACGGGCGCGACGGCAGGGGTAAATACGGGCAGGTCGAACTTGGAAGTATCAACGCTGACGTGGGGGAAGTCCTGAATAGACATAGCCTATTCCTCTCTATGTATTTATCGGTAGTAACCCCGTATACCTGACGCAAAAATCCGGAGGGCATCATTGGTATACGCGGCGGCGTCGTGCCGGAGAAAATGGTGAGTAATCTCCGCATACGCTTCTCTGGCGAGTGGTTAGTTCGCTTGGATGGTGAGTCCACAGTGGAGCGCACGACTTATGCGTATCTGTATGTATTAATAAATACTATACCCTGAAAATAACGCCCTCAGCACACGCGAGGACGCTATTTTCAGGATAAATTCATCACTCTTAGAAAATGGGATGAATCACACGAGAATCAGGGAAATTCTCCTGCTGTTCCTCGCTCTGAACAATAATTCGATCAGCAAAGGTGTACAGCATCTTGCCGGTCATCGTCGGCAGAGTCGGGCGATCAAAACACTCAATATAAAGAGTCTTTACTCCAAAGAGTTTAGCCGCCACAAAGAAAGGAACGGCAACACCGGCGCCGGCAGAAACAACCGCATCCGGACGTTCCTTCGGAAAAATACGAAATGCCAAGAACAGATTACGAATAGCGTTCTTAATATTTCGGGTGGTCGGGTAATACGCCCAATAGGTCTTCTCATCAGCCAGAGAAGATTCAACATCGGGCTGCTTAAAGCTAACCCACACGCGGTCATAATCCTGCCACGCAGCAGAAGTAGCCGTCAGATGCTTCAAGTGTCCGCCACTGCTAGAAACCAGCAGAAGCTTCTTCTTCGGTGCCTGAGAGGAAGTTGCCTCAGTCATAGTGTTCTCCTAAAGCCCCAATACAAGAGAAAAATAAGAAGAGAAGATAAAGGTGAGCTGACGGGCCCGGCGGCACCTGCATCAACAGACCTATCACAATAGATCCGCCTCAGCAGGTACCACCGCACCCTACGCTCAAGGACGAAGGACGAACCCGCACAGAGGCGAGGCATCCATCAACAGAACCCCGAGTACTCGCGGTCTGATTACTCGCGATCCAGGAACACAGCCAGAGCGTTCACGCCCTCAAGCTGATCCAGCTGAGCGAAAAGCTCACGAACCTGCTGCAGAGAAGTAGCCGCAGTCACCGGAACCAGAGCCACGCCGCCAGCCTGGACGAAACGCAGCTGAGTCGACAGGGGAGTAGCGGTGCTCAGGCTAATCACCAGAGGAGTCTCGCTCTTCTCAACCAGCGACTCGGGAGTGTGGCGGGTCAGCGCGTCACGGACCGAAGCGTAATCGGTGAAACGTGCGTACTCGGTGGGCAGAACACGCTGCAGCATCTGGTATAGGTGCTCAACACCGCGGTCAGTACCGGGCAGAATCACAATGCCGGAAGCGCCAGCGCTCTTCACGTCGCCGTCGGGAGCACCAATGGTGCGCAGCAGCATGAACGCGTCATTCGCCTCAGAAGTGGAACCCAGCTCGTGAACCGGGATACCAGCATCTTCCAGACGATCAGCGTAACCAACGTGACGCATAGTGCGGTCACGACCGTACGCCAGCACAGCACCAATCAGCAGACCGGCAACAGCACCAACAATACCCATCTTCACCGGGCCAAGAGCCGAGGAAGAAGAAGGAACCTGAGCCTCGCTCATCACGCGACCACCGGTGGTGGAAGTCAGCTGAATCTGAGCGCGACGGTCCTGCAACTGAGAGAGCAGACCCGCACGGTTGTTATCACCCTCGAGGGCCGAAATCTGCTCATCAATCTGGTGCAGAGCAGAATCAACGCTGCTCTTCAGCGACTCGGAACGAACCTGCAGGTATGCGTTCGCCATAGCGTTAGCGTAACGTGCAGCCTCCGTACCGTTGGGGCGGGTCACCTCAATATCCAGAACAGCAGTCTGGGAGGTGCCGGTCACCTTGACGGAGTTCATCAAGCGGCTGGTCAGCTGAGCCTCAGAGAGGGTATCGCCATTAGCAATCAGAGACTTTGCCGCGTTCTGTGCAACCTCGCGAGAGGATGCAACGCGAGACTCGGTCGCAATATCCACCTTCGCGGAGTTAGCGCTACCGGTACCGGCGGGATCAACCACCAGCGGGTAAACAACCAGCGAAGCCTTAGAAGTGTACTTGCTATTGGTCATGTAGCCGTAGACGGCACCCGCCACAGCGAAAACCACAACCGACAGCAGAATCAGCAGACGGTGTCGGAAAATGCGACGTACCTGGTTGCCAAGGGTAACCGAGGAGGTATGAGAGGTGTTATCCATGAGGACATCCTAGAGGAAGAGAAACGGACACTAAATATCGGAGAAAAACGTAGAAGAAGCGGAAGGCTAAGACTTCGCGCGGCGGGCGGAAAGGAAACGCTCAATACCGAGAGCCTTACGGAAGCGGTACAGTACCGCACCGTACACCGGAACGAGCAGCACCACGTACACGATGACGCCCAGCACGCTCTGACCCAAGAAAGCCAAAGACGCCAGAGCGCACACCGTCGGAACAGCCGCACCCAAGAAGAGTGACGGAGCCATCTCGCGAACCGAAGCGCGAATACCAACGAGGCGGAATACCTGGTAGCTCGCCAGGAAGGTGTCAATCAGCAGAGCAGACGCCCACGCCGTCACCGCACCGTACAAGCCCCAAACCGGAACCAAGGTGAAGTTCAAGGTCACAGCCACCACCAGCGAGGAGAGTTTGTTCAACAGCTGCCAGCGGCTCTTACCGCTCATCAGCAGAACGGACTGCACGCCACCGGCGCTCATCGACAGCATCGCCGCCGGGCAAATCACCCAGAGAATACCGGCGCCAGCCTCAAAGCCCTTACCGAAGAAATGCAACAGCACCGGACCAAAGAACGCCAGGGAGAGGTAGAACGGCCACGACAGAGCAGTCAACACGCGAGTGGTCGACAAGAAAATCTCTCGAGCACGATCTAGCTGACGGGTAGCCAACGCCGCACTAATCGACGGTCCGGTCACCACGCGTCCGGTGTGCTCAATCATGGTGCCCACACGAACACAACGGTTCACAGCACCATAGATACCACCGGCAGCGGCACCCAAGAACGCCGTCACCACCAGCACGTCAATCCACTCCAGGATGGTTTCCACAATGGTAGCGACACCGCGTGCAGAGCTGAAACCCCAGAACGAACGGAACGTCTCAGGCGGAGAATCCTCAGAAGAAAGAACCTCCACATGCTCCTCGGAAGGGAACGCCCGCTCCAAAAGCCACAGGGCAACCACCGCAGTAATCGCCACCGGGATGGTCCAGGCGTACACCAAATCCATGAGCTGACCCGAGAACAGAACAACCAAACCCACCGCCGCAAAACGCAGAGTGGGAAGCAGAACATTCTGCAGGAGCGTAAAGGTCACCACACGATGCAGGCCACGCAGAGCGCCGAAGAACACCGTCATCAGCGCCGCTATCAGCACGAAAGCCGAACTGACACGCATCGCCGCCTGATACTGGGGAGCCATCGGCACAATCCCGGTGTAGATGTACACACCCGCCACCAGAAGCACCGAAGTCACCAGCGAAGGAATCAGACCGTAACGGATCAGCTGCGGAAGCACACCGTAACGACCCAGCGCACGCTGAGCACTCATCGTACGAACCAAGCCCGTATCCGCGCCGAAAGTCACCAGCGAAATCGCAATCGCGAACAACGCCATCAGACGGAAAAACTCGCCCGAACCCTCAGCACCAATACCGTTCGACACCACCATCGTGGTCACGAACGCGATACCCGCGCCGTACATCACGCACAGAGAAGCAAGAGAGCCGCTCTTTGCCAGGCTGGGCTGCTTAGCCTTTCCGGGAGCTTTCTTAACCGGCACGCTCTTCGCGGATGCGCTATCTGCCTGAGCACCTGACGCGGAAGGCTTAGCCTTCTCATTCGGAGTCTTTTCTTCCTGCGCCTTTTCTACAGACTCAGCAGTAGCCGAGGCAACCCGCCGGGAACCGGACAGATGAGCACCCACTACAGCGGTAGCGTTTGCCGCTGAGGAACCAGCAGTCGAAGTACCTGACTCCGAAGAACCCGCCTCCAAAGAATCGGGCAGTAACTCTTCGGAAGCAAAGCCTCGAGCCGGAGGCACAATCGACAGCGCCGTGGTCGCAGGAAAACGACCGGAACGGATATCGTCCACCGTCGGAGCAAACTCATCGGCAGAAGACTCAGCCAGCGATTCGCCCTGCTCCACTACCGGCTCGATGTACTCGCCGCTCTCACGCAGACGCGCACGGCGGCTAGGATGACCACCCGTCGAATACGCATCCTCGAAAGATGAAACCGCAGAAGTATCTAAACCACGAGGGGACTGATTCTTCGTCATAGCCCCTCACCATCCCGAATGGAACGAATGCACGCCATCGATGCGAGCATCAGAATGGTCATCTGAGCAATATCGAAGCTGTAGAAAATAAAGACGACGCAGCACGCGACCGGCACGCTATGCAGCCAGTACCCGGAGGTGGTCTTCACTCGTGCGCCGCCTGCTACAGTGCACACCATGAAGAGCGCGAACAGCGCCAGACCCACGAAGCCGAAGCAGAACATCAGAGTCCACAGGTACCCCTGGGTACCCATTGACACGCCAATGCTCGGTTCCATACGCGGAGTGCCGTAACCAATAATCGGGGACTCCAAGGTCGCCTTCCAGGTGGCGCGGTAGAGCGCCGCACGGCCACCGGTGGAGTCAGAGTAGTCCTGACGACCCAGAATGTTATCCACGGTGCCCGACGCAAAGAGCGCCACAACCACAGCCGTAATCGCCGCAACACCCGTACCCACAGCACGCCAATTAGCCGCAAGGAACTGACGCAGCAGTACGTACGCTGCGCTGATACCTAGACCAATGAACATGCCGCGGTTACTGGTCGCAATCGCAGGCACAGTAGAAAGCGCCATACCAATCAGCAACGCAATACGCAGCCAGATGGAATGCAGGCGAAGCAAGCACGCCAGCATCACCGGGGTGAGCAGAGTGTACGCCAGACCCCAACTATTCGCGTAGGGGAACGGCGCGGAGGGGCGAATATACGCCTCGGGAGCGCCCCACGGGCGCTGAACCTCAGCCAGGGGAGGAAGCATGTAGTCACGCACCAGCGGATTCTGCATAAAACCAGAAGGCATGATGAAGCTCATCGGGGTACGCAGACGGAACTCAGGGAAGAGAACGCCGCCGTAACCCAGGACAATGAGGGTCACCCACAGGGTCGCCAGACCGCCCAGCAGCCTATTGATGCTAATAGAGGATCGCGCGTTGTAGTAGTACAGGGCGTAAATACCTGCACTGAGAATATTCACAAAGCGCAGACCCCAACCAATAATGTCGGTGGAACGGGTCAGCGCAAGCGCCGCAACAACAACCCACACGCAGAACGCGCCCCACACCCACAGGGAACCGGGCACACGCACATTACCTCGAATAATGAGGTAAAAAAGCATGATCGCTGCCAGTACCAGCGGTGCAATCTGAAGCACACCCAAAGCCCACAGCGCCGGGAAGCCGTACAGCAATGCCAGCAGAGGCCAGGCCGGGAGCTTCTTCTGCGCCGTAGACAACGGGCGGATGCGTGCGCGGGCACGCAGAATACCGCTGGGCGGAGTACTATCCGATCCGGCGGAATCCTTCAGCCCCGTAGGCGAAGTGCCCGGAGAGGAAAGAACGGAAGAGGAAACCATGTCTGTGCGATACCTGGTTAGAGACCTCGACCGGTCTTCTGGACGAGATCAAGAAGAGTGGCGGGCTTAATAAGACCGGTGGACACAACATACGCCGCCCAAGCACGAAGCTGCATGGGGTCGCGGCGCAGAGCCGCGCGAGCGTACGCGCGCGCCTCCTTGTTGTTGCCCAGCGACGCCTGAGCGTACGCAATCTGACCGGCGATACGTGCCAGACCCTTGGGATCCTGCTCGAATTCAGGGAACTTACGCAGAATGTAGCTCAGACCGTCAACCATGGACTGCCACTTGCCGGAGAAGAAGGAAGGGCGGTCCCAGAGCACCAGAATCAGCGGTTCGGGCACGCTCAGTACATCGCCGTGACGGGTTGCACGCAGCAGCAGGTCGTAGTCTTCACCGTAGGCGGCGGGCAGTTCCTCATCGACCAGGCCGATGCGGGCGGGCTTACCGTCAACGCCGAGCAGATCCTCGCGGGAGTACAGCATGGCGGAGGGGTGAATTTCGGTAATGCGCGAACGCAGGAAGTCAGCGAAGGTTGCGCGCTCGGGCGCCAGGCGCACGATATCCTGACCACCGGAGCGGACGGTAATACCCGAAGAGATAGCGGTTGCTTCGGGGTTTTCGCGCCAGAGAGCGACCTGCTGGGTGAGCTTGGAAGGCATCCAGTAGTCGTCATCATCGCAGAAGCCAATCATCTCGCCGCTGGAGGCGATGATGCCGCTGTTGCGGCCGCCAGCCAGACCGCCGGAGCGGGTGTTGGAGACAATCTTCAGGGCACGGTTTTCGCCGACCTCAATGTCCTCGAGGCGGTCGGGCTCAACACGGTCAAAGACAACAACAACTTCAACGAAACCGCGGTAGCTCTGCTCAAGGATGGAGCGGACAGCCACGCGCAGCAGTTCGGGGCGCTTGCCGTTGGTTGCGATAACGGCGGAAACAGCAGGGGTGCGAGAGGTGAAGTGCATCATTGGGATTCTCCTTACTCAGCGGGGGTCGCGAGGCTAACGTATTTGCGACGCATGGACAGCAGGACGGTTGCGGCGTTAGCCAGCAGAAGCAGCGCATAGACGATGACGAATACCGGGCCGAAGCCAAGGAAAATGTAAATCCAGCAGAGGGTGCCAGCGTCCATGTGCAGGTTGATGAAGGAGCGCAGGGGGCCACCGGTCGGGGGAGCGGCGGTCTTGCGGTTATTGCGCAGCTGCTCAGCAAGAATCTGGCTCATGAAGTGACCTGCGGTCAGCGCGGTGAAAATCATCGGCATCGCAATGATCCAGCCGTTGAATGCGCTGGAGCCGGTAAAGGAGTAGTGCGCCGGGTACAGCAGGAAGGAGAGCAGGGTTGCCATGTGCACGGAAGGCACGCGGATGGAGTCGACCACGTGGTCGAGCCACTCACCGGCGGGGGAGGACGCGCCGGTCACGCGAGCAACCTGGCCGTCAGCGGAGTCCAGACCGTAACCGAGCGCGAAAAGCAGGGCAACGCAGATACCTACACCAACGCTGGGCGGGCAGGTAATCAGAACGATGATGCCTGCCGCGGAACATGCAGCGGAAATTGCGGTGACGCCGTTGGGGGTGATGCCCAGCGCAACAGCTGCCGCAGCGAAGTAGCGTGCTACTCGGCGGTTGACCCAGCGGGTGTAGGCGGGAACGCCGACGCCGGGCTTCTGCGCTGCCTCAAGGGAGCGCAGGGTGTGGGAAAACTTCGCAGAAAATCCCGATGCGGGTGCGGAGTTCGGGGCGTGAGGTGCCTCAGAGGTGGACATGCACATTCCTTTTTAATCGGTGAGAGGAGTGAAGGAGAGTGAATTACTCTCTTTCGGGGTGGTTGCGAGAAAGTCCGGAAGTCTCGCACGCGAAAAAAGAGGTGGTTGGTCCCTTTTTTCACGTACACCACTATATAGATATTTTACAACGAGATGAAGTGCAACAGGGGGCGTGTGGTCAGGGTCAACAATTGTGTCGTAAAAACCCTCTGACAATGCGCTTTGGTGCAGATTTGCGGGATCCTTCGGGTAGGCTTGGTGTGCTGTTAGAGGGGGTTATCGGCGCTTTGTTCTCGTGAATTGTGGATTTAGAAAACATTTCTGAACATTGTGCAGAGAGGCGCATGACAGAAGCACAAATAATGGGAATAAATGATGCAAAAAACACGGAAAAGTGGGGAATATACGCAAATGGGGTTTGATTTCCTGAATCATTCAGAAAATCAAACCCCATTTAGCTGAGATTGTCTAGAAGGTATTAGTTCCTTCGGGACTGCATCGGAACGCGGGTTCCGACTCCGTTATTGACGATGCGTCGCTCGCCCGGGCCGGCTGCCGCGTTGTTCGCGTTGTCGACCACGGGCTGCTCAGCCTCGTGTGCGGCGGGAGCATCCGCCTCCTTGTCGCCTTCCTTCTCGGCGGGCTGCTCAGCAACCGGTGCCTTGGAGGTAGCCTGCAAATCGAAGCTCACATTCGGGCGAACGTTACGTCGGCTAATGCCCGGGTGAACCTCAACAGCGATGAGGTTCTCACCAGCCTTCAGCTGAGAAGCCGGAACGGTGAAGGTCACCGGAGTCTTCTGAGCCGTAGCGGTATCAATCGAGCTCGATGCAATCGCGCTATTCCACAGCTTTCCACGGGTGTCGAAGTTGGAACGACCAACCTCTTTACCGTTGACACCCACCGCAATAGCGTCATCCGCGTAGGTGGTCAGCACCAGATCGCGGCTCGCCTGCTCACGAGTGAGCTGGATGGTGGTGTAGGCGTAGATATTGGGGCGGGTACGCACAAGCGGAACATTAACGGAGGTGTTAAGGTTACCGGAGCCGACACCAATCGGGGTCTTGCCGGTCTGCCATGCTTCCTGCGCGATATCTTCCAGGCTGAAGTGGAAGTTGTACTTCCAACCGTACTTACGGTTGGGAGCCTTGCTGGAGACCATGTACTTCCACTCGGACGCGTAGGGCAGAACAATCTGGTCCTTAGCGGCCTCGTCCTTCTGATCGTCCTTAGGAGTTTCTTCCTTCGGATCGGCAGGCTTCGGGTTCTCTTCCTTCGGTACCTCAGTAGTCGCTTCTGCACTCGGGGTAGCGCTTGCCGAAGCACTGGGGTCAGCGCTCGCGGTCGGGTCAGCACTTGCCGTGGGGTCTGCAGTAGCAGTCGGGTCAGCGGTAGGCGTTGCGGTCGCGGTCTCCGTGGGGGTAGGAGTCGGTCGCACCGGAGCTACCTGGACCGGAGTGGACGCAGAGTAGTTATCCGAGCTATCCACAGCGTGCACAAAGTAACGTGCGTTATCGGTGTGGTCAATCTCGAACTTCGTACCCGAAGTGCTAGCAATGACGCGGTCATCACGCAGAATCTGGTAGCGGACACTACCGGTATCCTGTACAGCATCCCAGGTCAGAACGTCCTTATCGTCCTTCAGCTCAACCTGCAGGTTCTGCGGGGTAGCCGGAGGAGTCACATCGCGGGCCTCAAAGCGCGCAAAACCGACGGTATCCTGAGTACCGTGAACACCCAGCGAACGGTGAATATCGCCGCCAACCCACAGGGTGCCCTTCGAATCCACGAAAGACTCCCAGATACCGAATCCGTGGTCACCCTTAATAGCAGGGGAGAACTCCGGCAGCATCTTACCGCTGTCCTTATCGAAAGCAGCAACCAGCTTGACCGAGTGAATCACGCTCGAACCGCCCACGGGGGTCCGCTTGTTACGCGAATCCTGGTAGAGGAAGTCGCCGCAGTGGCAGGCGCCGTAGATGGTGTTACCGTGCAGGTGCAGATCCTGGAAGTCTCCACCATCGCGGGTAATCGCGGTGTAGGTGGGGGTCAAGGACGCCTTATCGTAACGAGAGATGAGGTGCTCAGTACCGCCCACCCAGACGCCGGTACCGGCATCCTGGACGTCGAACTGGAAACCCCAAATTTTGGTTTCATTACGCAGGTCAGAGACATTAGCGCCAGCAGGAATCTCAGACTGCTGGTACGCCCACGGGCTGCCCTTCTGCATATGCTGAGTAATATCAGCCACGCGGTAGGCAAGGCCACCGTTGAGCCAGGTGAAGTAACCGGCTACGTAAACATGAGAGTTATCAGCGGAGGCGCTAATACCGTTGACAGTACCGTTGAACACCTGGCGCCAGTTACGGTCTATACTCACAATACCGGGCACACCGTTAGAAGGCTCGCCCAACTTAAAACGGGCAATATTGCGCGAATACGCCTCACCCGCCTTTTCACTTTCATAAATGTGGGTAAAGGTGCCGCCAATATACACGTAGTCACCCTGACGGTGAATGGTCTTCACCGTCATGACCTCGGTACGAATGCGATCTTCGACTTTAACCTGGGCCCATTCAGGGGCAACTTCACCGGTTGTGGCGTCAACAACGACGAAGCTCTCATGCTTCTCACCGTTAACAAGCTTGAAGTTACCGCCAACAGCCAAACGGTTATTCGGCAGAGCCTCAACAGCCTTCACCTGACCGTCAACAGTCAGCTTAAAATCGCGGCGCAACTCGCCGGTCACCGGGTCAAAAGCAGCAATATTAGATTGCGCAACACGCTCACCGGTAGAGGACTCAAGGTACTCGAAGTCGCCACCAATAAACACGCTGGAGGTGCCGTTACCGTGATCGACCTCGGTAATGGCCTCAACGTAGGTGTTCATTTCGCCGGTTTTACCGGAGGCGGTCCTGGCGCTGGTTCGCCAGCGCCAATCCGCCGAACGGCTATTGGGCAGGGCACGACGAGCGCTCGCCGGGGTACCGGAATCCGGGATAGCGCCCAGGTTCAAATCATTCTGGGTCAGCTTCGGGCGCAGGAACATCTGGGTGTAACCGAAAGAGGCCTCACCGTTGCTTTCCTTACCGTAGATGTAGGAGTTCCGCGCATCGGTGATTGCCGGCTCAGAGCCATCCTGCGAAATGGGAGAGTTTGCACCGTAACGGAAACCCATACGGTAATCCTGGGACGCCAACTCATCAAACATCAAAGTCTTGAAGCCGTTGTTCTGTCCACGCAGAATGTGGTCTTCCCACGTGCCATCAGGCCAGTCCCTGCGGCCATTTTCATTGTAGGAAGAGAACTCGTCAGGGTTCGTGACGATCGCATTAGACCAGACAGCGTTCGAACGCAGAGCCCAGGTCCACTCGGAGGTCTGACGGCGGTCAACCGTCGCCTCCTGCCACTTGGTGCCCGAGGTGTTCAGCGCGCGACGGAAACGGTAACCATCGGGCAACTGATCGGGGCGGGTGCCGTTGAGCAACTGCGAAATGGTGGTACCCGAAAGCTGAATCGGGGTCTTCGCGGCGGGCAGGGAGCTCAGAGCTTTGCCCTGTTCAAGAGTCATACCGGAAGATGCGGGTGCGGCATCGCTGTAGAGCTGCGAAGTGTCACCCTGACCTTCATAGTTTTCAGTCCAGCCGTCGCGGCCCTCACCAATCTTGACCCAGCCGCCACCATCAGTTTCCTGATCGCAGTAGAACTGAGTCGGCTGACTCATCGAAGGAGTGTACAGCCAATAGGCGCCGCTCTTTGCCTCGGGGTTAGCCTGCTTGGCTTCCCAACAGCTAGCGGCAGCACGCTCGGAGGTCGTGCCATTGTAGAAAGCAGAGTCCCTTTTTTCCGCAGTCTGTTCGACAGCGGTACTCGGCGTAATAGCGGGGATAGCTACGGGCAAAGCCAACGCCGTAGCAATGCTCAAGCAAAGAGTTGAGCGAGTTATAGCAGAACGTGAAAAGCCAGAGCCCGTCATGCCAAGGTGGGCTTTCATAATATCTCCAAATGAATGCCAAGAAATGTTATCGAGTGCGCATCAACATTAATGCGCTATGGATGATAATGCGCGGGTTCCAGCGAATCATAGCTGGAAACCGGCATCTTTAATTAGACCCTAACAATCAGGATTGTTCGGGAAATCATGGGTCGCAATCTTCCACTGACCATCGACCTGAACGAGGGTGTAAATATTGAGTGAACGCTTCGGAGAATTGTCATCCTTAACGGGCTGATTATTCTCGTCATAGATCTTCACAGAGGAAGAATCCATGCATACTTCCAGCATGCGCGCGGGCTGACCCTTGTACTGGGTTTCAGTCATACGGGGAGTGCCCACGACAGTGGAAGAACCTTCATAGTGCCAGCCAGCCAGTGCGTACTCGGAAGCCTGCACGGCAAACTCAGCGGCAGCGGAATCAACAGCCACGGCCTCGATGGAGCGAATCGTCTCATCATCGAGAACAGCGCGGGCCCGCTCAACGTTCTGTTGCTCAGCCTCTTCGTCGCTGGTCGGATCAGCGGCACGCTCAGGCGAAGCCTCAGCAGAGGGGGCTGCCTTCACCTTGGTCAGAATGGTCTCAAAAGAGTTAACCAGTTCGGTAGTCTTCTTAACTTCTTCAGCGTCAACAGGTACGGAAGAAGCGTTCCTCATCTCTTCAGCGCCAGTGTAAATCTCTTCAAGCTTCTGGCCGTCAGAAGAGGTCGCCTCACTCTTTGCCCCATCCTTTGCCTCAGCCGAAGCCCCAGAGGAAGCATTGGCGGATGCTTCTGCGGTGCCCTGCTCAGAAACCTGGGGGGAAGCGCTCGAAGACTTGTTTGAGGAAGCATGCGCCGACGCGGAAACGCTCGCGGACGCAGAAGCAGGCGAAGAGCTATCGGAGCTCGGGTTTTCAGTAGCGCAAGCGCTCAGGACCAGGGTGGATACCGCAACGGTACCCAAGGTGCCCAGAAGGCGGGACCGGGAGGGGTACTTGAAGAACACTGACATGGAAGCCTCTTTAGTGGTTGGAGTGAGAATGACTATATTCCGGAAGATAATACCTCGCACGAAGGTAAGGCACCTAAAGGCTAACACGCAAAGCTGGGAAAATACTTAGACCCGCAAAAATAACGTTTTTATAAATGATGAGAATAAGCCCTAACTAATGCTCTATTTTGACTCGATTAGAAGGTAAGTATATATCTCTGCATGAAAAAACCTTCATGTAAATGAATGAAATAGATTCACTATGTGCAAAAAAATCCCGGGCTGGTTTAAAACCAGCCCGGGAGAATAGGGCGAACATCACTAAAATTATTTGTCATAAAAGTGAATATCGCCCTGATGAGGGGTTATGCCGCCTGAGCAGCCTCGGTACTTGCCGAATAGTTATCCGCAGTATCTACCGCACGCACATAGTAGCGGGCGCCGTCGCGGTGATCCACCGAATAGCTCGTGCCCGTAACCGTCGCAATAGGACGATCATCGCGCAGAACCTGATACTTCACCCTATGCTCGGAAATACCCGACCAGGTCAGCTGATCCTTGGAGCCGTTCGTCGTAACCTTCAGGTTGCTCGGGGGAGCCGGAGGCGTTACATCGCGAGGTGCATAACGTGCGAAACCAACGGTCTGCTGCACGCCGTTAGCACCCAGCGACTTACGGATATCGCCACCAACCCACAGAGTGCCGGTGGAATCCACGAAGGACTCCCACACACCGTAGCCATACGCGCCGTTCATAATCGGTGCGAACTC
The DNA here is from genome assembly GCF_001810515.1 of Rothia sp. HMSC075F09. Classification (NCBI taxonomy): domain Bacteria; kingdom Bacillati; phylum Actinomycetota; class Actinomycetes; order Micrococcales; family Micrococcaceae; genus Rothia; species Rothia sp. HMSC075F09. The sequence goes on from NZ_KV801798.1 coordinate 183,829, forward strand.
CGGCAGCATCTTGCCGCTGTCCTTATCGAACGCAGCTACCAGGCGAATGGTCTGAGCATTAGTCGCGTTCTCCCACTCCGAATAGACAGTGTCTGCGCCCTGGAAGAGGAAATCGCCGCAGTGGCACGCACCGTAAATAGTGTTGCCGCTCAGGTGCAGATCCTGGAAATCGCCACCCTCACGAGTAATCGCACTGTCCGTGCGGCGCATCGAGCTTTTCTCGTAACGGGTAATCATATGCTCGGTGCCACCCACCCAGACGGAGGAACCAGCATCCTGAACATCGAACTGGAAGCCCCACATCCTGCGCTCGTTTTTCAAATCCCAGGTTTGGGCATTCTTGGGGGTATACGAAGGACGGTGGTGCCAAGCTACCGGGTTCGTGCTACTGCCTTGCATATGAGCGAGACGGAACGCCTCCTGGTTATTCAGCTGGGTGAAGTAACCAGCGACGTACACATCGGCATTGCCCTCAGAAGCGCTCACGCCGTTAACTGTGCCATTAAAGACCGGACGCCAGTTCCAGTCCACCTCACCGTTGCTCAACTTAATGCGAGCCAGGTTCCTCGCATACGCGTAGGTGGGGGAGGTCTGGCCCTTCAAGTGAGTGAAGGAACCACCAATGTACAGGTAGCCATCACGCACGTGCAGGGTCTTAATCTGTACCGGTACGGAAGCAATGCGGCTAACCACGCGGATATCCCAGTCCTTAGCAACCTGACCGGTCTGCGGATCCAGAATTACAAAACCGTTGTAGTACTCGCCGTTCACCTGGTCGAAAGAACCACCCACAGCAAGCAGGCCGTTCGGCAGAGCCTCAACCGACTTCACCTGACCGTTAATCTTCGGGCGGAAGGAACGGCGCAGCTCGCCGGTACCCACCTCGTAACCAGCCAAGAAAGCCTGCTCAACCTTCTCGCCGCTTGCCGACTCAACATACGCGAAATCGCCACCGGTAAAGACAGCGCCACCGACCTCGGTGATCGCCTCAACCTGGGTGTTCATCTCGCCGTTCTTACCGGTTCCGGTATCAGCGCTGGTACGCCACTTCCACTTCTCGGAGTAGCTATTGGGTAGCGCGCGGCGGTTACTTGCCGCAGCGCCCTGCTGGCCATAATCATGCAGACCCTTAGCCACCAAATCGTTCTGAGTCACCTTCGGGCGCAAGAACATCTGAGTAAATACCAGGGGAGTGGTCGAATCATCCGCCGGGCGGTAAATATACGCCGAAGGACGGTTCATCAGGTAGGTCTCGGTCCACCATGTAATCTTGGCGTTGCGACCGTAGGTGAAGCCCAACTTGTAGCCCTGCGATGCCTTCTCTTCGAAGTTCAGGGAACGGAAGTCATCAGAATCATGGGTGAAGATGTTACCAGCCACCTGACCACGGTTGGCGTAGTCATAACGGTTACTGTACTGCCAGGTGTTTTTGACCGAAATATTTGACCAGAACATCTTCGAACGCAAAGTCCAAGTCCATTCGGTACTGGAATCACGGTGAGCCTTAAAATCCTGCCAGGTAGTGCCCTCAACGTTCATCGCGCGATGGAAACGCACGCCATCGGGCAAATCCTGCGGACGGGTACCGTTCAGTAGCGCGTTCACGGTCACGCCGGAGAGCTGCACCGCATCAAAGCCGGTCGGGTTCTTATACAGCTGATCGGCATTACCGCGACCGTAGTAGTTCTCAGTCCAGCTCTCACGACCGCGGCCAATCATAACCCAGCCGCCGCCATCAGTTTCCTGATCGCAATAGAACTGCTCAGGAGCACTCATCGCAGGGGTGTACAGCCAGTACGCGCCGCTCTTGCCACGCGGATTATTCTGCTTAACCTCCCAGCAGCTCGCAGCCGCGCGCTCGCTCGACGAACCGTCATAGTAGCGTGCATCAGCAGCCTGCGCGCCCGAAGCAATCGGACCCAAAGAAGCCGCAACCATCGCAAAAGAAGCAGCCGCCGCACCCAAAGCACGGGACCCGGAGCGAGAAGCTACGCGAGAGCCCTCAGAAGCGGAGGAAGCAGCACCCTGCGCGCGCCCTCCACGCGTGAACGGAAGAAAATTCATTTGTCTCTCCTAGAGACCTCAACCGGCACACAGCAGAAAACTGCAATTCACACAGCAACACCCACCCCACACAAGGCACAGCATAGTGACCAGGCATCGGGGTAAGGGGGAAGCGTTATGAACTGCGCTAACAGCGAGTCTGTAGCCGGAATCAGTGAGTGTAGTTATCGGAAATTGAATGAATACGCCCCACCCCTCACGCACGAAGCCAACAGTGGCAACGCACCCGTACGAAGCGGAACGCTAAAAATCTGTGAAGTTTCCTCTGTCGTACCAACAGCGAAGAAACACCACAGATCAAGATTCAGCCCATCATCGGAAAGGACGGAAGCAACCCATCCGACGCAATGAATCCCAACCCATCATAGCCGCCACAGGGGCGAAGAGATAGCAAACTGGGAAAACCGGACCGAACCAAAACTATAGAGGGCATACACCCCGGGTGCACCGCCGCCTGATTCGGACCCCGCAAACCCTGCAGAGCCCGAACCAGGCGGCGGCTCAAAGAAACTAGATCAACAATCTGATCTAAGCCTGAGCAGCTCCCGTGGAAGCCGAGAAGTTCTCAGACGCATCGATGGAACGCACATAGTAGCGAGCGCCATCAGTATGCTCAACCTCGTAGCTGGTGCCCGAGACCGTAGCAATCACACGGTCATCACGCAGCACCTGGTAGCGAGCACCGCTCTCACGAACACCAGACCAAGACAGCTTATCGGTCGAGCCATCACGCTGAACCGACAGATTCGACGGAGTCGACGGGGCGGTCACATCGCGAGGAGCAAAACGAGCAAAACCGACAGTGCGCTGCTCACCATTAGCACCCAGCGAACGGTTAATGTCGCCACCAACCCACAGGTTGCCGCGAGAATCCACGAAGGACTCCCAAACACCGTAGCCGCTAGCGCCCTTCAGAACCGGGCTGAACTCACCGATAACCTCGCCGCTGTCCTTATCGAACGCTGCGACCAGGCGCATACGGTGAACTGCCTTCGACTCCTTCCAGTAGGTGTGGTAACCGGTAGAGCCCTCAAAGAGTACGTCACCGCAGTGGCATGCACCGTAAATGGTGTTACCGCTCAAGTGCAGATCCTGCCAGTCGCCACCGTACTTAGAAATCGACGAAGAAATACGGCCGTAACCATTCTTCGAGTAGTTCGCAATCAGGTGGTCAGCACCGCCAGTCCACACAGTCGAGCCGGCATCCTGAACATCGAACTGGAACGCGTACACAATACGGTCAGTAATGTTCAGCTTCAACGACGGCTCCCACTCCCACTTAATGTTCGAAGCGTTAGAACCATTCAAAGCAGCCAGACGGAACGCACGCTGGTTATTCAGCTCAGTGAAGTAACCCGCAGCGTGAACAGTGGAATTATCCGAGGCGGCAGTAATGCCGTTGACCGTACCGTTGAAGTTCGGGCGCCAGTTCCAATCCACCTCGCCGTTCGAAAGCTTAATACGAGCGGCACCACGCGAGTAAGCGTACGCCTTAGAAGTATTGCCCTTCACGTGGGTGAAGTTACCGCCAATATACAGGTAACCATCCTGAACCAGCAGAGTCTTCACCTGTGCGGCATCGCCATTGCGACGCTGAATCTGAAGGTCCCAGGTGCGGTCAATCTGACCGGTGGTCGCGTCCAGAATGACGAAGTGGTTAACCTTCTCGCCATTCACCTCGGTAAATTCGCCGCCAACTGCCAGGCGGTTATTCGGCAGAGCCTCAAGAGCCTTAATCTGGCCGTTGAAAGTCGGGCGGAAGGAACGAACCAGCTCACCCGAATCCACGTTGTAACCAGCCAGGTACGACTGATCAACGCGCTCGCCGCCAGCCGACTCCACATACTTGAAGTCGCCACCGGTGAAGACGGTGTCGCCTACCTGAGTAATAGCCTGAACGTAAGTGTTCATCTCGTTCTTCTTGCCGGTGCCAGTCTGTTCACTGGTGCGCCAACGAACGGGCATCGTGTAGCTATTGGGCAGAGCACGACGGTTGCTGGCGGCAGAGCCAGAACCAATCTGCGAGAAGTTCAAGTCACGCTGAGTCAGCTTCGGGCGCAGGAACACCTGAGTGAAGGGGATAGAGTAACCGAAGGAACCGCGCTTCTGGTAAATGTATGAATCCGGATTCTCATTACCGAAGTTCACCAGCGCACCGTACGCAAAACCAATCTGGTAGCCCTGGTTCGGGTTCGCGAAGAAACGAACAGAACTGGTGGTAATACCCGGAGCCATCTCCGAAGCATGACGACCCATATGAGCGGTGCGGTTAATACCGGCACCGGTGAACTTCACGGTGCCCCAACGCTGACCGTAGCTCATCGCCCAGGTCCACTGCTCAGTCTGAGGACGCTGAACATAAACGTTCTGCCACTGGGTGCCCCTTGCATTGTGGGCACGATGCAGGCGCATGCCGTCGGGAAGGTCCTGAGGCTTAATGCCGTTCAGCAGTGCATCAACAGTGTTTGCGGGAAGCTGGACCGGAGTAAAAGCGGAAGGGCCAGTGGGGTTCTGGTGCAGTTGATTCGGGTCGCCGGTGCCGTTGTAAGACTCGGTCCAACCCTCACGACCGCGACCAATCATGACCCAGCCGCCGCCATCAGTTTCCTGATCGCAGTAGAACTGCGCCGGGCCGCTCATCTGCGGGGTGTACAGCCAGTAAGTGCCAGAGGAGGCAGAAGGATTAACCTGCTTGACCTCGTAACAGGAAGCAGCCGCTTTATCGCTGCTGGAACCGTCATGGGTTCCGGTCGTAGCCGAGGCGGGAGTAGTAGGAGTAAGAGGTGCCGCAGTGAAAGCGGTACCAAAAGCGAGTGCGAAAGCGGCCCACTTTTTAGCAGACCATGAACGGGCATGGCGCTTTTCAGCGGGTTTGTTCGTGTATGTGGTTGTCATATGCGTCTTTCTGATGCGACGTTCCGGAAGAAACATCGAAAGATACGGTGAATTTAGCGCACTAGAAAAACCGCAGTAAATACTGAAAACCTGAGGTTGGTTGGAAGAGGTAAACAGAATCCGGAAGGGGATATACTGTCTGGTTTTTCTGTAAGCGTTAATGATTAGGGTACAGGATGAAGCTGTGAAAATAATGGTGCACAAAGTGCAAAGATGCCCGTGAGTGTGTGATTTACGCTCCATGCGATGAACGTTGTGGCACAGGAACAGACACGGAAGAAAACCATACTCAAGTATCACCCACGAAAGCGACAATCGAGTGCAAAAAGGAATATATTCCATCGCAGAAGAACACCAGAGAAAAATGCCAGAAAAAGCAGACTAGCCCTACAATGGAAAAGCTGCATAAAACACACCCAAAACACATATAAAGCACCGTGAAATAAAGGCAAATTCACTCGGACACCCCCAACCGGCACCGCCCAATACCGACCATCCATAGCAGCCCTCCACCAGCTCAACCGCTGCAGGCGAAGACCCCAGATTCAGGAGAACCCGTGAGCACCACCCGAAAAGCTACCGCACAGCCCCTCGAGGCACCCCTGCACCCCCTCCTGAACACCCTCAACCAACTCAGCAGCTGGGCCGCGATCCGTACCGCCGCCTCCGCGAAGCCCACCGAACGCAGCGCACGCTCCCTCATCGGCGCCGTCGCCGGAACCCACGCTGCGCTCATTGCAGACATCTCCACCGCAGTACGCGATACCACCGCTGAAGCGCTCAGCCTCATTATCGCCCCCACCGACCGCCAAGCAGAAGACCTCGCCGCAGCCCTGCGCTCCTACCTGCCCGCCGCAGACATCGCGCTCTTCCCCGCCTGGGAAACCCTGCCCCACGAACGCCTCTCACCGCGCTCCGACACCGTAGGCCGCCGCCTGCAGGTACTGCGCGCCATGACCGGGGACGCAGATAAACGCCCCCAGGTCGTTATCGCACCCGTACGCGCCGTCATCCAGCCCATCGTCACCGGCATCGAAAAGCTCGAACCCGTGCACCTGGTCCGCGGCAAAGAATACCCCTTCAAAGATGTGGTGCGCGGCCTCAACGACGCCGCATACTCCCGCGTAGACCTGGTCGCCAAGCGCGGCGAATACGCCGTACGAGGCGGCATTATCGACGTCTTCCCGCCCACCGCAACTACCCCCGTGCGCCTCGAATTCTTTGGCGACGAACTCGACGAAATGCGCCACTTCTCCGTCGCCGACCAGCGCACCCTCAGCGGGGGAGAAGAGCTCACCGAACTCACCCTGCTGCCCTGCCGCGAACTGCTCATCACCCCCGAGGTCATGAGCCGCGCCGCACGCCTGAAAGCCGACTACCCGGCCGCCGCAACTATGCTCGAAAAGATTGCCGGCGGAATCTACGTCGAAGGCATGGAATCGCTCACCCCGTTACTCATCGAATCCATGAACACCCTCACCGAGCTACTGCCGGCTGGGTCCATGATTATCAACGTCGAACCCGAGCGTGTGCGTGCCCGCGCCGAAGACCTCGTCGCCACCAACGAAGAATTCCTCGCCGCCGCCTGGGACACCTCCGCAGAAGCCGACGCAGTAGCACCCATCGACCTCGGCCAGCTCCGCATGAGCGACAGCGGATTCCGCACCATCGACCAAACCACCACACAGGCACTCGAAGCCAAACTCAGCTGGTGGGAAATCACCGAACTCGTCACCGACGCAGACCTGCTCGAAGATGCCGCCGCAGGCGCACTCGAAAACCAGAACATCGCTGACGCCATCGAAGACGGAATCGACACCTACACCGTCAACGCCACCCCCGCAACCGCATTCAACGGTTCCGTCGAACGCATGCTCAGCCAGGTCGGCGACCTCATCCGTCAACAGTGGACCGTCCTCGCCCTCACCAACGGCCGCGGCTCCACTGACCGACTCATCGACCTCTTCCACTCCGGCGAAGGGGCACCCGCCGTACCCGCAGCCCGCCGAACCAGCCTCGAAGCCGACCCCGCTGGCAAACTCGAACACGGCATCGTCGAGGTGTGCGAGGCGCCCGCCTCCGCAGGCTTCCTCGTTGAGGAGGCGAAGCTCGCCGTCTTCACCGAAGCCGAACTGCTCGGACGCCGCGGAACCTACGCACCCCGAGGCGCCGCCGGACAGAAATTCGCCACGCGCCGCCGCCGCAACGCCGTCGACCCGCTCGCGCTGAACCCCGGCGACTACGTGGTACACGAACGCCACGGCATCGGCAGGTTCGTCGAGATGACCTCCCGCCCGGTGGCTGGTGCATCCCCGGTCAACGGCGTGCAGCCCATGAAGGAATACCTGGTCATCGAGTACGCCCCCGCCAAGCGCGGCGGCGCACCCGACCGCCTCTTCGTGCCCTCCGACCAGCTGGACCTCATCTCCAATTACGTGGGTGGCGAGAACCCGAGCCTGTCCAAGATGGGCGGCAGCGACTGGGCTAAGACCAAGTCCCGCGCTCGCAAGGCAGTCAAGGAAATCGCCGCCGACCTGGTGAAACTCTATTCGGCACGCCAGGCATCGCGCGGTCACGCCTTCGCCCCAGACACCCCCTGGCAACGAGAGCTGGAAGAATCCTTCCCCTACAACGAGACTCCCGACCAGCTCACCGCCATCCACGAGGTGAAGGAAGACATGGAGAAAGAAATCCCCATGGACCGCCTCATCTCCGGCGACGTGGGCTTCGGCAAAACAGAGGTCGCCGTGCGTGCCGCATTCAAGGCGGTACAGGACGGCAAACAGGTTGCGGTGCTCGTGCCCACGACCCTGCTCGCTCAGCAGCACTACGAGACGTTCAGCGAGCGCTTCTCGGGATTCCCCGTGAAGATTCGTGTGCTATCCCGTTTCCAGAAGGCGAAAGAAACCCGCCAGATTACCGAAGAAATCGCATCCGGCGCGGTGGACGTGGTGATCGGTACCCACCGCATCCTCTCGGACAGCGTGGTGTTCAAGGACCTGGGCTTGGTCATCATTGACGAGGAGCAGCGCTTCGGTGTGGAGCATAAGGAAAAGCTCAAGCAGATGCGCACCAACGTGGACGTGCTCGCCATGAGTGCTACCCCGATTCCGCGCACCCTGGAAATGTCGCTAACCGGTATTCGTGAGACCTCCACCCTTGCCACCGCGCCGGAGGAGCGCCACCCCGTGCTGACCTTCGTCGGCCCGCGTACCGACAGCCAGATTACCGCCGCGATCCGCCGCGAGATCATGCGTGAAGGACAGGTTTTCTTCGTGCACAACCGCGTGGCTGACATCGACGATGTTGCCGCCGAAATCGGCAAGCTCGTGCCGGAGGCGCGCATCGCCACCGCCCACGGCCGCATGAGTGAGTCGCGCCTGGAGCAGATTATTGTGGACTTCTGGGAGCGCCGCTTTGACGTGCTGGTGTGCACGACCATCGTGGAGACCGGCCTGGATATTTCGAACGCGAACACGCTCATCGTGGACCACGCCCAGAACTACGGTCTGAGCCAGTTGCACCAGCTGCGCGGACGTGTGGGTCGTGGCCGCGAGCGCGCCTACGCGTACTTCCTGTACCCGGTGGATAAGACCCTCGGCGAGATTGCGCACGAGCGTCTGAAGGCCGTCGCGACCCACAATGAGCTGGGTGCGGGTCTGCAGCTCGCGATGAAGGACCTGGAGATTCGCGGTGCCGGCAACCTGCTCGGTGGCGAACAGTCCGGCCATATTGCCGGTGTCGGTTTTGACCTGTACCTGCGTCTGGTGGGCGAGGCGGTGGCGAACTACCGCGGCGAGAAGGAAGAACGCGAGGTCGAAACGAAGATTGACCTGCCCGTCAACGCGCATATTCCGCACACCTACATTGACTCGGAGCGTCTGCGCCTGCAGGCATACCGTCAGATTGCCGCCGCCGATACCGAAGAGAAGATCGCGGAGGCTCGCGAGGAACTGGTCGACCGATACGGCGAGCTGCCGGAGGCGGTAGAGAATCTGCTTGCTGTGGCGACGGTGCGTATGCACGCTCGTGCCGCCGGTATTCACGAGCTGGTGGTGTTGGGTCCGAAGGTTCGCGTGGTAACCGCTACGCCGTTGCCGGAGTCCCGCCAGATGCGTCTGAAGCGCGTGTACCCGGGTTCCACGCACACCCAGCCGAAGGGTATGGACACCTGGCTGACGCTGGTTCCGCGCCCGAAGACCATGCCGGTGGGCGGTAAGGACCTGATGGACGGCGCGATGCTGCAGTGGGCTGAGAAGTTCATTAACTCGATTTACTCGGAGAAGCCGCAGGCTCTCGAGGAGTAGAGACCTACAGGGGTAGGTGCCGCCCTGTCATATCGGGCTGCCGAACCATGCTGTCGAACCATGAAGATGCTCGCCGTGCAGGTTGCCACAATATGGCATATCTGCACGGCGAGTGCGTTTGCCCCGTAGGGGCGGCATAGCTCACAATTAAGGCATGACTTCAAAGGTGAACTACGCATCTCAGCGAATTGTAATTATCGGTGGTGGCCCCGGCGGCTACGAGGCAGCGATGGTGGCTGCCGCATCCAACGCGGACGTGACTCTGATTGAGCGTAATGCCATTGGTGGCTCCGCCGTTCTGACTGACGTTGTGCCCTCTAAGACCCTGATCGCTACGGCGGATATGATGACCCGCTTCTCCGAGGCCGGTAGCCTGGGCATTGAAAACACGAAGGGTAAGGCGCCGCAGCTTCGTGTTGATATGGACCGCGTGAACCGCCGAGTCCGCGACCTGGCCCAGCAGCAGTCTGCCGACATTAAGCGTGCCCTGGCTTCTGCTGGCGTGAAGATTATTCACGGTACTGGTAAGCTTCTTGACCGCCACACTGTCCAGGTGACTGATGAGGCGGGCCTCGTCTACCCCCTGCACGCGGACTTTGTGCTGCTGTCGGTGGGTACGCATCCGCGTGAAATGGCGACCGGTATGCCCGATGGCGAGCGCATCCTGACCTGGACTCAGCTGTACAACCTCTCCGAGGTTCCCGAGGAACTGATTGTGATTGGTTCGGGTGTGACCGGTGCCGAGTTCGCTTCGGCGTATAACGGTCTGGGTTCGAAGGTGACCCTGGTGTCTTCGCGTGACCGCGTGCTTCCCGGTGAGGACGAGGACGCAGCCCGCGTGCTGGAGGACGTCTTTGAGCGTCGCGGCGTGCGAGTGATGCCGCGTTCCCGTGCGGCTGCTGTTGAGCGTACTGAGGATGGCTCCGGCGTTATCGTGACCCTGTCGGATGGTCGTAAGGTTTCTGGCACTCACTGCCTGGTGGCTATTGGTTCGATTCCGAACACTGAGGATTTGGGCTTGGAAGCTGCCGGTGTGGAGCAGACCCCGAGCGGCCATATTAAGGTGGACGGCGTGTCCCGCACGAGCGTGAACAGCATTTACGCCGCTGGCGACTGCACGGGCGTGTACCCACTGGCTTCCGTGGCTGCAATGCAGGGCCGTATCGCTATGGCGCACATCCTCGGTGATGCGGTGCGCCCGCTGCGTACCGATAAGGTTGCCGCAAATATCTTCACCTCCCCGGAGATTGCGACTGTGGGTGTGAGTGAGAAGGACCTTGCCGAGGGGGCGTACCGTGGCGATGCGGTGACCCTGCAGCTGAGCACCAACCCGCGCGCGAAGATGATGGCGATGCGCGATGGATTCGTGAAGATTTTTGCTCGCCGCCACTCCGGCACCGTCATCGGTGGCGTGGTGGTTGGTCAGCGCGCCTCCGAGCTGATTTACCCTATCGCCCTGGCTGTGGAGAAGAAGCTCGCGGTGGATGACCTGGCGGACACCTTCACGGTTTACCCCTCGCTCTCCGGCTCTATTGCTGAGGCTGCGCGCAAGCTGCACACTCGCGGCCTGTAGCCGGCGCATAGATACCCTGGGCTTGTAGAGAGCCGCTATCTCAGAAGCTCACAGAATCTCTGAAACGCACAAAAGCGGTGGGGGTCACTTCCTGAGTTCCTAAGAATCAGGAGGTGACCCCCACCGCTTTGCCGTAGAGACGCTTAGCGCCGCGAAGCTTTACTTCGTGGTGCTGACGGCGTTCATGTCCACGTCACGGGTTTCGTGAGTGAGCAGAATGAAGACAACGCTCAGAATCGATGCGAATGCCAGGTAGCCGCCCACTGCAGCCACACCGTAAGTGGAGTTCAACCAAACAGCCACGAACGGGGTCAGTGCCGCGCCGAGGATGGATGCCACGTTGTAGGCGATACCGCTGGCGGTGTAACGCACGTTGGTGGGGTACAGCTCCGGCAGGTATGCGGACATGGAACCGAAGGACAGACCCATCAGGCACATACCGATGAAGATGAAGAGGGTAACCACTGCGGCGTTCGCGTTCGCACCGGTACCAACGACGGAGGGCGAGATGAACAGGCCGAAGGACAGGCCGAAGACAGCCATAGCGATGGTGGTCCACAGCTGCTGGGTGCGGCGGCCGTACTTGTCAGCCAGCCAACCCGAGATCGGAATGAAGATTGCGAAGCCAATAATGGAGATCAGCTGAATGATCAGGAACTCGCGGTAGGGGATAGCCAGGCCGCCCTTATCCGCCTTGCCGATACCGTAGGAGAGAACCCACGCGGTCATCAGGTAGAACAGCACGTAGCATGCCACCATGATGAAGGTACCCTGAATCATGGGCCACCAAGCGACCTTGAACGCCTCAACGAGCGGGGTCTTAACCTTCTCGTTGTTAGCAGCAGCCTTGGCGAAGACGGGGGTCTCCTCCAGCTTGAAACGCACGTACAGGCCGACAGCAACCATCACGATGGACAGCAGGAACGGAATACGCCAACCCCAAATGAGGAAGGGGTGATCAAGGTTCTTGCCGTCGGTTGCGGAGTTGAAGGAAATCCAGCTGGTCAGCAGCAGCATGAAGCCGTTCGCAAGCACGAAGCCGATGGGTGCACCCAGCTGAGGCCACATGGCGGCGCGGGCGCGCTTGCCGTCCTCAGCATATTCGCTGGCGAGCAGTGCCGCACCGGACCATTCGCCGCCCAGACCCAGGCCCTGGCAGAAACGCATAATGGTCAGCATGGCCGGTGCCCACAGACCAATCTGGTGGTAGGTGGGCAGCAGGCCGATGATGAAGGTCGCCAGACCCATGGTCAGTAGCGCACCAACGAGGGTTGCTTTACGACCGATCTTGTCGCCGAAGTGACCGAAGATTACGGAACCGAGGGGGCGGGCAATGAAGGCGACGCCGAAGGTCGCGAAGGAAGCCAGAAGCTCGGTGGTTGCGTCCTTCGCGGGGAAGAACAGCACAGGGAACACCGCCACTGCTGCGGTGGCGTAAATGTAGAAATCGTAGAACTCGATGGTGGTACCAACGAGCGAGGCGAGAATAACTCGACTGCGAGGAGTCGTATTCTTCACCGATGCAGCAGACACTTTCGTGTCGGGTGCAGAGGTGCTCATAAGGAAAACTCCCGAAATGGTGAACTGTGTGTACAGGTGGAGCCGGGGCGTCCGTTACCGGTCAGCGCGTGAGGCGGGTGTGCCGTAGGCGCGTACTGGGTGCCGTGACCGCACCGGGTGGGGTGCGGCAGGCGTCGGATTCTGAAAGGCTCCTCTAAAGTGCAACATTATAACTCTGTTCAGAAAAACCCAAACAAATACAGCCACTATCTGGACGCGAACACAAGGGTTAGCGGCGTAAATCCCACTTAAACAGGCAAGAGCGGACATAGAAAATCCCCCGGAAAGAGATGAGACATTACCTCATGCCCTCCCGGGGGATTCGTATAGCCTATGGCGCTCGCAGTCGCGAGACCGCAGTAGCGAGATAGAGCGCGTTACTTGATGGTCGCCAGCACCGCGCCGGAGGTGACGGTATCGCCGGCCTTAGCGGACAGACCCGAAACCTTACCCGCCTTGTGCGCGGTAATGGGCTGCTCCATCTTCATCGCCTCCAGCACCAGAATCAGGTCGCCCTCAGCGACGGTGTCGCCGTCAGAAGCCGCTACCTTCACGATGGTGCCCTGCATGGGGCTGGTCAGCTCGTCGCCGCCACCCATTGCCGCGCTACGTGCCGAACGGGACTTGCGGGTCTTGGCGGCGGGCTTAGCGGCAGGCTTCGCGCCACCGCCCAGATCGGGCAGGGACACCTCCATACGCTTGCCATTGACCTCAACGACCACGGTGGTGCGCTCGTCCTCATCGGAATCCACGCTGCCGGGCGCACCGGAGTACATGGGGATGGTGTTGTTGAACTCGGTCTCAATCCAGCGGGTGTGCACCTTGAACTCGCCGCCCTCAGCCGGCGCGAAGGCGGGATCATCCAGCACGACGCGGTGGAACGGGATGACGGTGGGCATACCCTCAATGGTCAGCTCAGCCAGGGCACGGCGGGCACGCTGCAGAGCCTGCTCACGATTCGCGCCGGTGACAATGAGCTTAGCCAGCATGGAGTCGAAGTTGCCGCCGATAACGTCGCCAGCCACGAAGCCGGAATCCCAGCGAACGCCGGGGCCGGTGGGCACGGTCATCTTCTCGATGGTGCCGGGGGCGGGCATGAAGGAACGGCCCGCATCCTCACCATTAATACGGAACTCGAAGGAGTGACCGCGCAGAACCGGGTCCTTCTCCTCAATCTTCTCGCCGCGGGCAATACGGAACTGCTCGCGTACCAGGTCAATACCCGAAATCTCCTCGGAAACCGGATGCTCCACCTGCAGTCGAGTGTTCACCTCAAGGAAGGAGATGGTGCCGTCGGTGCCGACCAGGAACTCACAGGTGCCGGCACCCTGGTAGCCAGCCTCACGCAGAATCGCGCGGGACGCCTCGTACAGACGCTCGTTCTGCTCATCACTCAGGTAGGGGGCGGGCGCCTCCTCAACGAGCTTCTGGTTACGGCGCTGCAGGGAGCAGTCACGGGTGGAAACCACCACGACGTTGCCGTGCGCATCCGCCAGGCACTGGGTCTCAACATGGCGGGGCGAATCCAGGAAGCGCTCGATGAAGCACTCACCGCGACCGAACGCCGCGGTAGCCTCGCGAACAGCGGACTCGTACATCTCGACGATGCTCTCGCGGTCACGGGCAACCTTAATGCCGCGGCCACCACCACCGAATGCGGCCTTCACCGCAATGGGCAGACCGTGCTCATCCGCGAAGGCAACAACCTCATCGGCGGACTTGACCGGATCCTTGGTGCCGGGCACCAGGGGAGCGCCCACCTTCTGCGCGATGTGGCGTGCCGCCACCTTATCGCCCAGCTGGGTAATGGACTCGGGGGAGGGGCCAATCCAGGTCAGACCCGCGTCGATGCACTTCTGAGCGAACTGCGCGTTCTCAGACAGGAAACCGTAACCGGGGTGCACGGCGTCAGCGCCGGAGCGGATAGCAATCTCAATGAGCTTATCCATCACCAGGTAGGACTGCGCCGCAGTGGCACCGCCGAGAGCGTAGGCTTCATCGGCAAGCTTCACGTGCTGGGCGTCGCGGTCCGGGTCAGCGTAGACGGCGACGGTCTGCAGACCCTCATCGCGGGCTGCGCGAATCACGCGGACAGCAATTTCACCGCGGTTAGCGATCAGAATCTTGCTGACCGGGCCGGTGTGACGGCCGGGGACTGCAGTAAATTTCTTGGCGGCTTCTGCCTGGTGCTGAGTCACTTAAAGCTCTCCTTTAATCTCCTGCTCCAAGGATACATCGGCAGGATTGGCGAATATAACGCGCATCATACTGTTCTATCTTATCGATTGGTGTTCAACAATGTGTATTTCAGGGCGCGCTTTGAGACAGATTTATACTGTGGGTTGGTTCTAATTCTCTTCCTCGGGCGGTAGCCACAACTCGGTCACCGCTACTTCGCGGCGGCGCAGCATATCGCGTAGTGCGTGGATGGACAGGCCCACCACCGTGTGGAACTCACCCTCAATACCGCGAATAAACGCCGAACCGTAACCGTCCAGGGTGAAGGATCCCGCCACCCAGAGCGGCTCACCGGTAGCAATGTACGCCTCGATTTCTTCGGGGCTGAGCTCATCAAAGTGGACGGTGGCGCTGCGCAGTTCGGAAACGGTAGGCAGGTCGGAAGCAACAGGCAGTGCGGCGCCCGGCTCAATACCGCGTAAATCCACGAGCGCGTGACCGGTATGCAGTACGCCGTAGTTGCCGCTCATCGCACTGATGCGCTCGCGTGCCGCCTCCGCCGTGTGGGGCTTGCCGTAGGCGACTCCCTCAAACTCGAAGACCGAATCGCATCCCAGAACCAGCGCATCGCGCACACCCTCGGCGGCAAGTTCAGCGGCAACTGCCTGCGCCTTCAACTGCGCCAGCAGGGAGGCGGTTTCAGCCGGGGTGAGTCCCGCACGTCCCTGCGCTCGCGCCTGTTCGTTGGTGGTAGCGAGCGCGGCGTCCTCATCTACGGAGGAGACGCGCACCGTGAACGCGATGCGGGAGTCCTCCAGGAGCTTGCGGCGAGCCGGGGAGGCGGAGGCAAGAATCAGTCGGGTCGATGTGGTACTCATAGGTTCTATTTTAGAGCCTCACGAGTGACCCTTACTCTCGGGTGCAGATTGAGGGTGCTGAGAAGCCGGTGGGAGGGAGCGGAAAAGCAGGGGATATAGAGAAAGAGCGTGTCCCATCCCCCTCAACCACGTAGGAGATGGAACACGCCGTTCAAAATCATAACTCTTCTCAAACATTAAAGAAAAGAAGAATCAATCGTGACGTTTTATGACGTTTGGCAAAAGTATGTCATCCATGTTGGGGCACGAGAGCGAGAAAGCTACACGGCGCTAGGCAGTACAGCCTAGCGCCGTGTAGCTTCAAGAGTCGCCAGGTTAGCGGCGTGCCGCGACGGTGTTGTCCTCCACCTCGTGCAGACGCTGCGCCTCACCGGCGATGCGCTCATCGTAGAATTCCTGAGCCACGAAGCCGCCCTCCGAACGGGGAGCGTTGTAAAGCTCCTCATCCAGGATGCCCTCGCGGCGAGCCACAATCGCGGGAACCAGAGCCTGACCGGCAACGTTCAGGGCGGTACGACCCATGTCAACGATCGGGTCAATCGCCAGGAGCAGACCCACACCGTCCAGCGGCAGACCCAGAGTGGAAAGGGTCAGGGTCAGCATCACGATAGCGCCGGTCGTACCGGCAGTCGCAGCCGAACCGAGCACGGACACCATCACAATCAGCAGATACTGGGTGAAGTCCAGCTGAATACCGTAGAACTGAGCCACGAAGATTGCGGCAAGAGCCGGGTAAACCGAAGCGCAGCCGTCCATCTTGGTGGTCGCACCCAGCGGAACCGCGAAGGATGCGTAGGCGCGGGGAACGCCCAGGTTGCGTTCGGCAACGGTCTGGGTCATCGGCATCGAACCCATCGAGGAGCGGGAAACGAAGCCCAGCTGAAGCGCCGGCCACACGCCCGAGAAGTACTGGCGGACCGACAGGCCGTTCGCGCGAACAATAATCGGGTAGACCACGAGGAAGACCAGCAGCAGGCCAATGTAGAGGGCGATGACGAACGCGACCAGCGAACCCATCGACGCCCAACCGTACGCGAACACTGCCTTAGCAATCAGACCCACGGTACCCAGCGGTGCCAGGCGAATAATCCACCACAGAATCTTCTGAATAATCGCCAGAGCGCTCTTGACTACGTCAATGAACGGCTTGGCTGCCTCACCGACCTTCAGCGCGGCAATACCGACTGCGCCGGAAATGACCAGGATCTGCAGCACGTTGAAGGATGCCGAGGCGGTGATGCCGGAATCACCGGACTTAGCGCTGACACCCAGACCCAAGAAGTTCACCGGAATCAGACCGGTCAAAAACGCGGTCCACGAACCGGTCGAGCCGGTGTACGCCTTACCCTGCACCTGCGCACCCACGCCCGGCTGAACAATCAGGCCCATCGCAATACCAATGAGCACCGCGAAGAACGCGGTAATCGCAAACCAGATGAGCGTGTTAACCGCCAGACGCGCCGCGTTCGTCACCTGCGACAGGTTCGAGATGGAGGCGACCACGGCGGTGAAAATCAGCGGAACAACGGCCGCCTTCAGCAAGGTGACGTAGGAGGAGCCGATGGTATCTAAGGTCACCATGAGCCAGTTGGGGTTGCTCTTCGCGTCCCCGCCCAGTGCGAGGGCGAGCGCGCCGAGAACAATACCCAGAATGAGGGAAGCAATGATTTGGTTGCCGAAAGAAGTAGCCCACTTGGGCAGACGTGAACGAGATGATGCATGCGGTGTAGACATGTGGCATACTCTAAAACTTTTACGCGCTCCGGCGCGAGTTTGTGTGAAGAAGTATTGCAAACCCGGTGCAGTGTAGGGGATGTATGACGAACCATGACTTTCCGGCGGCACCTTTCGGCTGTACATCCCGCAGCCCAACCAGCAACACAGCCCAACCCCGCTGCCCAACCAGCAACGCCGCCACCAGTGCCGCCAGCAGCCCCCCACATAGGCGGTTAAATCGGCTGATAGTTAATTAGGAATTGCCGCAAAAGCAAACAGAAAGGAAACAACTGCGCAACATGCGGGGAAGCTTGCTGAGATTTTGCCGTCAGCTAATAAGCCGAAAGCTAGAGCTTGATATGCTGGAATCACACCGATAGTCCGGCGAAAGTCGCCGGATGATGCTGTACCCACTCAGCTTCATGTACGCGTTGAGCAATACGCCACGCACCACCTTTCAAGGAGAGATGCATGAGTTCTGCTCCCCAATACCCCGGCGGAACCACCACCCCCAACGGCCCGAAGAAGCCCGGCAACCGCATGGAAGCAGTCGCCAACTTTGCTACCCGCGCCGCACAGACCTCTGCCCAGCAGACCCTGAACCTGGGCGCGACCCGCCCCGGCATCGCCAAGATGATTGCCGTAGCGGGCGCTGGCGTGCTGCTGGTTGGCGGTGGCATCTTCGCCTACAACTCCATGCACCAGGAAGAGAACGCGTTCCTGTCGCAGGGCGAAGAGTACGCCCGCGTCTGCCAGGACGCGAAGACCGGCCTGCGCGTGGAAGATAGCGAATGTGAGAAGGCAGGCGTTCAGGAGCCGACCGACTCATCCAGCAGCGATTCCTCGGGCTCCTCGAACTCGTCGGGTTCCTCTAGTTCCTCCGGATCTTCTGGGTCTTCGGGCACTTCTGGTTCGACCACCACTCACAATAATTCGAATGCGTTCCTCTGGTACTACCTAGGTCGCCAGAGTGCCGCAAACTCCACCGGCACCCCCACGGTTCCGGGTGTGGGCACTAAGCTCTCCGGAGGCAGCACCACCCGCCCCAGCAACGGCACCGTCTACAGCGGCGTGTCCTCCAAGGGCGGTAGTTTCGAAGACTCCTACCGTAGTGCGAAGAAGTCCTCCACTGTCTCCTCGGGTAAGGTGACCAGCACCAATAACTCCGGTAAGACCTCTTCGGTGCGTAATAAGACCACCGGCTCGGTCTCCAGCGGTAAGCAGGGCACCAGCAATAGCGGTAGCACCGGCTCCTACAGCAAGTCGAACACCTCGAAGTCGGGTTCGTCCTCGAAGTCCGGTTCCTCGTCTAAATCGGGTTCTTCGTCCAAGTCTGGCTCTTCCTCGAAGTCAGGTAGCAAGGGCGGTTTCGGTGGCGGCTCCAAGTCCGGTGGCGGTACCTCCGGCGGCTAAGCCATAAGCCATCACACTAAATGCGGGCAGGGACTGAACGGTCCCGCCCGCATTTTCCTCACTATTTTCCAATCACTACTTCGAAGGAGCCTAGCCCCTCATGCGCCGTGAAGAATTTCCCGTCGGCCGACCCGACTGGGAGAACGTCATCATTGAGGAAGGCCTCACCTACAGCGTGGACGGCCCCCACGACACCGACCACTATTGGAACGAATACGCCGCCTACATTTTCAGCCCGCAAGAAATGGACTCTGTGCGCGCCCAGGCGGAAGAAATGCACCGCATGTGCCTGGAAACCGTCGAGTACATTGCCTCCGGCGCGTTCGGCACCCTCGGTCTGCCCCAGGCGGCGTTCAACCTCGCCGTAGAATCCTGGAACCGCCGCGACGCCGACTTCTACGGACGCTTCGACTTCACCTACTCGGGCGTGCCTGGCGACCCCATGAAGCTGCTCGAATACAACGCAGACACCCCCACTGGCATCGTGGAGGCGGCAGTCAGCCAGAAAACCTGGGCGAAAGACCAGCGCCTCGATACCCGCGGCTACGCCCACTGGGGTGAAATCGGCGAAGCCTTCACCAACCGTTGGCGCCACATCTTCGCAGCCGAAATTGCCGCCGGCGTGCAGCCCGTACTGCACCTGGCGCACGTGAGCCCCGAGATTGACGAGAACAACGAGGACTACAACAACCTCTGGCTCATCGCCTACGCGGCGCAGCAGGCGGGCATCAAAACCCACATGATGCCCATCGACGAAGTCATCTTCAACGAGGACACCAAGAGCTGGGAGGACGCACAAGGCCGCGCCATCACCAACCTCTTCAAGCTCTACCCCTGGGAAGACCTGGTCACCGACAGCGAAGCAGGCTACGACAAGCTCCTCTTCGCCTACCACGGCGCCATGGACCGCTGGATTGAGCCGGCGTGGAAGATGTTCCTCTCCAATAAGCTGCTGCTTGCCGCGCTCTGGGATAAGTACCCCGGCCACCCGAACCTCGTACCCACCTACGCGGGTCACCGCGGCGGCATGCGCAACTGGGTTCGCAAACCCATCTTCGGACGCGAAGGCGACGGCGTAGAAATCTACGCCCCCGACTACGACGTCTTCATCAAGCCCGAAGACGACGACTTCTTCGCCAACGCCCCCGAAAGCGAATTCATCTACCAGGAGTACATCCCGGCACCGCGCTACGAGGGCATCATCAATCCGGTCAGCCACCCCATTCTCGGCGTGTGGGTGGTCGACGGACGCACCGTAGGCGTGGGCATCCGCGAATCGAATGGCGCGCTCACCGACTACTGGTGCCGCTTCGCCCCGCACCTGGTGGACCTGAACGACTCCACCGGCATGGGATTCGGCACCACGGACCCTGGCACCGCAAACTTCGGATAGCCCGGAATCCCGATAGATAAACCTTGCATGAAAAGGTGAAGCCCCCGCCTCAGCTATAAAGCTGAAGCGGGGGCTTCATCTATAGAGCTCTTAACCAGAGACTCCAGAAATCCACTCGGCGAGGAGCGAGCAGACTAGAGGCTACTCGTCGTCCTCATCGTCGTCATCCTCAGTGTCCAGAGGGAGCATCATCTCATCGGTCAGAGCGCGGCGCAGAGTGTCCAGACCCACCGAACCGAGCAGAAGCGCACGCGTGTGGAATGCACGCATGTCATCGCCGCGGCGCACAGCCTGATCGCGCAGCTCCAGCCAGAGGCGCTCGCCAATCTTGTAGCTCGGCGCCTGACCCGGCCAACCCAGGTAACGCAGGAACTCGAAACGCAGGTGGCCCTCGGACTCGTCCAGGTTCAGCTTCAAGAACTCGTAACCCAGCTCAGAAGTCCAGATGGTGCCCGGCTCAACGCCCAGCTGCTCAGCCCACTCGTCCGGAATCGGCATCTCGCAGTGAACACCAATATCGAAGACCACGCGGGCGGCGCGCATACGCTGAGCATTCAGCATGCCCATGCGGTCACCCGGATCCTTCAGATAGCCCAGCTCCTCCATGAGGCGCTCGGCGTACAGCGCCCAGCCCTCACCGTGACCGGACACCCACAGCATGTTCGTGCGCCAAGAGTTCATGGTGCCCTGCAGAGCCGTAGCAATCGCAATCTGCAGGTGGTGACCCGGAACGCCCTCGTGGTACACGGTGGAGGTTTCACGCCAGGTAGTGAACGTGTCCTCACCCTCGGGAACCGACCACCACATGCGGCCAGGACGCGAGAAATCAGGGGAGGGGCCGGTGTAGTAGATACCGCCCTCGTTCGTGGGCGCAATGCAGCACTCAATACGGCGCATGGGGCCGCCAATTTCAAAGTGGCTACCCGCCAGGTTCTCCACGGCGGCGTCGGCGAGCTTCTGCATCCACGCCTTCAGCTCATCGGTGCCGTGCAGCTGACGTGCCGGATCTTCATCGAGCAGCTGCTTCGCACGCTCAATGCTTGCGCCCGGCTCAATCTCCTCGGCAACCTCACGCTGACGAGCGATAATGCTCTCCAGTTCCTTCACGCCCCAAGCGTAGGTTTCGTCCAGGTCAATGGTGGTACCCAGGAACGAACGGGAGTGCAGGCTGTACGCCTTACGGCCCACAGCGTCGCGGGAGGGAGCGACCGGTTGCAGCTTCTCCACCAGGTAGCTGTTGAGGCGGCGGTAGCCTTCCTTTGCAGCCTCGGCACCTGCGGTAGCCTCATCCTTTAGCGAGGGGACAGCCTCGGCGACCTCAGCGGCAAGCTCGTCAAAAAAACCACCGGGAGCGTAGTACGCGGCGGTCTGCTCAATGACAATATCCACCTGGCGGCGCGGGGCGACCTTGCCCTCTTCACGAGCCGCCTCAAGGGTCTGGATGTAGCCCTCCAGCGCCTCAGTCACGCGGTGCATACGACCAATAATGTGCTCCCAGTCCTGCTGGGTGTTGCGCTTCATCAGGTCAAAGACCGAGCGCACCTCCTGCGGGACGGAGGCAATATTGTTCAGCTGCCAGCCACCAAAGCCAGCCTTGTGCTGCTTGCGGTACAGGCTCAGGCGCTCCTGCAGAGCATCCAGGGTGACCAGGTCAACGTCATCAATAGGCAGGACGTTATCGACCTTCTTCAAAGTCTTCTTCGCAAGGCGCGCGAAAGCCTTCTCGCCGGCGGGCGAGTAGTCGGGGTACAGGGTCTCTACGCCTTTGCGACCAAGCTCGGTTGCATGGACGGGGTTCAGGTCGAGGACCTTTTCAAAATATTCGTTAGCAATCTGATCGACGTCGGTCAGCGAGCGCTTCAATCGGTAGATGCTGGGAAGTTCCTGGTAAGTGCTCATGTTCATATCCTAACTCAGGGGTGTGCCTTCAACCACGATTTTCGGTGATATGGGTCGCTTAAACCGGCAATATTACGTGCTGAGCGGCACCGAACGCCAAGAAAAGGGCCCACCTGTGGACAACTCACCGGGGAGGATGCGCGAAAACGCCCCGGCTTTCTTCTCCTGAACGTGCAGGAGAGGAAGACCGGGGCGTCACCCAGATGGGTTACAAGCTGCTAGCTGGCGACTTAGCCGGTGAAGTATTCACCGTTGAGCCCGAGCAGACCGTTCGCGCTCTGGACCACGCCGAGGCGGTGCGCAATGAGGCGGTCCTGCAGCTCATCGCCGGATACCAGATCCACCAGAATGTTCGGGTACTTGGTCGAGCAGCGGATGAACTCGTCGTACGCCTCATCGCTGAATGTGGCGTTCGTGATGAAGGTGCCGAGCTGACCGCCGCGGGCGTGAATTGCCAGGAAGAACGCGGTAATGTCCTGAGGCCGAACGCTCGCGGACAGCACGCCGTTAGATGCCGGGCGCAGAGTACGAACGTAGAACGCTCGCTCTTTTTCACCGGTGGCGGGGGTCGCCACGCCGTCCACACCCCGAGCCTCCAGCGCCTCTACCGTGTAGCCGCGCATCAGGAACAAATCGAAACCAATGCTACGGAAACGCTCCTCAGACACCTGCGCCAGCGCCGGAGCCAGAGCCTCACGGCGGAAGACCTGACGGTAACGCTTCAGAGCCTCACGCACCTGAGTGGCAGCCACCTGCAGAGCAGTCGAGGGCTCAACAGTCGAACCAGCGGGAGCGGACACAGCAGTAGCGGAAACAACCGGCTGAACGGGAGCTGCAACGGGTGCAGAAACAGCAGGAGCGGGCACGGCAGGCTGGGCGGTAGTCGCAGCGACCGGTGCCGCCGGAACCTCAGCGGGTGCCTGGGCAGTAGTCGCCTGGGTAGGAGCCGCTACCGGCGAACCAGCCGGACGCGCCAACAGCGCCGGAGAAGCACCCGGCACCGGAGCCAACGGCTCACGCGAAGCACCCTCACGAGCCGCCAGGCGAGCCTGACGCTCCGCCGCGCGCGCCTCCTTAGCAGCCTGAAGAGCCTCCTCACGAGCCTGCAGCTCAGCCGCAATATCCTGAGGCAGCTTGTGCTTGAGCGACTGCGGCGGCAGCGGCGCCATGCGGGCGGTCACCGCCTCCGGAGCACCCTCCGGGAAACGCTTGAGCAGCTCCTTACCCGCCTCGCTCAGCTCGTAACGCTCCGGGTTCTTGCGGGAGGTACGGCCCGTACCCTCACGCAGAGCGTTCAGGTAGCGTTCGCCCTTGAGCACGTGCATCGCCACCGAATAGCGGTTACGCAGACGCGGGGTCAGCTTATAACGGTGCGGAGCAATCTCACCCTGCAGGTACGGGATATCCAGGGCGAGCTTCAACTCATCGTAGATGTCGTAGTAGGAGATACGCGGGTTCTCCTCCACGAGCTTCAGAATCGGGTACAGCAACTGATGCGGGTACGGCAGAGCATCCACCGCCGCGGGATCCAGCAGAGCCGAAGCCACCAGCTTCTGAACGCTCGGCTCAACCATCTGCGCCAAAGCCGGTGCAAACGCAGGACCCAGCGAGTAGACGGTCTCACGCTCGGAGAGATAGTGGTGGGCAATCAGCACATCGTAGAGGTAATCCTGCGCGTCAATCTGCACAAAATAGGGGTTCGAGGACGCCTGCTGAATGCGCTCGTCGCGGTCAAAGACCTGCTCCAGGCTCGGAAGGCTCAGCTCCACATCGGCGCCGTGGTCGTTGAGGGTGTCGAGCAGAAGAACGCCCATATGAGTCAGCAGAGCGTCAGTTGCGGCAATATCCTCAGCCGTAATGGAGGCGCCCTCATCCTTCACCAGCGCCAGCACGGAGCTCAGCTCGCTTGCCGGCACGCCAGTCTCCCCGTGGCGTGCCACCAGATCCTTCGCCGAAGGCGACAGCGAGTACAGCGTCAGCGGAGAATCCGTGTGCTCGTGAATGGTCTTGGTGCGCAGGTAGCCCTCACGGGTCAGCAGGCTCAACGCCTGAGCAATCACCGGCTCAACAATGCGCTGCTCCAGGTACGACAGACCGTACCAGCCCTGCACAAAACCGCACTCACGCAGCACCAGCTCGCGAATCTTCACGGGCGCCGCCGCAGGGTAGGACGGGGTAACGCTCAGGACAATGGGCAGAAGCTCACGCACCGTAATGTGCGAGAGCAGAACCGGGTAGAACTGCTTCAGATAGTGCAGGTACACGCCGCTCTGCAGAGGCAGAACCGGCAGAAGAGCCTGCGCCTGCTGCTCCTTCGCGGTGCCCAGAAGCTCGCGGCCCGCTTCGCTCAGAGTGTAGTGCAGATTGCCCGGATGCAACTGGCTGAGGGACACCTCAAGATAATCAGCATTGACCAGCGCCGCAATCAGCTTATTGAGTGCCTCACGGAAGAGGACATTGTCACCGACCGCAATGAAACGCTGAGTCATGTTGAAACCCAGGTCCACGCCAACCGGGGTGTACATATCGGGGAAGAAAACCTTCTCGCCACGATCCTGCGCGCGCTCAAAATGGCGGAGCAGAGAGAAAGCCGCCGCAACGCTGAGAGTGCGTGCTTCCTCGGGTAGAGCCTCCCACGAGGTTTCCTGCTGCAAAGAGTGCAATTCGGAATGATCGATATGGAGCATTGTTTTATTCACAAAAGCCACGCCGGGCTCCTTATCTAGTGTTATTTATCGTGCAGGCGTTCTTCATAAAGTGCAGTCATGCGAACGGGAAAATAATCACGAAAGTGAGCGGCACCATCTTTATTTTTGGGCCGGCACTTTGAAATCCCGCAGTGAAGAGAAGCGAAGAGAAGCAGGGTAGGTAGTTTTTTCTCAACCCGTCCCGCTTACGCACCGTCTTCAACGACGAACACTTCAGAAAAGAACGCTATAAATTGGGGTGAAGTGTCTAGACCGTCACGGGTATATTCACTTCGTGAAATAATGCGAAGAATATATAACGCATTACCTTCATTATTGTATCGGCTGGTTCGAGAAATAACCTAGATTTCTAAAACCAGCCGATATGTGAAAAATATCCTCAAGGAAAAGTGAAAATACATTATGTGAAATGACGTGGGAAATGCATGAAGGCCAGAGATATTCGGAGAGAAATAACTCGCCCCAGAAACACCCCGGCTACTCCAAGCCGCGGGCAAAATACTCCTCGTCAATGCGGTAACCGCACTCGCCCTCACCATCAAGAACACCCACACGGTGACGAATCATCAGCTCCACCAACTGGTGTCGATCAACCAGCGCAATATTGCGAGCGCCGGGCAAACCCTGCAAATACTCGGGAACCGGATGCGCAAAAGCACCGCAGGTCACCAAAACACCCTGCAGGCCGCCGTGCAGAAGCACTGCACCGGCAAGCTTCTGAATCTCGTTGGGGGTGACCTTCATAGTTCCGCAATAATGCTTCACCTGAATATAAATCGGCGCGAAATCCAGGCCATCAGAATAGCGGGCAATAACGTCAACACCCTTATCATCAGCACCGCCGGTTACCTCGGTGTTAAAACCAAGAGCCGTAAAAATATCGGCAACAATCTGCTCAAAATATTCTGGCGTCACCGCGTGAACGTGCTGAATCAAATCCTGCGTAAAATGCTCCGCAAACTCGGCCTGAGCGTGAATCACCGGCGAATCGCTGGCACGCAAAATAATATCCAGCGGAGACTGACCCACAGGCCAGGTCTCGGCAGTACCCGCAGAATTCAAAGCCTGTGCAAGGTGCTCCGCACCGGTTGCATCATAAGCAGCGGGGTTCAACTGAGCAGGATCAGCGCCTGAGAAAGGCGGCAGAGCATTAAGAGCACCAGTGTCAGGAGCGCCAAAAATGAGGCGATGCTCCTCCTGCGCATTCTCCAGTAGTGCGTTCGCCTGCTTCTTGAGCTTCTTCACGCTCTTCGCCGTCAAATTCTGCGCACACAGCGCCTGCACCTGCTTCACCACACGCGGCGGCACCGAACCGTGCAGATGCGGGGTGCAGGTCAGCTCGGCGCCCAGGGGAGTGAGCAGGTACTTCCTCTTCTCCCACGGGGTCAAACGAGGCATAAGCTGGGCATAACGAAGCGCCACCAAGATTTTCAAGGTGGTGCGCACAGCCACCGCAAAATCGGTGGATTCAAGATCCGGTAGGTTCTTCTTCGACCCCAACGCCTTAGTCTGCTGCCGCAACTGCTCACTAACATAGGCGGCGGTGCGGGGCACAGTCTTCGACAAGCGCCGTAGCGTCGGCAACAGAAGCGTGATATAGACATCCGGTGGGGGCCTATGGTTTTTATTCAGCATCTTTGCCATGGTCCCTGCCAATTTACTAACACTATTGTGATGGTATATACATCGTAGCATCAGGGCGTATCATCATCGCTTTATCGTTTCTAATATGACAAAACCGCAAGAACCAGCGCATTAGATGTTCAATAGCGCAATATAAATCTTAAATTTGGGGCAAAACAATATATTCCCGTCACACCGGCTGGCGTGACGGGAATATAAGAAGCATAGTTAGCAGCCCGCATTACATGGGGCGAGCGCGCCTCCACGAACCGGGGCCGGGACGCAACGAAACACCCAGGCGCTGACCGCGGTTCAGGATGCGCGAAGCGGCACCCACCAGCAAATTCTGTTCCTGCTGCGCGGCATTCGCCTGCATCATCGCAACCACAGCGGTGAGGGCGGCAATCTCCTCCTCAGTGGGGGAGCCCTTAACCACCTTCAGTAGAGGCTCCTGCTCAGCGTCAGTATCTACCGAAGGCTGAGCAGAATCCTTCGGCGGGGCGCTGGATGCGGTATCTGCGTGCGCAGAAGAATGTGCGGAGCTACGCTCAAGCTGCTCGGCGCTCTCAGTAGCCTCCGAACTATCCTTCTTCTTACCGAATGAGA
Source organism: Rothia sp. HMSC075F09 (assembly GCF_001810515.1). NCBI lineage: Bacteria > Bacillati > Actinomycetota > Actinomycetes > Micrococcales > Micrococcaceae > Rothia > Rothia sp. HMSC075F09. Next base: position 210,642 of record NZ_KV801798.1, read on the forward strand.
AATAACTCAGCGGGTTGTAGCCTGCCAAAGGCACGCCTCCTTAGAAAACCTAAAATCCTGGGAATGCCCGCGCCACAAATGGTGCGGGCACAAGGGAAGCCTACAGCGGGATGTTGCCGTGCTTCTTTGCCGGGGTAGACGCACGCTTATCGTGCAGGGCACGCAGCGAAGAAATAATGCGCACGCGAGTCTCGCTCGGGGCGATAACTTCGTCAATGTAACCCAGCTCGGCAGCCTGGTACGGGTTCAGCAGCTCTTCCTCGTACTTGGCGATCAGCTCAGCGCGGCGAGCCTCAACGTCGCCGCCCTCGGCTGCCAGCGCAGCCAGCTCGCGACGGTACAGAATGTTCACCGCACCCTGCGCACCCATCACGCCAATCTGCGCGGTGGGCCACGCCAGGTTAATATCGGCGCCCAGCTTCTTCGAACCCATCACAATGTACGCGCCACCGTACGCCTTACGGGTAATGACCGTGACCAGCGGAACGGTCGCCTCCGCGTAAGCGTAGAGCAGCTTAGCGCCGCGGCGAATAATGCCGTTGAACTCCTGATCGGTACCGGGCAGGAAGCCGGGAACATCCACAAAAGTCAGAATCGGAATGTTGAACGCATCGCAATGACGCACAAAACGGGCAGCCTTCTCAGACGCAGAAATGTCCAGGCAGCCGGCGAACTGCATCGGCTGGTTCGCCACAATACCGACCGTGCGGCCCTCAACGCGGGCGTAACCAATCATCACGTTCGGGGCGTACAGCGCCTGCATCTCCAGGAAGTGGCCGTCATCGACCACGGACTCAATGACCGCACGCATATCGTAAGGCTGGTTCGCCGAATCCGGGATCAGGGTGTCCAGGTCCAGATCGTCTACCGTCACCACGGGCTCCTGGTCGTGCTCCAGGTGCAGGGACTCTGCAAGGTTATTCGAGGGCAGGAACTCGAGGAGCTCACGCACAAAATCGAACGCGTCTTCTTCATCCTCAGCCAGGTAGGTGCTGGTACCGGTCACGGAGTTGTGCTGACGCGCACCGCCGAGGGTTTCCATGTCCACATCCTCGCCGGTCACGGTCTTAATGACGTCCGGGCCGGTAATGAACATGTGCGAAGTCTTATCCACCATGATGATGTAGTCAGTCAGCGCTGGGGAGTACGCGGCACCGCCAGCGCAGGGGCCCATAATGACAGAAATCTGCGGAACCACGCCGGACGCACGCACGTTCATACGGAAAATGTCGGCAAACATCGCCAGGGAAGCCACGCCCTCCTGAATGCGGGCGCCACCACCATCGTTAATGCCGATGACCGGGCAACCGTTCTTCAGAGCGAACTTCTGCACCTTCACAATCTTCTCGCCGTTCACCTGCGAGAGAGAACCACCGTAGACGGTGAAATCCTGCGAATACACGGCAACCAGGCGACCATCCACGGTGCCGTAACCGGAGACCAGGCCGTCACCCAGAGGCTTCTTCGCCTCCATGCCGAATGCGGTGGTGCGGTGGCGGGCGAGGGCATCAAACTCTACGAAAGAACCCTCGTCCAGAAGCATATCGATGCGCTCGCGGGCGGTGTTCTTGCCGCGTGCGTGCTGCTTCTCAATAGCTGCCTCACCGCTGGGCGCGAAGCTGCGCTCTCGACGTGCATAAAAATCAGCGAGCTTACCGGCGGTGGTGCTCAAGTCAAAATCCTGCTGGAGGTTCTCGGACATTATTCCTCGTTCCTGCTCCACCCGATCGTCGGGAGCCAGTGGTTGCGGTGATAAGGTGCTCAGGTGCCCCGAAGAGCACTCTTGAACAATGTGCATATCTTTCAACTATAGTGCGAACTAGGGCACATATGCCAGGTGAGAAGCCAGAATATCAACACTAGATACACTTTTATGCACTCAGTACCCAAGAAGGTGCATATAGTAAACGAAAAGTGCGAAAGCGCGGCTCAAAAGAGCGCAGAAAACCCCCTTTTCGCTTCGGCAATCCTTGTCGACGGAAAGGGGGTTTGCGTTCAAACTTTCAGCGTGAAATGACGCTTAGATGGTGCCCAGGACCGGGTTCCACTCGGTGATGGTGTGAGACAGAACCGCGCCACCAATGTTCATGGGGTCGCCAGCAACCAGCTTCTCAGCTGCCTCAACGGAGTCAACCTTTGCAATCAGCAGAGCGCCAGCGGGGGTCTCGCCGTCCAGCAGAGGACCCGAAACGATCAGGTTGCCCGCCTCAATCTGCGAACCAAGGTACTCGCGGTGAGCCGGACGGTACTTCGCCTGCTCCTCGGGAGCTGCGTAAACGTAAGTAATTGCGTAATAAGCCATAGCGGTCTTCTTTCGAGCAGGGCGGAGGAACCTCCGCAGCCGGTCGGTGCTTGATGCACCCTCACTGTCTAATGTACCGTCTCGGGCGCCGGGTGGGCATCACCGGCGGCAAGAAATTGGTATGGTGAGAAACCAGTGCGACTCGGTAGAAGCTGGCAGGTTTCGACGGTGAGCTGAAAGAGGGTCGGCATACTGCAGAGTAGTTTCGGACAGAGTGGAAAGGCGCAAGCTATGGAGAAGAACATGCACATCGAGAGCGATTATTCGGTTTTGGATGTGCCACGCATCCGCACCATTGCAATGGAAACCGGGTACTCCAGCGTAAACCTCTACGATGAGGTCGACTCCACCACCACCCGCGCCCGCGAACTACTCATGGACGGCACCGACCCCGAACGCGAACAGCTCGGCGAGCTCTCCGTCTACGCCAGCCTCTACCAAAGCGCCGGACGCGGCCGCCTCGCCCGAGCCTGGACCGCCCCTCCCGGGGCCTGCCTCGCCGCAAGTATCGTGGTGCGCCCGCACGCCTCCACAGACCCTCTCGCCCGAGAACTACCCGAAGACAGCTACCACTGGCTGACCCTCATCGCCGGGCTCAGCGTGGTCGATATTTGGCGCAGCTACGGCGTGGATGCCGCCCTCAAATGGCCCAATGACGTCATCGCGCAGGGGGCTAAGGGCTGCGGAATCCTCGCCCAGCTCGTTCCCGAAAGCGGCTCCACCGAGGGGCAGCGCAGCATCATTGTGGGTATCGGCCAGAACACGAACATGTCCGCTGAACAGCTGCCCGTACCCACCGCCACCAGCCTGAGCCTGTGCACCGGGCAGGTCATCGACTCCTCCGAGGTGCTCACCCGACTCTTGAGCATCTTCGCCCGCCGCTACCGCGCCTTCGTGCGCGCCGGCGGTGACCCCGAACGCCCCGACCCCCTCAACCCCGACCCCCTCAACCCACAGAGCATCAGCCTGCTCGACCAGGCGCGCGCCTCCACCGCAACCCTCGGAGCCAGCGTGCGCATGAGCCTGCCCGACGGAAGCACCGTAGATGGCATTGCCGAAGACCTCGATGCGCAGGGGCGCATCCTCATTCGCCGCGAGGACGGAACCATAGAGCCCTACGCGGTGGGCGATATTGAGCATCTTCGCCCCGCCAACGGTAGCTACGGAGATTTTCAGCAGGCACACTAGAACCAACCTATAAAGTTTCTGCCCATAAAATTTTGCCCGGCACAGCAACACTGAATACGCCCGCACCACCTCAAACCGGCGCCTCTAATCCGGTACACACCCACCAGCACAGCTAAGGAACACCATGCGCCTGCGCGGAAAACTCAACCCCGGTGAGCATGTCATCATCGCCACCCGACAGCACTACGGTGCCCTGCTGCCCGCGCTTGCCTACCTACTGGTTGCCATCGCCGCCTCAACCTTTGCCTCCACGGCACGGTCCTCACCGATTCTGTGGACTCTCGGCACGATGTGTGCGGTGGGTGCCCTGCTTGGTGCTGTGCGTACTGCCTGGCGGTGGGTTACCACCTACTACCTGCTGACCACCCATCGGCTCGTAGTGCGCCGCGGTGTGATGACCCGTAGCGGAGACGAATCCCTCTACCTGGATTCCATGGGCGAGCGCTGGGCAAAACAGCGTGGCCCGGGCGCTTGGTTGGGCTACGGTTCGGTGTACGTGGTATGCCGCGGGGTGCACCACCGCCTGACCTACGTGCCCGACCCCAAGCGTTTCGAAAAAGAAATTAAATCCGCTCGACGCGACTACTACGCCCTGCGTTCCCGCTACATTTAGCCCTCTCTGGGGTGCCTCCTCCCACTACAAGGAGGGCGGACCGGTTGGCTCAGAGCCTAACCCGGCACCTAAAATCAGCCGAAAAAATGCGGATTAGAGTATTCTTAAATGTGAATTACTCCACTAAAATATCTTTGGGTGTGGAGGCTTTGACTCCCAAAACACCGCAGTGGAGGGTATATTAACAAGGCGCTATACAGTGAAGCAGTGCACAGTCGACGCACGGCACACACCAGTGCATCCGCACGGCAGAACAGATGATCCGGCAGATATGAAAGGAGCGGCAGCGGCAATGAGCACGGCAGACCATCATGAACCTGCACACTCTCCGCAGGGCACCGGTGCCACCATGGGCCCCGAAACCCAAATGCTGAACCTCAAAATTCTGCAGAACCTCGCCCAGAACAATATCTACCGCGACGAGGAATCCAAGGCAGGGATTCGAGCCCTCGAAAAGTCGCTCCTGGGACAGGGTCGCCGCTACACCCCCGTAGAAGCTGCAGAGTGCGCCGGACTTCCCCTCGAAACCGCCCAGCGTATCTGGCACAATGTGGGCTTCCCGACAATCCCCAACCACTCGCCCTACTTCACTGAAACAGACGTGCAGATGCTCGCCGACCTGCAGAAGTTGGACGCAGAAGGCGACATTCGTATGGAATATGTGGCATCCCTCGTGCGCGCTGAAGGTCAACTGACCGACCGTACCGTCGCCTGGCAGATTGAGGCGCTCGTGCACAACATTATGGTCACCGAAAACCTCAGCGATAATGATGCCCGCCGCAAGCTCCTCAAAGACTTCCCGCGTTACCTCGAGGTTCTCGAGCGTCTGGCGCTCTACGCATACCGTCGCCAGATGTACGCCGGAATCCTGCGCCTGGGATTGCGCGAAAACAACGTGACCACCTCCGGACTTTCCCGCCTGCCCCTGGTGCGAGGCGTAGGGTTCGTTGACCTGGTTTCCTATACCTCCCTGGTGCGTAACCTGGACGCCGCGGCTCTTTCTCAGCTCATCAACCACTTTGAGCAGAGCTGCCTGGACGTCATCGCACCCCTGGGCGGTCGCATTATCAAGACCCTCGGTGACGAAGTCTTCTTCCTCACCGAAACCCCGGACACTATCGCAGAAATTAGCCTGCAGCTCTCCGAAAAGATCGGCGCCGACCCGCAGCTACCGGAAGCCCGCGTCGCCTTCATTTGGGGCGAGGTTCTGGCTAACCGCGGCGACGTGTACGGCTCCAGCGTGAACCTGGCTGCGCGCCTGGTCTCCCTCGCTGAACCGGGTACCGTGCTGACCGATAATGAGACAGCAAACACGCTCCGACAGGTGGGAAATCGCTATACTCTCACCTCTCAAGGGACGCGAAACGTTAGAAGCTTTGGTAACGTAGACCCCGTGGCGGTGACTCGTCGCGCGAACTACACAATGGAGATAGACCTCTCATGACTGAACTGAAACTACGTACCGGTGGTGCAACGCACCGCGGCGCACATCGAGAAAATAACGAAGATTCGATGGTCGTCGCCGGTTCCCTTTGCGTGGTCGCGGACGGCATGGGAGGCCACGAAGCCGGCGAAGTAGCATCGCGTCTGTGCGTGCGTCAGCTTGCCTACTCGCCCTTCTTCACCATGCCCGGTGGCCGTAGCGAAGAGGAGCAGCAGGCCTACGCTGAACGCCTCGCCGCCATTGACGACTCCGACCCCGCCAAGCGCCGTCGCCGCGCCAACACCTTGCTTAACAATGAAATCGTGGGCACCCTGAACCGCCTGCACGATATCCTTGGCGAAACCAACGAAGAAATTAAGCAGGCGCTCTCCCGCGCCGGCGGCACGACCGTCACCGGCGCCTGGCTGACCAGCATCGGTGACCGTAACCTGTGGGTTATTTTCAACGTGGGTGACTCCCGAACCTACCGCCTGCTGCGTGAGGACGAGGGTATTCACCACTCCGCCATGGAGAAGCTGCCCGGCGCTGAAGGGGCCGCCTCGCTGGAGCAGGTCACCACTGACCACTCCGAGGTGCAGTACCTGGTTGACGAGGGTCAGATTACCGCCCTGGAGGCGCTGACCCACCCGCGCCGCAACGTGATTACCCGCGCGCTGGGTACCGGCAACTACTGGGAACCGGACTTCTGGGTTCTGCCCGCCCGCGCCGGTGACCGCCTGATGCTCTGCTCCGATGGTCTTTCCGGTGAGCTTTCGCACGAATACATGGCACGCGTACTCACCTCGATCCGCCACCCGCAGGACGCCGCTGACGTGCTCCAGCACGAGGCGCTGCGTTCCGGCGGTCGCGACAACATTACCGTGATTGTTGCCGACGCTGTCGAAGCCTAAACTTCATACCTTGTGATTCACCCCCGTTTCCTTCGGGTGCTCGATTGAGCGCCTGCAGGAGGCGGGGGTGAACTGTATCCGCGCACAGAAACTAAGGAAGCGCAATCCGGTAAGTGGCTACGGCACGCTTGCCTCATCGTTTGCCTCATCGTTCGCGCTCGCGGAACCTGCCAATATGACGAGCGATAGGGGAGAGGCGGAGCAAAAACGCTAGACTGGACGGGTGACTGAGAACAACACCACCCAGCAGACTGCCCCCGCCGAGACTCGAGCAGAGAGCCCCGCAGAAAACGCCGCAGAAAACACTGCGGAGATTACCGAGGCCCTGCGCGCCGAGTATGCGGAACTGACCGATAAGATTCGTGCCGCCCGCCGCGCCTACTACAACGAGGACGCGCCCTTCCTCTCTGACGCCGAGTACGATGCGCTCTACCGCCGCCTCGAAATCATCGAAGCGGAGCACCCGCTCATCATCGCCAACGACTCGCCCACCCAGGAAGTCGGTGGTGAGGCAATTGAGGCTTTCGCGCCCGTCACCCACCTGCAGCGCATGTACTCCCTCGAGGACGTCTTCTCCTTCGAAGAGTTGCGCACCTGGCTGACCAAGACCGAAGAGAGCACCCGGAACCTCACCGGTAGCGCACCGCAGTGGCTGACCGAGCTGAAGATTGACGGCCTGGCGGTGAATCTGCTCTACCGCAACGGTACCCTCGTACGCGCGGCAACCCGCGGCGACGGCACCACCGGTGAAGACGTCACCCACAATGTGCGCACCATTGCGAGCATCCCGCCGCAGTTGACCGGCGAGAACCACCCCGAGGAGATTGAAATCCGCGGCGAAGTGTTCATCTCTTCCGCTGATTTTGAGAAGCTCAACGAGTCCATGATTGCCGCAGGTAAGAACCCCTTTGCGAACCCGCGTAACGCCGCGGCAGGCTCGCTGCGCCAGAAGGATGCGGCGATTACCGCCTCGCGCCCGCTGAGCATGTACGTGCACGGCATCGGTTCGCGCACCGGCCTGGACATTGCCACTCAGTACGAGACTTACGACCTGCTCGCCTCCTGGGGTCTGCCCGTGAGCCCCTACAGCGAAATCGCCGATAACACTGAGGCGGTCTTCGACTTCATTAATAAGTACGGCGAGCAGCGCCACTCCCTGGTGCACGAAATCGACGGCATCGTCATTAAGGTCAACGACTTCGCGACCCAGGCTCAGCTGGGCTACACCTCCCGCGTGCCGCGCTGGGCGGTTGCTTATAAGTACCCGCCCGAGGAGGTTCACACCAAGCTGCTGGACATCCGCGTGGATGTGGGACGTACCGGCCGCGTGACCCCCTACGGCGTCATGGAGCCCGTGTTCGTCTCCGGCTCGACCGTGGAACGTGCCACCCTGCACAACCAGGACGTGGTCAAGGCTAAGGGCGTGCTCATCGGTGACACCGTGGTGCTGCGCAAGGCAGGCGACGTGATCCCCGAGATTGTCGCCCCCGTGGTTGCCCTGCGTGACGGCACCGAACGCGAGTTCGTCATGCCCAGCGAATGCCCCTCCTGCGGCTCGCCCCTTGCTCCCGGCAAGGAAGGTGACGTGGACCTGCGTTGCACTAACCCTCGCTCCTGCCCGGCACAGCTGACCGAGCGCGTGTACTATGCCGCAAGCCGCGGCGCCTTCGACATTGAGGCGCTCGGCTTTGAAGCAGCAAAGGCGCTCACCAGCCCCGCAACCCCGGATACCCCTCCGCTAACCACCGAGGCGCACCTGTTTAGCCTCAACATTGAGGACCTGCGCGAGGTCACCATCGAGCGTGAGAAGAAGGTCAAGGGTGTGGGCACCGGAAAGATGGAGCGTGTGCCCTACTTCTACACCAAGCCGACCAAGGCACGCCCCGAGCCGAAGCCCACGAAGAATACGCTGAACCTCTTCGCCGAGTTGGAGAAGGCAAAACAACAGCCGCTGTGGCGCGTACTGGTTGCCCTCTCGATTCGCCACGTGGGCCCGACCGCTGCCCGCGCGCTCGCCGCGGAGTTCGGTTCGATGCAGGCGATCCGCGAGGCTGACCGTGAACGCCTTGCCGCTGTGGACGGTGTGGGCACCACGATTGCCGACTCGATTATTGAATGGTTTGCTGAGGACTGGCACGCCGAGGTGGTGGACTCCTGGGCTGCCGCCGGTGTGCGCATGGAAGATACTCGTGACGAGTCCGTAGAGCGCACCCTGGAGGGCCTGACCGTGGTCGTGACCGGCACGCTGAACGGTTACACCCGTGACGGTGCGAAGGAAGCCATTATTTCTCGCGGCGGTAAGGCATCCGGTTCTGTATCTAAGAGGACCCACTTTGTGGTCGCTGGCGCGAACGCCGGCTCGAAGCTGGATAAGGCTCAGCAACTGGGTCTGAAGGTTCTGGATGAAGAGGGCTTCACCGCCCTGCTCGAGGGTGGTCCGGAGGCTGTTGAGGCTACCGCCGAGTAGACCCGGTAGCGGGGTCATCTGAATCTGACCCCTGCAATATATAGAGCATTCAGGCTCTGGAGTGCGTGCTCCAGAGCCTGAATGCCAATTTTTGGTATTTGTAATTACCACAGCTTTTAAGGTGGAAGCGCCTTAAAACACTCCCAAAGCGAAGAAATATTTAAAAAATATTTACACGCCGTTCAAAACCCTTAAAGGTGGTGCTCATTCACCCCGAATCGGAAAGCTCAGTGGGGGAGTGCACTCGGGGTTAAGTCCCTAGAAAACCCCGAAATTCCGGGGTGAAACCCTTAAGATACGCGGGGTTCTAGGTCTTGATTAATGTTTCCTGCACTTTTAACCTGAAAGAACCCTGGGAGAACCCGGGACGTTCACTGTGAACTTGAAATCAGGTTGGAATCATAAAAAACCTCGGCTATCTTTGAGACCAGACAGATTCTCGCAAGGGAATCGCCTGTGTGGTTTCAAGCTTGGAATGCTTGAAACGATGCCCGGTTCTACCGCACGTCCCCACCGAGGAAGTGCCACCCGGATTCCGCACATAAGTGCAGAATCGCTCACGGTGACATGAAATCGGTGGAGAGCCGCTCACATGGTAGAGCCAGAATATGAGTAACCTACTTCGTTATCAAAGGGTGAGCGGCGGCGCGCTAGAGTTCCGGGGACGGAACGAGCGGGGACGGCCCCAAGGAGCATTATGAAGAACACTTCCATTCGTCGTACCGCAGCAGCTCTCGCCATCGGTGGCGCTGTAGCAGCTACCATGTCGATGCCCGCTGCAAACGCAGTAGACGGTGCTACCTGGGACGCACTGGCACAGTGCGAGTCCGGTGGCAACTGGTCCATCAACACCGGTAACGGCTTCTACGGCGGTCTGCAGTTCACCCAGCAGTCCTGGAACGGCGTCGGCATGTCCGGCTCCCCCGCGACCGCTACCCGTGCACAGCAGATCGAGGCTGGCGAGCGTCTGCTCGCTATCCAGGGCTGGGGCGCATGGCCCGCATGCTCCGCTAAGCTTGGCCTCTACGGCAAGACCGGCGCAGCTCCCACCTACACCGAGCCCACCACCACCGTGGCTGCACAGTCGCAGACCCAGCAGACCTACACCGCACCCGCGGCACAGGCTGCACCCGCAGCTCCTGCAGCTCAGGCTGCACCCGCAGCAGTTGAGGCTCCCGCAGCAGCACCCGCTGCACCGGCAGCTCCCGTAGCAGTTGAGGCACCCGCAGCAGCTCCTGCAGCAGCACCGGCAGTTGAGGCTCCCGCAGCAGCACCCGTTGCAGCTCCCAAGGCTGCAGCAGGCACCTACACCGTGGTTCCCGGTGACTCCCTCTCGCTGATCGCTGCAAAGCTCGGCGTTGCAGGCGGCTACCAGGCAATCGCAGCTGCGAACACCGACATCATCTACAACGTTGACCTGATCTTCCCCGGCCAGGTTCTGACCATCCCCGCCTAAGGAATAACCCTTAAGCGTAACGTGGACACGTTGTAGCCCAACGCCCCGCACCTCATACGAGGAGCGGGGCGTTGAGTATTTAACCCGAAAACAGGGGAGAAGAACACCGCCTGAACACACAAACCAGCAGGTAAACCCTCCAACCCCCAATGAGACGGAAAACGCAACCTCCACTACACTAGAGAAGAGACAAGAAAACAAACTACGGGAGAACCATGTCTGCCATCACCTTTGAACAGGTAAAGCACCTGGCATCGCTGGCACTCATTGAGATGACCGATGAAGAACTCACCGCGATGGCGTCTGAGCTGGACGTCATCGTCGCATCCGTTGAGACCATGTCGCAGAAAGCAACTGCCGACATCCCCGCGACCAGCCACCCCATCCCCCTCGAGAACGTCTTCCGCGAAGACGTACCCGTCACCACCCTCACCCAGGAAGAGGCGCTCTCCGGCGCCCCCGACGCACAGGACGGCAAGTTCCGCGTGCCGGCAATCCTCGACGAAGACTAAGAGGAGAACAACCAAGTGAACGAACTGATCCAGCTCACCGCCGCAGAAGCAGCAGAAAAGCTCGCATCCGGCGAAATCACCTCCGTCGAGCTCACCCAGGCACACCTGGACCGCATCGCAGCCACCGACGGCGCACCCCTGAGCGACAACCGCGCAGACGGCAAGAGCGGCCTCAACGCCTTCCTGCACATCAACGCCGAAGAAGCACTTGCCACCGCAGCAGCAGTGGACGCAGACCGTGCAGCAGGCAAGGAACTGCCCCCGCTCGCAGGCGTACCCATCGCCGTCAAGGACCTCATCGTCACCAAGGGCCAGCCCACCACCGCAGCATCCCGCATGCTCGAAGGCTGGATGAGCCCCTACGACGGCACCGTCACCCGCAAGGTCCGCGAAGCACGCATGCCCATCCTCGGCAAGACCAACCTCGACGAATTCGCAATGGGCTCCTCCAATGAGCACTCCGCATTCGGCGTAGTCCGCAACCCCTGGGCGCTCGACCGCGCACCCGGCGGCTCCGGCGGCGGCTCCGCAGCAGCCGTCACCGCCTTCCAGGCACCCCTGGCACTCGGCACCGACACCGGCGGCTCCATCCGCCAGCCCGCAGCACTGACCGGTAGCGTCGGCGTCAAGCCCACCTACGGCTCCGTCTCCCGTTACGGCGTCATCGCCATGGCATCCTCCCTCGACCAGGTAGGCCCCGTCGCACGCACCGTCCTGGACACCGCACTGCTCCACGAAGCAATCGCAGGCCACGACCCGCTCGACGCAACCTCCCTGCCCGATGAGCCCGGCAACTTCGTTGAAGAAGCCAAAGCAGGCGCAGAAGCCGCACGCAAGGGTGACCTCTCCGGCCTGCGCATCGGCGTCATCAAGGAACTCGGCGGTGGCGACGGCGACGGCTTCGAAGCAGGCGTCCTCGCACGCTTCCGCGAATCCGTTGAAGAGCTGCGTGCCGCAGGCGCAGAGATCATCGAGGTCTCCCTGCCCTCCGTCACCGAAGCCATCAGCGCCTACTACATGATCATGTCCTCCGAGGTGTCCTCCAACCTGGCACGCTACGACGGCGTCCGCTACGGCCTGCGCGTCGTACCCGAAGACGGCCCCGTCACCATCGAACGCGTCATGTCCGCAACCCGCTCCGCAGGTTTCGGCCACGAGGTCAAGCGCCGCATCATCCTCGGCACCTACGCACTGTCCGCAGGTAACTTCGACGCCTACTACGGCGCCGCACTGCGCGTACGCACCCTCATCCAGCGCGACTACGCAGCAGCCTTCGAAAAGTGCGACGTGCTCATCTCCCCGACCGCGCCCTCCACCGCGTTCAAGCTCGGCGAGAAGACCGAAGGCGACCCCATGGCAATGTACCTGGGCGACGTCGCAACCGTGCCCGTCAACCTGGCAGGCGTCCCGGCGCTCTCCCTGCCCGGCGGCCTCTCCGAAGAGAACAACCTGCCCGTCGGCATCCAGTTCACCGCACCCGCACGCGAAGACGCACGCCTCTACCGCGTCGGCGCAGCACTGGAAGAACTGCTCACCGCAAAATGGGGCGCACCGCTCTACAAGAGCCTGCCCGACACCGAAACTCTGATCCGCGACTTTGACTTTGGGGGAACCAAGTAATGAGTGAAGAAGTCCTCAGCTTCGAAGAAGCCATCGAAAAGTACGACCCGGTCCTCGGCTTCGAGGTGCACGTCGAACTGAACACCAAGACCAAGATGTTCGACTCCGCACCCAACGAGTTCGGCGACGAGCCCAACACCAACGTCACCCCCGTATCGCTCGGCCTGCCCGGCGCGCTGCCCATGGTGAACAAGACCGCTGTTGAGTCCGCCATCAAGCTCGGCCTGGCACTGGGCTGCGACATCGCAGACAAGTCCTACTTCGCCCGCAAGAACTACTTCTACCCGGACTCCCCGAAGAACTTCCAGACCTCCCAGGCTGGCGGCCCCATCGCGGAAAACGGCTCCCTGGACGTTGAGCTCGAAGACGGCACCATCTTCACCGTCGAAATTGAGCGCGCCCACATGGAAGAAGATGCAGGCAAGCTCACCCACGTCGGCGGTGCAGACGGCCGAATCCAGGGTGCAACCTCCTCCCTGGTCGACTACAACCGCGCAGGTGTGCCCCTGATTGAGATCGTCACCCGACCCATCGTCGGTGCCGGCGAGCGCGCACCCGAACTGGCACGCGCCTACGTTGCCGCAATCCGCGACATCGTACGCTCCCTCGGCATCTCCGACGCCCGCATGGAACGCGGTAACGTCCGATGCGACGCCAACGTCTCCCTCATGCCCAAGGGCGCAGAGAAGTTCGGCACCCGCTCCGAAACCAAGAACGTGAACTCCCTCCGTTCCGTCGAGCGCGCCGTCCGCTACGAGATTCGCCGCCACGCAGCGATCCTCGAACGCGGCGAAAAGGTCACCCAGGAGACCCGCCACTGGCACGAAGACACCCGCGAAACCTCCTCGGGCCGCCCCAAGTCCGACGCTGACGACTACCGTTACTTCCCCGAACCGGACCTCGTACCGGTCGTAACCAACAGCGAATGGATTGAGCGTCTGCGCGCCGAACTGCCCGAACCCCCGGCAGAGCGCCGCCGCCGCCTCAAGGGCGAGTGGGGCTACTCCGACGAAGAGTTCCGCGACGTCGTCAACGCTGGCGCACTCGACGTCATCGAAGAGACCGTCGCCGCAGGCGCAACCGCAGCTGCAGCCCGCAAGTGGTGGATGGGCGAGATTGCCCGCCGCGCAAAGCAGGCTGAAGTTGAGCTCACCGCCCTCGGCGTGGAGCCCGCAACCGTGGTCGCCCTCGAAGCGCTCATCTCCGAAGGCAAGATCAACGACAAGATCGCCCGCCAGGTGCTTGAGTTCGTCCTCGCCGGTGAAGGCACTCCCGCCGAAATCGTTGAGGCACGCGGCCTCGCCGTGGTCTCCGACGACGGTGCGCTCACCGCAGCTGTTCAGGAAGCCCTGGCAGCAATGCCCGATGTTGCCGACAAGATCCGTGCCGGTAAGGTTCAGGCTGCTGGCGCTATCGTTGGTCAGGTCATGAAGGCTACCCGCGGTCAGGCTGATGCCGCCCGCGTGCGTGAGCTGATTCTGGCTGAGTGCGGCGTGGAAGGCTAAGCTTTTCCGCTGACCCGGCTCTAACGAAAGAGGCGTCGTCTCCCGAGGTGGGAGGCGGCGCCTCTTTTGTGCTCTCTTGTCCCATTCCAGGTTCTGCACGGTTCCGCATGGAAAGCGGTATTCGTCCTCGTTCCTACAGGGAACCCGCCCTCGCTTCGCTTCGGGCACCCTGATGTCACTTTCGGACGATACCGCCTTTCCGCGCTGGGGTACTGTACGGGCGCGGCCGCGTTTTCCGGATGCGCCCTCAGGGTGTCATCCCGGACGCTCTCCGCAGCGAAACAAGGAGGAAGCGGAGCGTCCGGGTGACGGGTGCCCCTGCGTAGGCGCGGAGGAAATATGCGGTGCCCCGCCCCTGCTTAGTGAGGGGATGGACGAGGACGAACGCCGTCCCTCGAGCAGAGCAACCTACACAAACGAAGAACGCTCCGTCCGTATCACTTAGATACAGACGGAGCGTTCTATTTAAGAGACCAGCTACTCAGTAACGCCCAGGTTGCTCATCAGGAACGCGTAATCCCACGCGATCTCACGCCAACGGGCTGGAGCATGCAGATTCCGAGCGCGCGAGGCACCAAATCTGCATGCGGAAGGGTATACGCGGTTGGCGTGCCTTAGCCTACTCAGTAACGCCGAGGTTGCTCATGAGGAACGCGTAATCCCACGCAATCTCACGCCAACGCGTATACCTGCCGGAACCACCACCGTGACCGCCCGACATGTCAATCTTCAGCAGTGGCACCGGCGATGACGGGTCAATCTGCTCACGTAGCGCCGCAATCCACTTCGCGGGCTCCACGTAGAGCACGCGGGTGTCGTGCAGGCTCGTCACCGCAGCAATCGCCGGGTAGCGGACCGGGCGGATGTTCTCGTACGGGGTGTACGACTTCATGTAGGCGTACACTTCCGGGTCCTCAATCGGGTTGCCCCACTCTTCCCACTCCATCGCCGACAGCGGCAGCTCCGGGTCGAGGATGGTGGTCAGCGCATCCACGAACGGTACGGCAGCCAGGCAGGCGGCGTACTTTTCGGGGGCGAGGTTCACGACGGCGCCCATGAGCAGGCCGCCGGCGCTACCGCCGTAGCAGCCGATACGCGCCTCATCAGCCCACGGCTTAGCCGCAATGTAGCTGGTGACGTCCACGAAGTCGGTGAAGGTGTTCTTCTTCGCGAGCTTCTTGCCGTTCTGGTACCAGGAGCGGCCCATCTCGCCGCCGCCGCGAATATGCGCAATGACGTAGATGACGCCGCGGTCCAGGATCGACAGCATCGGGATGGAGAACATCGGGTCCATGGATGACTCGTACGAGCCGTAACCGTACTGGATGACCGGGTGCGGCTTGCTCATGTCCAGGTCGGCGCGGTGAATCACCGAGATCGGGATGAGCGTGCCGTCCGCCGCCGGTGCCCAGTCGCGGTATGCGCGGTAGTCCTCACGGTTGTAGCCGCCGAGTACCGGGGTTTCACGGCGCAGCAGCAGGGTCTGCGACATGGGGAAGTAGTCGTAGACGCGGCGCGGCGTCAGGTACGAGGTGTAGGCGATACGCAGCACGGGGGAGTAGTTCTCCGCACGCAGCACGGAGGCGGTGTACAGTTCCTCGTCGAAGCCGGCAGGTTCCATGAAGGTCACACCGGCGGGGCGGCGGCGGCGCCACTGGATGGGCAGCTGCTCACGCGGTGCGAGGAAGATGCGGGTGGTGGTGTCCGCGCGGGCGGTGACGACCAGGTGCGTTGCGGTGAAGGTGAAGCCCTCCAGGCGCACGTGTTCGCTGTGGCGGATGACCGGCACCCAACGCTGCGCGTACTCTTCGAGGCTTTCACCTTCGCGCGGCATGTCTGCGAGGACCAGCTCGGAGTTCAACGCATTGTAGTCGTGCTGAATCAGCAGGTGCTGCTCGCCGGCAATGTTGAGCGGCTCGGCGTAGTATTCGATGCCCGCGCTCTTGGGGATGAGCAGGGTCGGCTCACCCTTGGGCTCGCGGGTGGGGATGAGGCGCACCTCCGTGTACTCGGAATTCGAGCTGGTAATGACCACGGAGGAACGGTCGGAGCTCATGGCGGCGCCGAGCCACATGGTGTTGTCCGGTTCCTCGTAGATCAGGTGGTCTTCGGTGCCCTGTCCGACGTCGTGCACGTAGACGCGCCAGGGGCGCCACGACTCGTCGGGCACGAGGTAGATGAGCTGTTCGGCGTGGTTGATGAAGAAGGATCCCGCCGCAATGTTGGGGATGGTGTCTTCGAGGAAGGCGCCGGTTTCCATGTTGAGGAAGCGCTGCTCGTAGCGTTCGTCGCCCTTCTCATCCACGGAGATGCTCAGCAGCTTGCCGTTACGTGCAGGCTGGAAGCTGCCGAGGGAGAAGAACTCCATGTCCTTGGCGTATTCGTTGCAGTCGAGGATGACGACTTCACCCTCGAGTACTTCGCCGGGGGTGACGGTCGGCGGGGTGTAGCGCACCACCTCGTCGCCTTCGTGCAGGGCGGGGTAGCGGTAGAAGACGGGGTACTGGCCGCCGGGCACCATGCGGCTGTAGTACCACCAGTCACCGATACGGTTCGGGACGGTCAGATCTGACAGCAGGGTGCGGTCCTTGATTTCGTTGAAGATGGATTCGCGGAGGGGCTGCTGGTCTGCGGTGACAGCTTCGGTGTATTCGGCTTCTGCCTTGAGGTAGTTGAGGACCTCTTCGCTTTCCTTGTCGCGGAGCCATTCGTAGGGGTCGATGAAGACGTCGCCGTGGTGTTCGCGGCGGTGCTCGACCTTCTTCGGTACGGGCGGGGTGAGGTTCTGTTCAGCCATGCTGCCACCTCTTTCATTGAGTTATGGGTTTGTGAATGGTGTGTGCCGTCTGCGCCCGCGTTCCTGCGCCGCCGGGTGGCGGGGAGGATGCGCGGGGGAGTGTGGGCACGCCTAGTTCTAGTGTATCGAAGAGTGAGGCAGGCTACTATATTGCGGCATGTGCGGGGCTGCCCGGCTCAGCCTGTGGAAGCCCCGCGGTAGCCTCGCCGGGGCGTGCGCGTTTATCGGCTAGTTGGCGCGTCCCTTAATGGACATGAGCGTGCGGCGGCCCGCCTTGTTCGCCTTCGTGAAGGCGCGGTTACTCTGCCGGTACTCGCGCTCCTGAGAACGCAGGCGCAGGCGCGCGGATTCCGCCATCATCCTGCGGTAGCGATCGAAGCGCTCGGGGTCGAGGGAACCGTCGGCGAGCGCCTGCTGCACCGCGCATCCGGGTTCGGAGCCGTGGGAGCAGTCGCTGTACCGGCAGGCGGCGGCGTAGCTGGAGACGTCGTCGAAGGTTTCGTCAATCGCGGCGCTATCGCTCGTGGCGGCGAGGGCTCGCACGCCCGGAGTGTCAATCAGTACCGTGCCAGATGATGATTTTGCGTTGGTCGAGCCTCCTTCGCTTGAGCCTGTCACACCGGGCAGAACAATCATCTGGCGGCTGGTGGTGGTGTGGCGTCCCTTGCCGTCGGCACCGCGAACCGCGGAGGTTGCTTGTACCTGGTTCTCTGCGGCGTCTTCGCGGGGGTCGGCTCCGGGGTTCAGCAGGGCGTTGACGAGGGTAGATTTGCCGGCGCCGCTGCGGCCCAGGAACGCGGCGGTACGCCCGGCGACAAGCTCCGCAACTGGGGCGGGGTCGTAGCCGTTATCCGTGCAGACGGTGAGTACCGCATCCACGCCGCCCGCGAGGGATTCCTCGTAGCCGGCGAGCTGTTCAGCCGTCACCAGATCGCCCTTGGTGAGAATCAGCGCGACCTGCACCCCGGAGGCGTGCGCCAGGGCGGTGTAGCGTTCGATTCGCCCGATGGACGGCTCGGGAAAGCACGGCTCAACAATGCAGAGCATATCCACGTTGGCGGCGACGGGCTGATCCGCAGATTCGCGGGTGGCGCTGGGGCGGGTGAGGTAGCTTCGGCGGGGCAGAATCGCGAGGGGTTTGTGCTCCGAGGGCTGGCTATTGCTACCGGTTCCAGGGATGGGCTGGGTGAGTACCCAGTCGCCCACGACGGGGTACTCTTCTTCGCCGTAGTCGTTCTCAACCGGACGCAGGGGAGCGGAAAGCTTCACGAGTTCGCCCCGCTCGCAAGTCAGTAGCTCGCAGCGGGTGCGGTGCACGGCGCTGACGCGGGCGAGGGTGAAATCATCAAGGGTACCCCCGATGGTGAACGCGGCGCGGATTGCTGAACCCTGCCAGGAGGGGTCGAAACCGAGGGTCTCTAGCGTGTACGCGGTGGGAGGGGTGGGCACAGGATGTTCTTTCTTGGTTGCGGCGCCCGGATAGCGGGTGATTACAAGGTTCGTTCTTTTTCAGGTTTCACCGTTTACAACAGCGAGGCGCGGGCGCCGGCACGGATGCGGCGGGCGGCAAGGAAAGTCAGCCCCAGCCCCACTGCGGCGTAGAGTACCGCCAGCGCCGCGTCCGTCGCCAGGAGCGCGAAGAGATCCGGTGCGGTGCTCGCAATACCGCCAGAGGTATCTAAAGCCTGCATCAGCCGGGACCCGGGAACCCACGAACACAGCCACGCAAGCCACGCCGGGTAGGTGCTCACCGGCACAATCACGCCCGCGCTGACCGGCAGAACAATAGATAGAACATTCGACCCCGTGTACGGATCCGACAGGTACAGACCGAGCCCGGCGGCAAAAATGCCCAGGCAGACCCCGCCCAGAACCGCAACCGGCATCAGCGCAATGGCTCCAATCAGAAGCCCCGAAGCCGCCCCGGTAGAGGGTGCCGTGAGGGAGAGCAACCACACGATACCCACATTGCTCAGCCCCGTCACGGAGGCTAGCAACGCGGGTACCGCCGCCGCGCCCAGCCAGTAGCCCGCATCCACCGCTCGTGTCGTGCACACGTACTCGAAGACGCCGATCCACCGGTCGGTGGCAACGCGCGCGACGATGCCGGCGGCCACCGAGCTGAGGGTGGCAATCAGGGCGGTCGCGCAGCCGATGCGTACCGTATCGTTCGCGGCGAGGTCGGCGCCCAAAAGCACCGTAAAAAGCACGTTGAGGCCCGGCACGAGCACCAGGGTAGTGATGGCCGTTCCGAGGGTCGCGAAGGTAATCGACGACGACCAGCCAATAGAGGCGGTAGACAGTGCCCGACGCACCACGCCGGGCAGGGAATCAGGAGAGAGAACACGCACGCTACATCGCCCCCAGGGTGCCGCGACGACGGGCGGAGGCGAGAGCCTTCCGTGCAAAGAGGAAGGCGCACAACGCCCAAGCGAGGCTCACGGCGAGCGTCTGCGCAACGGGCAGGAGCGCATCCGCCGGGGTGTTCATGGGGGTGCGCCCAAGAAGCAGGTGCACCGGCGCCTGCAGGGGAATGAGTGCGCCCGCGGCATCCAGCCAGGCGGGCGCTTCAATGGTCGTGAAGAGAACCCCGGAAAGAATAAAAACCGGCACGAGGAGCAGCTCCTCGTAGGCGATAGCGTTCGGCGTCGCCACGAAGAACACCGCAATCATGAACGTGACCGACAGGCAGGCAAGCCACAGCAGGGGAACGCCCAGAACGTAGCGCGGCCAGAGCGCAGAAAAGTCGGTGACCTGCGGGTTAAGCGTCACAAGAGCCCAAAACGCCCACGACAGAGGTAGAGCCGCCAAACCCACAATGGAGGCGCTCGAAACGATAGCCGCCAGCACCCGCACCGGAGAAATCGACCCCGAACACAGGTACACGAGGGTCCCGCGGAAACGCTCAAAATTGATGATGCCCGCAGACACGATGCAGACCGACCACATGCCCACAATGCCCGCGCGGGTCCACGCGAGGGTCGGGTCAACGGAGTGACCCGCGGAGCTCTGCGCCGCCGCATGCACGGCGAGCGCCTGAAGGATGACCGAGCCGAGTACCGTACTGATGAGCAGCTGAATGAAGTAGGGGACCGTCAGGAACTGGCGCAGGCTAAAGCCCATGAGTCGCAGTTGGCGGGCGCACTCCTGCCACAGGTCGTACCGTCGACCCTGCCGCTGGAACTCTTCCGAGCGTTGCGTCTGAGCGTTCATCGCTTGAGCCCCTCCGCCATTGCCAGGTATGCCTCTTCCAAGGTTGCCGGGCGCGTGTAGGGCTCGGTCCTCGCCCCGATGCGCGAGGCGGCGAGCCCCTCCGCCAGGATGCGGTGAGCCTCGCCCGCCTCGAACGTGGCGCGCTCGCCGTGCCAGTAGAGGGTCAGTTCCCAGCCGGAACCACGCGGGGCAAAAAGTACCGCCGCCTTATCGTGGAGGAATCCGCGTAGTGTATCAAGACCCTCGGTGGCGGTGGGATCCACCTGAACCACAGTCGTGGCGGCAATACCGGCGTGTGCGGCAACGTCCTCGAGACTGCCGCTCACCGCAACGGAACCGGCGCCCAAAACGGTGATGGTATGCGCCAGGTCCTCGATTTCGCCCAGTAGGTGACTCGTCAGCAGAACGGCGGCGCCGTCCTCCGCGAGGGAACGAATCAGCGCGCGCACGGTCAGGGCGATATCGGGATCGAGCCCGTTGGTCGGCTCATCCAGCAGGAGCAGGGCGGGGGAGCCGAGCAGCGCCCTGGCGATGTGTAGGCGCTGCTTCATGCCGCGAGAAAACTCCTGGACGGGTCGCGCCGCCGCATCGGTGAGTTCCACTCGAGCTAGGGCGTGGTCCACCTCGCGCCGCCGGCTCCGCCCGGAAACCCCCGCAACATCGGCGAAGAACAGCAGGTTATCGCGGGCACTGGCGCGCGGGTAGAAGCCGTTCTCCCCGCCCAACGCGAGACCCACGTGACGGCGCACCCGCTGCGGGTGGGCGATGGCGTCGATGCCGTTCACGGTGAGGGTGCCGCTGGTGGGGGTGAGCAGGGTTGAGCACATCTGCACGGTGGTTGTTTTGCCCGCGCCGTTGGGGCCGAGGAGGGCGTGGATCTCGCCGGAGCTGATGCGAAGGGACACGCGGTCGACGGCGGTGAAGGCGCGTTCGCCTGTGCCAAAGACGCGGCTAAGCTGTGCCGCATCGAGAACGAGAGACATGATGGACAAACCTTTGAAGTCGGTTTTCCGGCTTCTGCGCCGGAAGGGTACGCGAGGGGGACGTGTGCGAAGCCCCGCACGAGTGTATGCGTAGTCCCAGTGTACCGAAACCCCAGGTAAAAGTGATGGGGGTTACTATATGGGTGGGGGGGGTACCTCCGCATCTCGATTGCCTCGCCCTCGGATTGCCCATGCATCGTCACTAACGTTTTGTTGCAGGCGGTTTTTTGTTACGGGCGTTAAAAAACGTCATCTTTGCAATGAAATGTCTTAAAGTGCCGTTCACCCACAAAACCCTTGACCCCACCCAACGCCCTATGACACCCTGAATACAGGTCAAGAGCGCCAGCGATAAGCCCCAGCTAGCTGGCCGGCAACCCTCCTCCGCGGTGGGGTGCCCTGGGTGAAGACCAGGCGGCACGCAAAAGCGTGACGCAAGCGCGGGACCGATGTGACCGATAACGGTACATCAATCGTGACAGGATTATTCGACGACGATTCCTGTACCGTCGGCATGCGGCCCCCTAAGAATCCCCATTAGGAGCCACGCATGAGCAACAACACTACCGTCCCGACTCCCGCCAACCCCGCCGGTTGGAAGTTCGAAACCCGCCAGATTCACGCAGGTCAGGCGCCGGATGCCGCAACGGGAGCTCGGGCACTACCCATCTACCAGACCACCTCTTATGTCTTTGACAGTGCAGAGCAGGCCGCAAACCGTTTCGCTCTCGCCGAGCTGGGACCCATTTACACCCGCATGAACAACCCCACCCAGGAAGTAATCGAAAACCGCATCGCTTCCCTGGAAGGTGGCGTTGGCGCGCTGCTGCTGGCCTCCGGTCAGGCAGCTATCACCTACGCAATCCTGAACATTGCCGGCGCCGGTGACCACGTGGTCGCCTCGCCCTCCATATACGGCGGCACCTACAACCTGCTCAAGTACACCCTCGCCGACCTCGGCATCGAAACCACCTTCGTTGAGGACCCGGACGACCTGGACGCATGGCGCGCCGCGGTTCGCCCCAACACCAAGCTGTTCTACGGCGAGTCCGTGCCTAACCCCCGCAACGACGTGCTCGACATTGAGCCCATCGCCAAGATTGCGCACGAAAACGGCGTGCCCCTGATCCTGGACAACACCGTACCCACCCCCTACCTGCTGCGCCCCATCGAGCACGGCGCGGACGTGGTCGTCCACTCTGCAACCAAGTACCTGGGTGGCCACGGCACCTCCATCGGCGGCGTGATCGTTGACTCCGGTAACTTCGACTACGGTGCAGACCCCGAGAAGTTCCCCAAGTTCAACCAGCCCGCCCCCGGCTACCACGGCCTTGTCTACGCACGCGACCTGGGCAAGGACTCCGCATTCGGTGCGAACCTCTCCTACATCCTGAAGGCGCGCGTCTCCCTGCTGCGCGACACCGGTGCAGCCATCTCCCCGACCAACGCCTTCAACATCGGTATCGGTCTGGAGACCCTCTCCCTGCGCATCGAACGCCACATCGAGAACGCCACCAAGGTCGCCCGCTGGCTCGAAGCAAACCCGCAGGTCGAGAAGGTCATCTGGGCTGGCGTGGAATCCTCCCCCTGGTACGAGCGTGCACAAAAGTACCTGCCCAAGGGCCCCGGCGCGGTTCTCGGCTTCACCCTCAAGGACGCAACCCTGGAGCAGACCCGCGACTTCGTGGACGCCCTGAAGCTGCACTCCAACGTGGCGAACATCGGTGACGTGCGCTCGCTCGTAATTCACCCCGCCTCCACCACCCACTCCCAGCTTGCCGCTGAGGAGCTGGAGAAGATCGGCGTGTACCCGAACTTTGTGCGCCTGGCAGTTGGCATTGAGAACATTGATGATATTCTCGCCGACCTGCAGCTGGGCTTTGACACCCTCTCCTAAACGGTGATGTAACCCGCAGGTGGACCGGCAAGCTACGGCTTTTCGGTCCACCTGCGGATTCCCCGTTAGGGAGCGTTTTGTCACTGCGCGGCGCTGATGCCGCCCCACCCGTTGCTTCTTCTACCCGTAGACGAGTACCCCGCTCACACCCGGCACTACCTTGCCGGCCAAACCCAGTGAAGGGACCCCCATGACCACCCAGAGCACTAGCCAGTCCGGTACCACGCTGTCCAGTTCCAAGCAATCCGGCACTATCAACCAGCCTGTTACCGCGCCCATCCCCGTGGCGGGCACTCAGCGCGAACACCCCGAAGCGCAAGGCTACCTGCGTCAGCTGAACATCGGCGACCTGGAGCTCGAGTCCGGCGTGACCCTGCCGCAGGTCACCATCGGCTACGAAACCTGGGGCACCCTCAACGAGGCTGGCGATAACGCCATCCTGATTCTGCACGCGCTCACCGGTGACACGCATGTCTCCCGCGGCGTACCCACCCCCGACATGCCCGCCCCGCTGATTCGCGCCATCGAATCGGACGGCTGGTGGGAAGGTATCGTGGGCCCCGGCTCGGTCGTAGACACCAACCGCTACTTTGTGATTGCCCCCAATATTCTGGGCGGTTGCTACGGCTCCACCGGACCGGCAAGCATTATTCCGGAAGGCTACCCGGGTGCCGGTGAGCACTGGGGTTCCCGCTTCCCGCAGGTGACCATCCGTGATTCTGTGCGTGCTGAGGCGCACCTGGCACGTGCCCTGGGCGTGACCAGCTTCCGCTACGTGATTGGTGGTTCTCTCGGTGGCGCTCGCGCCCTGGAGTGGGCGGCAACCAATCCCGAGCTGGTGCGCGGATGCGCGGTGATTGCCTCCGGTCCTTCGGCTACGGCGGAACAGATTTCGTGGGCACACACCCAGAATATTGCGATTCGTTCGGACGCGAACTTTGCCGGTGGCGACTACTATGACGGTCCCGCGCCGCTGACCGGTCTTGCCCTGGCACGCCGTATTGCGCACACCACCTACCGCAGCCCCGCCGAGCTGGAGCACCGCTTCGGCCGCGAAGAGAACCGTGGCGAAAGCACCGTGGGCGGCTCGCTGGGTGAGCCGCGTGGCCGCTACGCCATCGAAAGCTACCTGGACCACCACGGCGCCAAGCTGGTTGAGCGCTTTGACGCGAATAGCTACCTGGCAGTGAACGAGGCACTGATTTCGCACGATGTGGCGCGTGGCCGCGGCACCCTGGCGCAGGCGCTGGCGCACACCGATTGCGAGTGGACGATTGCGGCGGTGAACACGGATCGCTTGTTCTTCCCGCACGAGTCGCACCGTCTGGCGGAGGCGCTGCCCACCCCGGTCGCCGTGGATATTATCGAGTCGAACCACGGCCATGACGGCTTCCTGATTGAGGCGAAGCAGGTGGAGAAGATTCTGGCGCGCGCCCTGGGTGTTGAAGATGAATCTGCTACCCCGAGCGAGGCGCAGCGTGAGCGTGAGGCGCTGGACTCGATGACTCGTCTGTACGGCGCTGTTACTCGCTAACTCAACCGGCACCCGAAGGCGTTTCACGCATCCTGTTGAATGTTGTTTTATCCAAACAGTGGGTGTGGGATTGTGAGGGAATGACTGGGTATTCTCAACTGTCCTTCCGCCCACCGTGAATTAACCTTCACCCTTAGGGTTATGTAATAGAATGCCGGGCGTTCGTATGATGCGAGCGTCCGGCATTTTTTCTATCTTTTTGAAGTGTGTTGTGCCAAGTCAGGGAATATTTTCCGGTTTTTCTGGCACTTTTTGAAAGCTCCGCGAGATACCGCGGAAGCAGCCTCCTGTTGCACTGGAAGGTAAGGGTTCTCAGTTTGCTTTAGACCCGCTCTAACCCCATAGCATTAACGCTGTGGTAAGTATTCAAGAGGTAGCGGAGCAGTTGGGGGTGAGCACCCACGCCCTGCGCTATTACGAAAAAGAGGGGCTCATTGCGGTGCCCCGTGATGCTCACGGAACCCGTATTTTTGATGAGGAGTCTATCTCCGCAGCACGGTTTATTGCTACCTGCCGTCAGGCCGGCATGAGTCTTGCCGACATTCGTACAATCTTGGACAATCCGGATGATCATGCACTCTCCGTTGATGTGATGGAGCGAGCCCGCCGAAAGATTGAAAACGAGATTGCGGGGTTGCAGCAGAACCTTGAGCACCTGGATCGCCGTATTCAGGAGCACCGCAGTCACCTCGATGGCACCCGCTAGATAACCGTCTAATTTTCATGCAGGTATGCACGCCGACGCCCGGTATTCCCGACGTGGGGAATACCGGGCGTATTTTTGTGCTCAGCTTTCACACTCAGCTACTCACCCCTAGTTACTGGGTATTTTCAGCCCAAAGATTTAACCCCAGGTAGCTTCCTCGGGGTTGACACCGTGCGCACGAGCGTTCTCAAAGATGACCTCCCTCAGCCACTCCGCAAGCCCAGGCGCAAGCTTCTCGTAGTGCGCCTTAAAGCGGGCATCCTCAACATAGCCGCGCGCCAGAATCGCGTGCTTGGCGGGGGTGACCTCAAAGAAGAACAGGGAGGCGCGGTGCCGCTCGGCGAGCGCGTTTGCCTCCTCGCTGCCCGGCTGCACGCCGCGGTTGAACGCCTCGACGAGGGCGTGTTCTACTTCCTCAACCTGCTGTTTGCCGTTCTGCCAGTCGGCACGGTCCATTGACGCAGTACGGCGCTGGTACTCGGCCCAGTCGTCAGTTTTTCCGTAACGGTCCTGCGCCTCCTGTTGGTGGGTGAGGCTGAATCCCTCGCCCATAATTTCTGCTTTCTCAGCAGCGCTGAGCTGCTCATTCTTAGGTGCCATAGCGTCCTCCAAAAGATGTTCGATGGTTTCAAGCATGCGCCCGTACGCGACGATTTTGCGTTGAAGCATATCCCGCTGAGCGAGTAGATGCTCGGTGCTGTTCGCTTCGTCCTGCAGTATTTTGTGAATGGCATCAAGGCTCATGCCGGTGGCGCGGTATCCCATGATGACGGTGATTCGTTCAAGATCTGTATCTGTGTAGTATCGGTACCCGTTGAACTCATCGTGTGCCGGGTTGAGTAGGCCTCGTTGCTCCCAGTGGTGAAGTGTGCGCACTGTTAGCCCGTGTAGTGATGCCGCTTCTCCTACGGTGTATTCGTGTTGCCCGTCAGGTGGTGTTATGTTCGCGTCCATGGTTTCACTCTAAAACCTCACGTTAGGTGAGGGTCAAGCTAGCGGCGGAACCTGCGGTGCAGGTTTGTGGAGGAGTCCTCGCTAAGATGGGTGCATGAGCGAAAACAAATACGTCGTCGAATACACCCGCCCCGAGAACGAACGCGCAGGCACCCACCTGGTGCTCATGCTGCACGGCTACGGCTCCCAGGAACACGATCTGCTGTCTCTGGCGGCGCACCTTCCGCAGGAGGGCTTCACCTACGCCTCCATGCGTGCACCGCAGCCGGTCGGTACCCAGTTCTCTGCGGACTCGACCGGCGCCTACATTGCTGCGGACGCTATCGGCTACCAGTGGTACCCGCTAAACCAGCAGCTCGAATCCGATCAGCGCGCCATCGAGCAGGCCAGCGACTACGTGCTGGAGTGGGTACGCGCGAACCGCACCCCGTACGCCTCGGTGACCCTGCTGGGCTTCTCGCAGGGCATGGGTATCGCAACCTCGATGGTGCGTCACGCTCCCGGCGAGTTCGCCGCCGTGGTGGGCCTGTCCGGCTACGCCGTGGACTCCGACTCGCCCTATTTCAAGGATGAGGAGCTGAAGAAGACCGAGCTGCCGGTGTTCTTCGGCCGCGACCAGGAAGACCCCGTCATCCCGCAGGAGATGGTGAACTACACCTACGACTGGATCCGCAAATACACTGACGGCATTAAGGTTCTGTACGCCGGTGCGGGTCACGGCGTGAGCGCCATGGAGATTCGCCATGTGGGCGAGTTCCTGGAGGTGAAGGTGCAGGGTAAGGAGCCGCGTATTCGTGCGCAGAAAGTTGCGGAGGCGACCGGCACCGTGGAAGGCTCTGACGCCTAAAACGGCTATAGGGAAGGCCCCCGAGTCATCATGACTCGGGGGCCTTACGTGTAGTTCTGCTTCCGCTCGGTTCTGTGCAGTTCCACTTGGAAAGGCGGTTATCGTCCTCGTTCCTACAGGGAACCCGCCCTCG
>NZ_KV801798.1:237802-239300 GCF_001810515.1 Rothia sp. HMSC075F09
TAGTCGCTCCACGCCTCAATGACGTACTGCTTAGACGGATCCAGAGTGTTCGCGGGGATCTTGATGGCGCGGTAAAGAGTGCCTCCCTCCAGGCGGGTTACGCCATCGGGACCTTCATAGTAGGACTTCATATCGCTCATCGCCAGGACGGGGGTGCCGGTGCCCTTCTCGCGAATCACGTACATGGCACCCTCACGGCCGGGCAGTTCCTCCCCAACGAAACCCTCACCCTTGACCAGCAACTCCTGATCCTTCGTGGTGTCCTTCAGGGCATCATACTTCCACTTAGGTGCCAGGACCTGCGGATGGTAAGCGCGGGTGTACATCGGGTGGTGGGCGATAACGTTCTTGCGAGCCCAAATATCCTCAATGCTCGACTGGGGCTGGCCCTTAGCCTCGGTCAAAATACCCGTCTCGTAACGCACCTCATCCAGGGTGATACCCGGGAAATAATCAATGGGAGTGTAGAAGCTCTCCAGAGCCTTAGCCTTGATGGTCAGCTTCGCCTCAAAAGTGCCATCATCGGCAATGGTGAAGTCCTTACCCTCTTCAAAACGGAGCATCGACGTGGAAGGCTCAGCGTTACCGGGGCGGTCCTTCGTAGCAGCAATGTAGAAGACAACGGTGCCGTGCTGCTCACGCCATTCCTTGGTGAAACCGGTACCCTTCAGAGTCACGGTGCCACCCTCGCCGGTGTACAGAATGCCGTCATAATCAGCGGAGTACGTCGGCTGTGCCGCGGCGTCCTGAGCTACCGGCTTGGGGGTCACAGCATTTGCCGCCGGTGCATTAGCAACAGGTGCCGCATCCTGGGCGAGTGCCGGAGTCATCGGCAGAACCATAGCTCCAGCCAGCACCAGTGCTCCGCAACCCTGCGCCGCACGGAGGAAAGAAGACTTAGAGTTCGGAAGCGAGGACATACATCATCCTTACGGGTCGTACCCATCGGGATGATGCGGTTTCATAGGGTTTCTGGGGTGAGAAATCTCCGTTGAATCTGCGCCAACCCAATGAGAAAAGTGGTCGAATATCCCCATCGGTTTCGGGGACATTTTCACCCTATCAAAGGGTTGAACAGATGTCAGGAAACACTCAATGGAGACTTGAAGGTTCTGAGGGTTTTCACAGGTTGACCAGCCACTAAGAACTGAGAACCCAGCACGCTAAACTCAGCAAACTAAACCCCGAAAACAGAACCCCGCGCTCCCGAATAGAAAACCATTCGGGAACACGGGGTTATTCGTGCGACTAGTGTCGACAAGCAGAGCCAGTTTAGCGGGCCAGCTTATCGAGACTGGAAAGCAGTCAGAACAGTCTCCAGATGGCCGCGAGTCAGCAACTGCTTAGGAATGAAATAGTGACCACCGTACACAGTAGGCAAATTCTGGCTCGCCCACAGAATCTCACGATAGAACGGAGCACCAGGCTTAACATCCACATAGGGAGAATCGCCCTTCACCGCAGGAGAACCAGCCGCACGGTAGGTGAACGCCGCAAC
>NZ_KV801798.1:239400-251818 GCF_001810515.1 Rothia sp. HMSC075F09
CGGTAGGTGAACGCCGCAACGGTAGCGTTCGAGATACCAGCGTCCGCATGGAACTTGCCGTCCGACCAGCCGTAGCTGATGCCCTTCTCACGAACCCAGATGTACGCCGCGTAGTTCGGGTCGTCAGTCTTCACATCCGGCCAGGGGGACGTCTCAGGCAGCTTCACCTCCGGCGCGCCAGCCTGAAGGTACAGAGCCACCGCCAGCTCGCCGCGGGTAGCGCGTTCCTTGCGCTGCTCATCGGTCAGACTAGGCTTCTTATCATCAGTGTTGGACGCATCAGAACCCTTAAAATTCAGGTCCTGAGAAGCCAGCAGAGTACCGCGGCCCTCGGGTGCCTTACCCACCACGGGAGCGACAAACTCGCCGTCCTCGTAACCGTTGTTACCCCACACCTCCACGACGTACTTCTTCGCCGGATCCAGAGTGTTCGCCGGGACCTTGACGCTACCGGACAGCTCACCGTTCACGAACTCAAAGGCTCGGTCGTGGTGGTTGTACTCAATAAGGTCACTGGTTGCCAGAACCGGGGTGTTCGAACCCTTCTCACGGATTACATACTGAACACCCTTGGGGGAAGCAATCTCACCGTAGAAGCCGGTACCCGAGAAGTAAATATCCTGATCCGCGGTGGTGTCGCCCAGAGCCTTGTACTCCACCTTGGGAGCAAACTTCTCAGGGCGGTACGCCTGAGTCTGCACCGCAATACGTTGCACCACGTTCTTACCAGCCCACAGGTCCTTAACCGTCAGCTGGGAGTCGCCCTGCTTCTCAGCAACCAGGTCAACCTCGTAACGCACCTCGTAACGCGGGATACCGGGGAAGTAGTTGCGAGGCTCGTAGTAGTTCAGCAGCGCGCCCGGCTTGACGGTCAGCTGAGCATCCAGGGTGCCATCCTCGGCAATGGTGAAGTCCTTACCCTCCTCAAAACGGAGCGGCGTACCATCAGCGGGCAGAAGGCTACCATCGGGAACGCCCTGAGAAGCGGCAATATAAACTGCTACGTTGCCGTGCTTCTCACGCCATTCCTTCGTGAAACCCGAACCCTTCACGTGAACGGCGCCGCCCTCGGAGGTGTACAGCAGCTGAGCCTTGCCGTCGTACAGAACCTCGAACGTCGGGGTAGACTCCTGGGTGGCCTTAGCGCCCGGAACATCCGCAGCCTGCGAACCATCAGAACCATTGAAGTTCAGCGCCTGAGAAGCGAGCAGGGTGCCGCGGCCCTCGGGTGCCTTACCTACGACAGGGGTAATGAACTCGTCGCCCTCGTAGCCGTTGTTGCCCCACACCTCAACGGTGTACTGCTTCGCCGTATCCAGGGTGTTAGCGGGAATCTTAACGTTACCGTTGAGGAGCCCATGCTGGTACTGGGACGAATACTCGGGGTCGTTGTACTCGATAATGTCGCTGATAGCCAGGACGGGGGTGTTCGAGCCCTTCTCACGCACAACAATCTGAACACCCTTCGGGGAGTTAATATCGCCGTTGAAGTCCCAACCTGAGAAGTTCAGAACCTGATCGTTACCGGTATCCTTCAAAGCGTTGTAGCTCCAATGAGGAGCGAACTCATCAGAAGTAGCAACAGGATTCTCGCGGACGCGATCATCCGGCAGGGAACCAGCAACAGCCGCCGCAGGAGTATCCGCGGCAACATTCTGAGCAAGCGCAGGAGACATCGGCAGAATCATCGCGCCAGCCAGCGCCAATGCACCGCAACCCCGTGCTGCACGGAAGAAGGACGAAGCCTTGAAATTCGGAAGAGCGGACATAATCATTCCTTATTGGTCGAACCCATCGCGCCAATGCAGTTTCTAAAAGGGGAGTGAGAAATCTTCGTCGAATCTGCGCCAACCCAATGAGAAGTGGTCGAATATCCCCGTCAGTTTCGGGGACAATTTCACCCTATCAAAGGGGTGAATAGAAGTCAGGAAACACTCAAGAGAGACTTGAAGGTTCTGAGGGTTTTCCCAGGTTGACCAGCCGCTAAAAACTGAGCCCAGCAGGCTAAAGCCCGAAAAAAGAACCCCGCACTCCCAAACAAGAGTGCGGGGCCGCCAAACACGCTAAAGCAAAGCGCTAAAACAAAGCACAGAAACTAGGAAGTGCAAAAACTAGGAAGTGCGGAAGTACAGGTACATCATCATCGCAACACGACCACGAGACGTCTGAGCCGTCGGCTCAAAAGCATTACCCTCAGACACCGTAGACACACCACGACGAGACGCCCACACAATCTGACGGTAGAACGGAGTCACAGACGAAACATCGCTAAACGGCGAAGAACCCGACATCTGAATCTTCTGCGCACCATCAGCACGGTACAGCAAAGCCGCCGCAGAAGCATTCGACAGACGCGCCTCCGCATGGAACTTACCATCAACCCAACCGGACGTAATACGCTCCTGACGCGCCCACAGGTACGCATCATAGTTCGGGTCAGACTCATCAACATCTGCATACGGCGAATGCTCCGGACGGGCCACCGCCGGCGAACCCGCCAGCTTATAGAACATGGTGATTAACTCGCCACGAGTCACCGGATCCTCAGCACCAAAATGGTCCTCAGAAACCGGCTCCATAGTCTGGGTACGAACAGCCCAACGGATACCCGCATAGTACGCAGAATCCTCAGGGGCATCAGCAAAAATAGTATTCGCATCCGGCGCGGTCACGGACGGACGCAGAATCTTCGGGCCCTGCGTCGAAGAACTCGACACCAAGACAGGTGCAGAAGTTGCCGAAGCGGGCGCCGGCGCAGCAGTATCCGCCGAAGAAAGACGCGCCTCCGACGGATCATAAAAAGAGAAAAGAGGTGAGAACGGCAGATACAAAACACCCGCCAGCGCCACAGCGCCAACAGCCAGCTCAATACGGCGGCGCTTACGTTTCTTCGAATCAGCCTGAGAAGAAGCCTCGGGGGTGCCCTCCGGTGCCAGCAGAGGTGCAGAAGAATTATGGGCAGTATCAGTCGACTGCTTAAAATCCTGGGACATAAATCCTCAATGTGGTTGATGTGTCGGTGTGTAATGGGCTCCCTCTAGTTCTACGCACCCAGCCGGATAAGGGCGCGCACCAAGGGGGCGCAACAGTCCTAAGCATAAACCACAGCTTGAAAAATATTAATTTACACTCCACAGAACATTCTTAAAAAGGGGAGTGGAGCACCCCAAAAATCCGCCCAATAGCGGGTACCGCATGAGGTGCGCCCCACATGCGGTACAGCCCACATTAGCGTGTTAGCCGGCAAAAATACCTCGAAAAACCGCGGAACAGCACCGGGCGACAGTCCCGCACGCGCCCCTACAGATACCTTGCAGTCACCTCATAAACACCCCGCAATGGCACAGAAAAGCCGGGCCGGCGGGATAAAACCAACGTTTCATCGCCGCCAGCCCGGCTCAATCATTGCGGGTTAGACGCTAATCCCAACGAACTAGCAGGACCCTAGCGAACCTTGTAGTTCATCAAGAAACCAGCCAGCTCACCACGGCTCACCAGCGCAGACGGGTGGTACTCAGAACCCGGGAAAACCTGCAGCTTCTGCTGCTTAGCCCAAGTAATCTCACGGTAGAACGCGGAGCCAACCTTCACATCGGTGTACGGCGCCTCAGACGCAGCAACCGGCTTCTTACCATCAAAACGGTACAGGAACGCCGCAACAGTAGCGTTAGAAACAGACGCATTCGCGTGGAACTTACCATCAGACCAGCCGAAAGTAATACCCTTCTGACGAGCCCAAATGTACGCAGCGTAGTTCGGGTCATCGGTCTTCACATCCGGGTACGGGCTAGTAGCCGGCAGGGTAACCTTCGGGGAACCAGCCATACGGTACAGTGCAACAGTCAGCTCACCGCGGGTCGCATCATCATTAACGCCGAACCAATCCTTCTCACGAGAATCAATCAGATTCTGATCAGCAGCCCACAGAACAGCCTTGTGGTTCGCGTGAGCAGCCGGAACATCAGCGAAACGCTCACGAGCCTTCTTGTTCGCAGACTCACCGGTCAAAGTCAGGTAATCAGCCGCGATGCGCTCACGCTGACCATCGGCGTAGTTGATGGTTACGAAAATAGCGTAGTGGCTATCCTCATCCAGCTTGGTGCCGTCAACGTTAACGGTCGTCTCAAACGCGCCGGTCGCCACACGGTCAGCGTTCAGAGTGATGCTATCCAGAGCCTCACCGGTCGGGTTGCCGTCAGCCTCAGCCTCAGAGAACAGCACGTTCACGGTAGCGCCAGCCGGAACATTGAAGTCCTTACCCTTCACACGGATAGTGGTCGAAGAGCTCAGATCCACCGTGTCAGTGCTCAAAGAAACCGAAGGAGACTCCTTCTTAACGTTCTCGCCGTTCACCGGAACAAACGCCTGAGTGCTCAGTGCCTGGTTGTTCGCCTCATCGTTATCTTCCGGAACATTGAACTCGAAAGTCTGCACAACGTAGGAGCTACCGGACTTCAGGGTACCCGCCGGGATGTCCAGAACAGTCGAGAAGCGGCCGTTGGTGTAACCCATGTACTGGCCGAAGAACGCAGAGTAGGAGGTGAACTTAGCCTCCGACTGAGCCAGCGCGGGGCCGGTCGCCTTGCCGGTCGCCGGATCAACCGCACGAACCGCAACAATCAGCGACTCGCTACCGTTGTACGAAATGTTCTGGAAACCAGCACCGTTCACAGTGACCTTAGCGTTCTCAGAAGCATTCACCGACGAAGCGCTGTACGACAGGGTAGGGGAATCAACGGTGGGAACATCCGCAACCTTCAGTTCAGTACGAACCTCATCCGCGGGAATCCAGCCGTCTTCAGCGTCATCGCGGTAACCGAGCACAACATCGAAGGACGAGCCATTGGCCTCCAGATAGTTAGCGCCGATAGAAGCGGTCAGGTTCACGGTGCCGTCAGCCGCGAAAGCGGAGGCGGGAACATCCTGAACATAGAAGGGGTAATCACGCGGACGGTGCGGCGAGAAAGCAACGCTTTCACCCTTCGGAACAACGTACAGGCGGAACGACTTGCCCTTAACGAAGTCCTTGGAGAAACCGGAGCCGCTAACCATCACGTTGCCGCCCTTGAGAATATCAAAAGTGCCGGAGGTAACCTGCAGACGCTGAGCACCCTGAACCTCACCCTGCTCAACAGCCTGGGCTGCTATCGGAGTAGCAGGTGCGGCAAACGCGGGAGAGAGGGGCAAGAGCATGGCGCCCGCCAAAGTGAGGGCGCAGCCGCTCTTAGCCATGTTTTTGGGTAGCGCAAAGCGCATGTGGTTGGGAAGTGAGGACATTGTTATCCAATCAGTTTTTATCGGTGTCACGCATCGAGTGTGGTGCGCATAAACACCGTAGCAAATAGTTAAGACGTGCTGGAACCTGAAAGGTCATCAGTGCGAAAAATGCCTGTGTGTTTTATCGCATGTCTTAAGGTGAAGTATAGCTTTAAAAAGTATGTGCATGACGTGGAAAATATGCCTAAATAGTGTGCTGATAAGCACAAACACTGGTCACTGTACAAAAAAGAAAGCGTAAAAAACCCACCGCATTCGAAAAATTCGCACCTATGCAACCTCTGCAGGTTGAGAATATTCACAATGCGGTGGGTAAGGCAACATAAAAGTCACCCACAATAAAAGTGGCACATAAACAGGGTCGTAAAGTTGCCTATTTGACGAAAGCTACCCAAAATAGCTAACACCACGGCGAGACACTATGTGAGACGGCTGCCGCCGTGCTCCATGCGGTACAGCATCGTAGCGAGTTCCGTGTGCCCAATAAACGACTGCCCATACGCCTCATAGGTAGACTGTTCGCTGATATAACCCCAAATGTGCTGATCAATCGCCCACTGGGACTCCTTATGGAACGAGTAATGCCAGCCGAGAACAGTATTCCACCCACGTTCAGAAGAACCACCCGGCAGGCTACTCTTCTTTGACGCCGAAGAAACAGGACGAGGTTTCGCCGCAGGAACCTTACCCTGCGCCCTCTGATACCTATACAGGAACGCCACCGCCGAAGAATCGTAAACCTTCGCATCCGGGTGGAAACTACCATCAATCCAACCGAACGTAATGCCCTTCTGGCGAGCCCAAATATATGCGGCGTAGTCCGGGTCGTTGGGCTGAACATCCGGATACGGGCTGGTCTCCGGAAGCTCAACCTTCGGCGAACCCGCCAACATATAGAGAGCCACCGTCAGATCACGGCGCGTCATATTCTCAGAATAATAGAGCTCTGACTTGGGAAGCTGCTGAGCCTTGCACCACCTCTTCGCAGCCTCCCGCTCCTCAAACGCGTTCACCACCAAATCAATGTCAGTAGAAACAACCTGCTGTACAGAATCCGCGGCACCACCCTGACCGGGAAGAACCTTCTCCACCACCAGCTTGTAACCGCCCTGATAATTCAGCGCCTCACCGGGAACAGTGAGCGTCGCCTCCGTGTAACCGCTCTGGATGCGGTCAGCCGCAATATCCTGCTCCAGCGCCTTCTGGCCGGTCAGATTGCCAGAAGCATCCGTAGCCTGCATAGAGAAACGGTAATGGCCCTCAGTGAGCTTTGGCAGGTTCACGGCACGCACCTGCAACGTGTTCTTCTCCCAATAGGGGCTCACCTGCGGTGAATCAGAACGATATTGGTCCATCTGCTGCGGCTCAACGCGCAGAACCGGGGCGGCATCCTTCACCTCGGTGTTCGAGTTGGGCGAGCGCACCGGAATAAACGGGGCAACATCCGTCAAAAGGCTACCGGGTACCTTCTCCTCATCCGGATTCGGGAAGAAGCCGCTGTAGACGCCGATCATGTACGACTTGCCCGGTCGCAGAGTACCCGCAGGAATTGTCACATCCGCAGAGAAATAGTTGTTGAGGAAGCTCCAGCAATAGTATTCACCGCAATCCGTATAACGAACTGCATGAGTGAAAACGGGCTTGCCCACCATCAAACCCGTGGCGGGGTCAACCTCATACAGCATCAGATATGCTGGGGCACTCCCCGGCTCAAGAAGCTGCTTAGAGAGAATATGGTAGCCCTCAATCGTCAGCTGCGTATCAACCCAGGGATTATCAATCGCCGGCATGCTGTACACATAAGTAGTATGATCCGGCTCAGGGTCCTGAGTCAGGCTGAGCGGAGTGCGGGCAGTAAGGCGGGGGTCCTCATACTCCTCGGCGTTCGGTTCGCGCTCGCCCGCCGGATAGTAGGTCAGCACCACGTCAAGGGCAGGCGAAGGGGTTGCCCGGATGGTCTGCTTCTTGACCTCGAAGGTGAAGGTGATGCTCCCGTCCGGGTTGTCGTGGACGATACCGTCTTCTCGAAGATGATCGACCCTGCCGCTGTACAGGGGATTCTGGGTTGCCTCGCCGGTACGGGACCACTCGTAACCGGTACCACAGTTCACGAGGCCGAACTGGAAGAGCTTGTACTTCTTACGGAACTCGGGGGTCAACGGGGAAGTCGTCACGGACACCGTGCCGCCCTGAGAAATATTGAGAGTGCCGGTGGTGACCTTCAAATCAATCTTGTCAGCATCGCTAATACCGGTTGCGGCATCCGCCTCAGCGGCGCCGGGGACGGTAGCTACGGGGGTTGCCTGCAACGATGCGGCAGGGGAGACGGGGCTCGCCGGATCCGCTTGAGCAGGCTCCACCTGTGCGGGTTTCGTCTGTGCCGCATCAGCATGCGCAGCAGGGGTGACCGCCAGCGCCGGGGTCATGCCCAGCAACAGGGAGAGGCTGATTGCCTTTTTACTCTGGGCATTTTGAATGCGGATTTTCTGGGCAGGCGTCTTAGCGCCCTGAACTGTGGTTGGTCGGAAGAAAGAAGACACGGTTATCCCATCTAATGTTCTGCACTGTGCTTTCTATACCGCGGCTTTACACGGTGGTTTTTGCAGGGTGGTTTTCTGCACAGTGGCATTCTGTACGGTGATTGAAGCGAGTGAGGGAAAACGTTGAGTGGAAGGGGAGAAATGAACGAAAAGTTGAGTAGAAAGGGGGGCGCACAGCGCGTCTTAGCGAAAGTGCTGGCGGGCTGAAAAGTCGGGCGAATCAGCCCGAAAATTTCAGCCCGCCATCACCGATTGTAAAGCAACACAGTATCAGGCTGCGTGGCCGCGGGAGGCGACTCTCAAATAACTACTTCAGGGTGACTACTTGAGGCGGCTGCCGCCGTGCTCCATGCGGTACAGCATGACCGAGAACTCCGAAGAAGAAACAGTATCCGAACTGAAACCCTCGGCGTAGCGGCGATCATAATCCGTATAACCCCAGATGAACTGCTGAGTAGCCCACAGCGACTCCCGCCAGAATGCAGTATCCGTACGCTCATAATCGGACCAATGCGAACGCGAAACCCGGACCGGAGAATCACCCGGCACGCTACTGTTCTTAGGCGCAGACGAAGACGGCACACTGCTCGACTCCGGCGCAGGAGCCGGGGCAACCATCCGCTGGTACCTGTACAGGAACGCCACCGCAGAACGCGTCGAAAGGGCTGCCTCCGGGTGGAACTTACCGTCCGCCCAGCCGAACGTAATACCCTTCTGACGAGCCCAAATGTATGCGGCGTAGTCCGGGTCGCTTGTCGCCATATCCGCATAAGGACTGGTTGCAGGCAGCTCAACATGAGGTGCGCCCGCCATACGGTACAGCGCCACCGTCACATCGCGGCGACTCAGCACAGTCTTACTCTCGTCCAGAAGAGCCTGCTGCTTAACCCACTCGACAGCAGCCTTCCGCTCCTCAGCAGTATTCGCCAAGAGGTCAAGATTCTCAGAAGCCACCGGCTCGACCGCATCCGCCACGCCATCCTTGCCGGGGATTACCTTCTCCAGAACAACCCTGTAAGACCCCTCATAATTCAGCGCGCTACCGGGGACGTTCAGCGTCTCCTCAGCGGCACCATCGTGGATGCGCTCAACGGGAATAACCTGCTCCAACGCCTTCTCGCCGGTTGGCTCGCCAGAATCATCCGTCGCTTGAACCGAGAAACGGTAATGGCCATCGGTAAGCTTCGAAAGATTCGAGACACGTGCGGTGAGAGTATTCATCTCCTGATACGGGTTGATGCGCTTATACGGAATGTACAAATCCGGACGCGCTACAGGCTGGTCAGGATTCGGCTGGTTATCGCTCGGCTGCCCCGACCGCACCGGAAGGAACTGCGCAACACTGGTCAGCAAGCTACCGCTGTACTCCTCCTCACCCGGGTGAGGCAGATTAGAACCGTAGATACCAATCATGTAGAGCCTGCCCGGCTTCAACGTACCCGCCGGAATCGTCATCTTCGTGCCGAAATAGTTATTGCGAAAACCCGTACAGTGATGCAAGCAGTTGCCCGTCAACGGAACAACATGGGAGAAAACGGGGCGTCCCATAATCTTTCCCGTAGCCGGGTCTGCCTCATACAGAGTGATGTACGCCTGGCTGTCGTACCCGCCTACGATGTTCGGGGGAAGAATATGGTAGCCCTCAACCGTCAGAGTCGTATCCTGCCACGGCTTGTCAATCGCCGAAATGCTGTAGCGGTACGTCGGTTGGTCAGGCTCAGGGTCGCGCACCGTGGGCAAAGGAATTCGTGCCGTGATACGAGGATCATCGTACGGATAGTCGTGTGGGTCAGGCTTATCGGACGGGTAGTAGGTCAGCGCCACGTCGAAGAGGGTATCTTCTGGAACCATCATCCACTGCTTCGGGATATCAAGAGTGAACGTGACGCTCCCGTCAGGATTATCGTGTGCCTTACCCTCAGCACGGAGGCTGGCAACCTTGCTGCCGTACTGCGCCTCAGGAAGGGGATCGCCGTAATGTGACTGAAGGTAATTCTTACCGCGCTCCACAATGCCGAACTCATACAGCGTGTACTTTGCGCGGAACTCGGCACTCAGCGGCGCGGTGGTCACAGAGACAGTGCCGCCCTCAGAAATGTTGAGGGTACCCGAGGTGAGCTTCATGCCAACCGGGTTGTCAGGTTTCTTCTGCTCGTCTGCAGGGGAGGCGGGTGCAGCCTGTGCCGGTTGCGCCTGCTGCTCAGGTGCTGCCTGGGCCGGTGTTGCGAGCGCCGCCGGAGTAATACCGGCAAGCGGGCTCAAACCCAGCAGCAATGACAGGCTGAGCGCGCGGGCGCTCGCCGGGTGGCGCGGGGTATCAGAATGGTGCGAGGCACCTCGTGGTGTGAAGAATGAAGACATCGTTATCCCATCTACAAAAAACTGTACGGTGAATGAAGCGGGCGAGTAGATGAAGCAAGTGAAGAAGTTGAGCGGATAAAGCCTGAGAAGACCCCCAAAAAACAGGGGAGAAGAAGCCCCGTAAAGCCTGGTGCTGGGCAAAAGAACTCGCAGAAGGCAGGGAAGAAAAACCGGGGTGGCACCGGCGGGCTGAAAAGTCGAACTACGTCGAGCATTCCAGCCCACCGGTCACTCCTCACTACAACCGGGCGCTACTTGAGGTGGCTGCCGCCGTGCTCCATGCGGTACAGCATCAACGCCAAGTCATAGACGGACGTTGTCTCCATGAAAAAGCGTTCGTGTTCCCAATCCCCGGTGTAGCCCCAAATGCGTTGCTGAACAGCCCACCGAGATTCACGCCAGAAAGCGCTACCCTCCTCCAAATCCAGAACCCATGGGTTAGCGCTCACCTCAGATTCATCCGACCCCGGCAGGCTACCGTTACGAGACTGCGGTGCGGCAGTCGGCAAGCCGGGAGACACCTTACCGCGCGAACGCTGATACCTATACAGGAACGCCGCCGTCGAATAATTGTGCATGTTCATCTCCGGGTGGAAATTCCCATCCGCCCAACCGAACGTAATGCCCTTCTGACGAGCCCAAATATACGCGGCGTAGTCCGGATCATCCGGAGCGATATCTCCATAAGGGCTCGTCGCCGGAAGCTCAACCTTCGGGGAACCCGCCAGGCGGTACAATGCCACCGTCACATCGCGGCGCGTCATATCGCGTCCCTCACTCAAAGAAGAAAACTCAGGAAGAACCTGACGGCGCTTAAACCATGCCCAGGCGGCGTTGACCTCCTTATTCTTCGTAAACTGCAGCTGTAGATCCTTCGAAGTAAGCTGCTCAACCGACTCAACCGTACCGTCCTTGCCGGCAGTCACCTTTTCCAAGAAGAGCCTGTACGAGCCGTCATAATTCAGCGGCGCACCGGGGACGTTCAGCTTCTCATCCACCGTGCCGTCATGGATGTTCTCAGCAGCAATCTCCTGCACCAGCGTTTTCTGACTGGCCAGAAGTCCCTGCGCGTCAACATGCTGCATCGAGAAACGGTAAGAGACCCCAGGCTGCTTCTTCAAGCCGACGGCGCGTACCTGAAGGATATTTTCCTCATCATAAGGGCTCACCGTCGTAGCCTTCAGAAACATCTCAGGGCTAGCCGATTCCTTATTAAGCGAACGTACCGGGATGAAATCTGCAACATCATTCAGCAACTCACCGGGGTAATTCTCATCCTCCGGACGGTCTTTACCGTAGAAACCAATCTTATAGACCTTACCCGGCTTAAGCGTTCCCCCAGGAATCGTAATAGACGTCTTAAAATGCCAATTCAGGAAATAAACGCGCTCTCCACTACGGGAAGCCGGGTACGGAATCCGAGTGGTGAATTCTGGTTCGCCTACAATCTTTCCGGTCTTCGGGTCGACTTCATAAAAAGCCAGAAGCGCGGGGCCATCCTTGCCCTCTCGACTACCGCTCGTAAGGATATGGAACCCCTCAATCGTCAGAGTCGTATCCTTCCACGGGTCATCAATTGCGGGCACACTGAAAATGTACGTCGTCTCAGTCGGCTTAGGGTCCTGCACAACATTAATAGGTGCACGCGCCACAAAACGGAATTCGGACGGCCAAAAATCCTCCCGGTGGCCCTTCTTGTGGTACGTCAAAATGACGTCGAAAAGAGTGCCTTCATTAGCCTCAATAATGTACGGCCCAATATTGAGGAAGAAGGTGTAGCTCCCGTCTGGGTTTTCTACCATCTGCTTCGGGTTGGGCTCACGGTCAAAGAGGTAGCCAAAGTAGGCATATCCGTCAATGCGGGCATGCGCGGC
Organism: Rothia sp. HMSC075F09; assembly: GCF_001810515.1. NCBI lineage: Bacteria > Bacillati > Actinomycetota > Actinomycetes > Micrococcales > Micrococcaceae > Rothia > Rothia sp. HMSC075F09. Next base: position 251,453 of record NZ_KV801798.1, read on the forward strand.
TTTGAAGTACGAAGAACCGCGATCAACCAGAGAAAATTCGTAGAATTCGTAATTCTGACGGAATTCAGCACTGAGCGGAGGCGTCGTCAGCGTGACGGTGCCTCCTCGAGTAATGTTGAGAGTCTCGGGAGAGACTGTAAACCCTTCCATTTCAGGATGGCGAGATTCATCTACCTCCGGAAGCGAATACGTGGGTTCGTCAGCATCTTCTTGAGTTGCAGCGGGGGAGGCGGGGGTCGCCTGCGCCGGCTGCGCCTGCTGCTCAGGTGTAGCCTGTGCCGGCGTTGCGAGTGCCGCCGGGGTGATACCGGCAAGCGGGCTCAAACCCAGCAGTAATGACAGGCTGAGCGCGCGGGCGCTCGCCGG
>NZ_KV801798.1:251918-280000 GCF_001810515.1 Rothia sp. HMSC075F09
CTGAGCGCGCGGGCGCTCGCCGGGTGGCGCGGCGCAGTTGAGCGGCACCGGGCGCCTCGTGGTGTGAAGAATGAAGACATCATTATCCCATCTACAAAAAACTGTACGGTGAGTGAAGCGAGCGAGTAGACGAAGCAAGTGAAGAAGTTGAGCGGATAAAGCGTGAGAAGAAAAACCTCGAACAGGGGAGAAGAAGCCCCGTAAAGCCCGGTGTCGGGCACAAGAACTCGCAGAGGCAGGGAAGAAAAACAGAAGCAACACCGGTGGGCTGAAAAGCCGAACTATGTCGAGCATTCCAGCCCACCGGTTACCACGACCGCGCTACCTGAGGTGGCTGCCGCCGTGCTCCAAACGGTAGAGCATCAACGCCAAATCACCAGCGGAAACGAAAGACCTATCAAAGTCCTCATAAGCGTATTCCCCGTCAATGCGGTAACCCCACATGCGGTGATCAACAGCCCACTGAGCCTCACGCCAGAAAGCGCTACCCTGACGAACCTTATGCTGCCAGCCGCTAGCACTCCGGGGTGCGTCATTATTGCCCGGCAGGCTACTGTTCTTCGGCAGCGAGGCAGAGGTCGGTGCCTTCGGAATGGCCTGACCCATCGCCTTCTGATACCTGTACAGGAACGCCACCGTCGACGGGGCCGAAAGCTTCACCTCCGGGTGGAACTTGCCATCCGCCCAGCCGAAGGTAATGCCCTTCTGACGAGCCCAAATGTACGCGGCGTAGTCCGGGTCGCTTGTTGCCACATCCGCGTACGGGCTAAAAGCAGGCAGCTCAACCTTCGGGGAACCCGCCAGACGGTACAGCGACACCGTCACATCGTGGCGCGTCATACCGCTATGCCAGGACATCGGCGAAGGATTAGGCAAAATATCACGATCAGCAAACCACTGCTCAGCCGCCTGCAACTCATCCTCACGCGTCAGCTTCAGAGGAATATCCTCGACAGCAAGCTGCTCCACCGACTCGCCGGCACCATCCTTACCGGGGGTGACCTTCTCCAAGACCAGACGATAAGTGCCCGAATAGCTCAGCGGCTGAGCGATCGTCAGATTCAGCTCCGCCCTGCCGTCCTTGATGAGGTCAGCCGGGATTGCCTGCTGGAACACCGTCTGACCGGTCAAACGCCCCTGCTCATCAACATGCTGCACCGAGAGGCGGTACGATCCTTCACCCGGATCAGAAAGCCCGGTAGCGCGCGCCGTAAACAAGTTCGTCTGCGCATAAGGGCTCAGGCCCACCGACCCAAGGTGCAGCGTGGGCCCCGCAGAGTCCTGCTCGGGAGAATGCACCGGAAGGAACTCCGCAACATCATTCAGCATAGAACCCGGAGAATCTTCCATGCCGGGGTAAGGCACCCCGTTCCCATACATACCAATAAAGTAGAGCTTGCCCGGCTTCAACGTACCCGCAGGAATCTTCAGCTCCGCACTGAAATAGTTATTGCGGAACCACCTGGTGTTAACCCCGTAGTACGTGTAGTCATCCCGCTGAGTGAACACAGGCTCACCCACCATCTTTCCCGTTGCAGGGTCAGCCTCATAGATAGCGATGACCGGCCAATCATTACCAACCATTTCACTAGCCTGGGAGAGGATATGGCGTCCCTCAACCCGCAGCGTCGTATCCTTCCACGGGTTATCGATAGCGGACTGACTGAAGGTGTAGGTTCCACGGGTCGGCTGCGCTTCCTGAACCACATCAATATGGGCGCGGGCATACAAACGGTTCGACCTACTCGAAGGTTCCGGCTCAGTTTCATCCGACGGGTAGTACGTCATCACCACATCGAAGAGCTCACCGTCGGCAGCCTCAACGTACTGCGGGGGAACCTTAAACGTGTAGGTGAGGCTACCGTCCGGGTTCTCCCGCACCTGATGCACCAAATCCTTGAGCATTCCGCCGTACTCGTCGAGAGGCTCATAACTATTGTGCTCCGCATACACGTACACCGACCCGCGCTGCACCAGAGCCAGCTCGTAGAAAGTGTACTTCTTACGGAACTCGGGGCTCAACGGGGAAGTCGTCACCGACACCGTACCGCCCTGAGAAATATTGAGGGTTCCCGAAGTCACCTTCAACTCAACATTCCCCGGGTTCTCCGAATCAACAGCATCAGCGGCAAGAGGCGCCATCGGAAGCTGCGCGCTCACCGTGAACTTATGGCTACCGTACGAATACTGAGAGTCCGAGAACACCACACGCACTTCAGCCATCGAACCGCGAGAAGAAGGCCTATTGTAGGAATCACCATGAGCCTTATACTCAACCTCCACGGTCAGAGTGCCGTCAGCATTGCGGGTTACCAGCTCGTCACGCTTATAGTATTGACCCGCTACATCATTCCTCGCAAAATATCCCTGCTCACCAGAGGTAGCGTTATAAATCGACACAGAGTCAATGTAGTACCCCAGGTCAACCTCGGGTGAAATATTAGAAATAGTCACCTTATAGACGCGGTCCTGACCGGGATCAAAATCCTGCGCAGCAACAGATACCTTCGGCAGGGTATTCCTGAACGAATTATCCTGATACGCCATGCGCGCAGGGTTATTGCCCACCGGAACGAAGGGGAACTTACGCGTCAGCTTATTCCACCCGTGGGTTTCTACACCGGAAACACCCAGGGAATATCCCTTACCGGACTTCAGAACTCCCGCGGGGATAGTGACCTTTTTCTGGAAATAGCCGTTAGGAATCAGGCCCTTGAAAATGCGCTGATTCTCTTCCGTATCCGGTGCCTTCAGTTCACCAAGCGAAGCCACATTATCGTTCGTGACCTTTCCCTGCTCATCATGCTCGGACAAGGTGAACTTCACGGAGCTGACATCCTGAAAACCGGTACCCGTCAACGTCACCTCAATCGGCTGACCGGAAGCAATCTGCTCCTCAGAAATAGCCGAAACATCATAGGTGATGGAGGGAAGGACAGCCTTCGGGAGGTTGAACTCCACCGGCAGCGCCGTACGGACGCGATCCTCAGTGTTCCACGCGTAAGGGTGCGCATCATCTACAGGGCGGTAGGTGAGAATGATCTCGTATTCCAGGTTTGCCGGTAGGCTATTCGCCGGAACCGTCAGGTCAGCGCTGAAACTGCCGTCAGCAGCCGGTTTCGGGGCGTCAAAGACAAGGCCGCGGTGATCAAGCTTCTGGTAGGGGTTAGCGTAGGTCGAAGAGCCCTTCGGGGCAATCGTGAGGCTACGCAGCTCATGATGCGCCAAGAACTCGGGGCTCAGCCCGGTACCCTCCACGTGCACGGTACCGCCGTGAAGAATGTCGAGGGAACCGCTGGACACGCGCAGGGTCGGCAGGGAAGCATCCTGCTTATCACCTTGCACGGGAGTGTTCTGCGCAGGTTCGTTCTGCGCAGGTTTGTTCTGGGCAGGCGCGTTCTGCGCGGGTGTTTCTTGAGGCGCTGCCAGCGCCGCAGGAGTAAGACCTGCAAGCGGGCTCAAACCCAGCAACAGCGACAGGCTGAGCGCGCGGGCGCTCGCCGGGTGGCGCGGGGTATCAGAATGGTGCGGGGCACCTCGTGGGGCGAAAAATGAAGACATCATAATCCCATCTACAAAATTTATACGGTGATTGAAGTGAGTGAGTAGATGAAGTGAGTGAAGAAGTTGAGCGGATAGATTCTGAAAAGCCAGGCTAGGGGAGACCCGTAAAGCCTGGTGTCAGGCAAGAGAGATCGCTGGTGAGAGGGCAACCGAGGCGGCACCGGCGGGCTGAAAAGCCGAACTACGTCGAGCATCCCAGCCCACCGGTTACCCCCTCACCGCGACCGGGCGTTACCTGAGGTGGCTGCCTCCGTGCTCCATACGGTACAGCATCACAGCCACCTGACGGTACGACATCTTGAAGCCGTCAAAGCTCTCATAGAAGTAACCTTGATCAGGCATGTAACCCCAGATACGTTGCTCAATAGCCCAGCGAGACTCACGTGAAAAAGCAGTCTCCGGGCTGATCCAGAGCCGCCAATGAGAGCTAAGCGGGAAATGCTTCTGTTTCTTCGGGTTAGAGTCCGGTAGTGAAGGAGACGTCGGTAAGCTTGGCGACGCCTCCCCCTGGGATCGCTGATACCTGTAGAGGAACGCAGCCGTGGAACGGTCCGAAAGCGGCTCATTCGGGTGGAAGCGACCATCAACCCAGCCGAACGTAATACCCCGCTGACGAGCCCAAATAATCGCGGTATAGTCAGGGTCATCCGGCGTAATATCCGTGTAAGGGCTGACTGCAGGAAGCTCAACCTGCGGCGCACCCGCTAACCGGTACAGTGCCACCGTCACAGAACGGCGGTTCACTGATTCCCAATCGCGATCAGTGGGGTAGCCTGGCAGAATTTGACGGTTCACAATCCATTTCCTGGCAGCCTCCATTTCCCGTTCCTGACTGATATCCAAGTCCAGATCTTTGGAAGCAACCTGCTCAACCGAATCGACAGCGTCACCCTGATTTGGGGTTACCTTCTCCACAAAGAGCCTATAGGCCACCTCAAAATTCAGGGCATAGCCGGGAAGAGAAAGCGTCTGCGCCGTACGACCCTTCTGAATGCTCTCGGCAGGAATCACTTTCTCCCAAGACTTCTGCCCGGTCGGACGGCCATGATCATCAATCGGCTGCAAGGAGAAACGGTAGTAGCCCTTGGTCAGCGGCGGCAGACCCAAAACAGTCACCTTCAAAGTATTATTCTCGCGATAAGGGCTCATCTTATCTCCCGAGACGTAGATGCTGGTGGGAGCTGCATCTTGCTCCGGGGTACCTACCGGGATGAAATCTGCCACATCGGTCATCCATGCACCAGGGTATTCCTCGGAACCCGGGCCAGGATAACCACCGCCGTAGAAACCAATCCTGTACAGCCTGCCCGCTTTGAGAGTACCCCCGGGAATCGTGATAGCCGTACTGAAATGGTCGTTCAAGAAACTATCACAGTACTGATTGCACCTGGTGTAATTCAGATTCTGCATAAACACAGGCGAACCAATACCCTGCCCGGTCACCGGATCAACCTCATAGAGGGTCAGGACCGCCGGGCCTTCAGGACCCCAAAAGGTGCTTTTCGAGAGGATATGGAAACCCTCAACCGTCAGGGTTGTATCCTCTTCCGGGTGCTCGATAGAAGATGAACTGAAAAGGTAGGTGGTCTTCGTAGGTTTAGCGTCCTGCACCACATCGGTAGGAGTGCGGACTACCCGGCGATTCGACCACGTCAACGGATCCGGCGCATACTCATTCGACGGGTAATACGTCAGTACCGTATCGAAGAGAGTCCCCTCTTTAGCCTCAACAATATGGGCGGGAACAACGAGCGTGAAAGTGAGGCTGCCATCCGGGTTCTCTCGCACATTACCCTGCTGCTTGAGGTCCTCGACCATCCCACCGTACTGAGTGAGGGGAACATAATTATGATGCCCGACATGGACGTACGTGGAACCACGTTCCACCAACGCGAGCTCGTGGAACGTGTACTTCTGCCTAAACTCGGCGCTCAACGGAGAGGTTGTCACCGACACGATACCGCCCTGAGAAATGTTGAGGGGGCCTGTCGTGACCTTCAAATCAATGTTCTCCAGCTCAGAGGCGGGATCGCCACCCTGCACTTGAGGCATCTGACGGGCCGGTGTTTCTTGAGTAGTTGCCTGCTGCGTGTTCACAGGGGAGGCGGGCGCCGGCTGGGCCGCCACCGGCGTCAAAGCCAACAGCGGAGACACGCCCAACAGCTGAGTCAAACCCAACGCCAGGGAAGCGCCCGCAACTTTTCGGCGTGCGCCACGGGCAGGCTTAAAGAATGAGGACATCATTATCCAATCTGAATTTTCTGCATGAATGAGGGTGAATGAGAAAAGAAGTTGAGAGGATCAATGAGTGACAGTCCACCGCGCTGAGCCTACGCCAAATCCACATCGTGGAGGACCCGTAGCGGCGGCATGCTGAAGTGCAATTTCAGCCTACCAACCCGCGTCTTAGACATTCAATGAAAACACGAGAAAAACATTCCAATAAGAGTTATAAGACAAAAAATTCGAAAATTACGCCCCCGGTTTTATACAAAGCCCGACCCCCAAAAAGACCACACAATAGAGAGACAAAAATGGAAGCATCACCAGCACTAAAAACCGCACCCAGCAGCGCCTGCACCAGAAAACGGGCACACGAAAAAAAGGGGCATACAAAAAGGGGCGGTGAGAGAAAAACTCTCGCCGCCCCTTCTATAGGCCATAGGCCACTATCTTCAGCTGCTGTTCTCAGAGATCAACCCAAGCTAAAACATGTAGGTTAACCGCCCGGTTCACGGCACCTGCCAAATCTTAAGCATCGATATAAGGGCTACTGGGGATGTCAATCATGTCCAGCATTGACAGGACACGAGCCAGCTCCTCGCGGGTAGCAATCTTGGTCGGACGGAAATCCTTGCTCTTATTGTGAAAGCTCGTATCAATATTCACCGACGAGTGCAGCCACACCGACTCGGTGTAGAACGGGGCACCCGGCTTCATGTCCTGCGGGGTAGTGGGACGGAACCACGAAGGACGACGGCCGGGGGTAAGCATAAAGTAACGGTAGAAGAACGCTGCCATCGTAGCGCGGCTAGCCACCGCCTCCGGGTGCATCTTACCGTCAGACCAACCCGAGGTCAGACCATTCTGGTATGCCCAAATGTATGCCGGGTAACGCTCATCCTTCGGGGACACATCCGGGAACGGGGAACGCGCCGGAAGCTTAACCTTCGGCGAGCGGGCGCCTCGGTAGATTGCATCCATCAGATCGCTGCGGGTCACCGCACGCTTAGGGTAGAAGCAACGTTCCTTATCGAGTAGCAAAACCTTTGCCTTACATGACCTGTAGATATCGGGAGCGTACTCGCCATCCATATCAATATCCACAATGAAAGGTGCCCACGCAAACTCAGTGTTAATCGTCGGGCGAACCTCAATAGTACGCAGGATGGTGTACTGCTCACGGCGCGGACGAAGAGACAAGCGAATCCCGTAGTCCGCCTTCGGGCCACCAGTGACCTCGCGAGAAATGACGTGGTGCCTCACGTAGGGGTCATTCTCGATGCGCTTCTTCGGCTCAAGAGCGAAGAAGTAGAACTGCGTGAAGCCCTTCTCCTTGGTGTAGTAGCCAGCCTCAATGTATGGGGTGTACAGGCCAGTATCAAGCACAGCCTGCAGGCCTGTAATCTCGTAGCTGAGGTTGAAGCCGCTAATATCAAACGACGCCTCGGTAATCTTGAACGTCAGCGGGGTGGTCATAACGTCCAAGGTGGCAGCCTGGGCGCTCTGCTCGCCGGCATGGTGCGCACCCAAAGCGCCAGCGACTGTTAGTGCTGCCGCACCCTTAAAAAGGGCGCGACGAGAGGAAAAAGTAGACATATCATTGTCCCATCGATGTGTTTCTGAGTGGTTACTTCTACGCTAGCAAACCAATAACCATTGGTTAAGCCTCTAGTCGTTTGCTATGCGTACGCGGCGTGACGTGTTTCCATGTGTGCTGAGTTGAGAATGTGAATGCTAGTGAGTGATGTACCCGCCACCAATGGCGAGACGTTTAATACTATAAGCACTTCTGTGCACAAAAAGAAGGCGGATAGATAGACACTACCCGTCTTCTGCCCCGCAAAAACCTACCCGCTTAATGTGGGGAAATGTGGTTTTACAGGGGGAAATACAGACTTAAGCCCCTAGAAAAATAGTTAAAAAATTTTCAATATGATGCAAAAAATAGGCGAAAACAAATAGTTGGGCGACCTACTGCTCATGTACCAGCAACGTCAAAACGCCTGCCTTACGCGCCGTCGGCAGGGTGCACTCCACCGACCAGTCCGCGCTGATCGCCTCCAAAAATTCGGCAATACCAGCCGTAGAACCATCAATAGGACGAGCCGCCAAACCCGACTGAATCAGGTAGCGCGCAAACAAGCCACGATAATGCTTCGCCATATGCGAGACGACCTTACGCGACCCATCAGCCGCCACACGCTCCACGCGAACCGCCAGAGTCTGCGACGGGGGAGTCACCCACGACTTCGCGTACGCTGCAGAGCGGCAATCCAGAATCAGCTGGTCCTTCGCGGTTGCCTCCAGTGCGGTACCCAACGCACCCTTCCAGAAGGATGCAAGCGCACCCACCGAACCCAGCTTCACGCCCATCGACAGGCGGTAGGCGGGAATTGCGTCCTCGGGGCGCAGAATACCCCACAGCGCCGAAGAAATCAGCAACGACCAGTGCGCGGCATCGCGTTCGGCGGGGGAGAAGCTCGCATAATCCAGCGCCTCAAAGAGCACACCCGTGTAGGTGCGGATCGCGGGCTGTGCAGGTTCGGTCAGCAGGCGCGTATTGCGTTCCACCTCTGCTGCGAGGGAAGCACCCACCTTGAGCTCCGTGAGAGCATCGGGGCCCGAGCTAACCGTTGCCAGCTCCTCCAGGACGCTCTCACGCTCGGCGGTCAGTTCGGGGAACGAGAGGTCAGCAAAGCATACGGGTGCGTTGCCTGCGGGGGCGGGAGTTTTACCTTCGGACGGGGGAAGAAGAATCAGCATCTCTCCAGTGTACCCGCGAGACGCAGGGCTGCTACGAGGTGCAGGGCTGCTACGAGGCGCAGTGTAGTTGTGCGAGACGACAGCGCGCCCGCGAGGCCGCTAATGCGCCTCCGTGTACCCCTAAGCACCCGCGAGGGAACCCGGAACATAGCCACCTCCAAGGGTGTGCGTATAATGGGTTGGGTGAAACGGGCCGTCTGGGCAATCGCGAGGAACACGTGCTTCGAGGAAAGTCCGGGCTCCACAGCACAGGATGGTGGATAACATCCACTCGGGGTAACCCGCAGGCCAGTGCCACAGAAAGTAAACCGCCGCGGTTCGCCGCGGTAAGGGTGAAAGGGTGGTGTAAGAGACCACCAGCGGGCGCGGTGACGTGCCCGGCTAGGTAAACCCCATTCGGAGCAAGGTCAAACAGAATACGCCATGGTAGGGTAGTGCGCCCGATCCCCGTCAGCTTCCTTTACGGAGGTGGGGTGCGTATTCGGGTAGGCTGCTTGAGACGTGCGGCAACGTACGTTCTAGATAGATGATTGCCTCGAAACGCCCCTTCGGGCGGCGTTTTAGACAGAACCCGGCTCATAGGATGACCCGTTTCACGCTACCGTTGGCTGATGGAAAACATCATCAGTTGATGGGAAAACGAAGACCGCGAATGCGCTTGAGAGTGCATTCGCGGTCTTCGTTTATGCTCTGTCTAAGAGTCCTCTACCGAAAAGCTGGAGAGGCTCTGATTGAGTGAGTCAGCGATTAGTGGCCGAACGGATCCGGATCCACGCCGGGCATCCACGAGTTACCGTCGACGGTCCAGCCTTCCTTCTTCACGACCTTCTTCATCTTGCTGGTCCACTTCTTGTTCAGGCGGTTCACGTACAGCTTGCCGTCCAGGTGGTCGGTTTCGTGCTGCATGCAGCGTGCGAACCAGCCGGTCGCCTCAAAGTGGACGGGGTTGCCGTGCTCGTCAAGACCGTTCACGGTCACCCACTCGGCGCGCTTGAGGGGGAAGCCGTAACCGGGGAAGGACAGGCAGCCCTCTTCCTCCTCGTACGGGTCCGGGTCAGCGGTAGAAATCTTGCCCAGGGTCAGTACCGGGTTGATGATGCAGCCGCGCGGGGGAACGCCGTCCTCATTCTCCATCTTGTAGGTGAAGATGCGCAGGCCCACACCAATCTGCGGTGCCGCCAGGCCCACACCGTTGGATGCGTCCATGGTCTCGTACATGTCAGCCACGAGCTCCTTGAGCTCATCATTAAACTCGGTGACGGGTGCCGCGGGGCGGTGCAGAACGGGGTTGCCGTGAATAACGATGGGGCGAATAGCCACGGAATTATCCTTTGCTTGTGTTGAACGGGAACTGTTGAGTGGGAACTTGCCGGGTACACCGTGTGCGGGTGAACCGGATTGAGGGTAAGCGAAAGGGTCGTTACGGATAACCATAACGACCCTTTCTATCGGGGTGATCGACGGGGGTTGAACCCGCGACCTCCTGGACCACAACCAGGCGCTCTGCCAACTGAGCTACGACCACCATGTGCTTCGCTTGGTTTCCCTTGCGATATGCAACGGATACTACTGTACAGGAGATTCAGAAACCTGCCAAGTTGAAAAGCCGTGATGCTCGTTACATGCTGTGCTTACGCCTCGGACGCCTCTGCCGCCTCAGAAGCGGATGCCTCAGCCTCGCGCTCAGCCGACTCGCGTGCGGCACGCTCCGCCTCCACCTCACGCGCAATCTGCGCCGAAGCAATTGCATCCGGGCCCTGCGGCACAAAAATGGCGCGGCGGTAATACTTCAACTCATCAATCGAATCCTTGATATCGCCCAGCGCGCGGTGGTTACCGGTCTTCGCCGGGGCACTATGACGAGCCGCCGGATACCAGCGCGCCGCCAGCTCCTTAATGGTCGACACATCAATCACACGGTAGTGAAGGTGCGCCATGACCTCGGGCATGTAGCGCTCCAAGAAACGCTTATCCATGCCCACCGAGTTGCCGCCCAGCTGCGCCTTGCCCGCCACCGGAACATACTTCTTGATGTAACGAAGCACCTGCTCCTGCGCGTAATCCATCGACACACCGTGCTCAATATCGGGCAGCAGACCCGACGCCTCATGCATCGAACGCACAAAATCATTCATGTTCTCCAGCGCACCGGCAGGAGACTCATCACCGGGCTTAATGACGAACTCAACGCCAGAACCCAGAATGTTCAAATCGGCATCCGTGACCAGAACACCCACCTCGACGAGAGCATCATTCTCCACGTCCAAGCCGGTCATCTCGCAGTCAATCCATACAATACGTTCACTAGAAATACTCACCCTCCCACTCTACCCCCAAACGTCGCCGACCAGCCTCCCCGCCTGTCATAAAAGCACACGCAGTATGCTCAGCCGACCAGAAATAGGGGAACGGATACGCCCACCGATGCGTCCGCCGCCCTGTCCGCTAGTTCTACCGCAACAGCGAATCCGCCGGGTGCTCAGAGCCGCTCGGGTATGATAAAAACCAGAACGACGATGCAGACAGAAAGGGAGTTATGCGCGCACCAAAGGAGCTAGCACACCGGCTCACCACCCCCGGCGCACACGACGCACCTCTCTCACCCAAACTCTTGGACTACGTCAATAACCACCGTCTGCGCACGGTGATTATCGGCACCATCGGCTCCATCATGGTCACCCTCGGCTCCTACGCCGTCGGCTGGCTCGCCGACAGCTCCAGCTTCTGGCGCTACGACATTATTCGAGCCATCCGATTCGAAGCCGCATGGGTCATCACCGGCATTATTCTGCTCGCCCTCGGCGCTATGATTATGTGCCGCGAATGGCTGCGCATCTACCAGAAGATGGGCGACTGGAACGAACCCAACACCATGCGGTGGATGATTGCGGTCACCGTCAGCTGGTCCCTGCCGCAGGTCTTCGCGTTCACCATCTACAGCCGCGACATGTTCTCCTACTACGGTCAGGGCATGGTCATGGCGCACGGCCTCAACCCGTACAAGCACGGTGTCTCCGAAATCTCGAACTTCATGCAGAACGGTGCGGACCCCATGTGGGCGGAATCCCCGCCCCCGTACGGACCGGTCTCCCTCAAGCTCGAAGAGTGGATTGTGCGCCTGGCGGGGGAGAACATCGACCTCTCCCTCTTCTACTTCCGCCTGCTCTCCGTGCTCGCGGTCATCGGCATCCTCTTCTACGTAGCAAAACTTGCCAAGGCACACGGCTTCAACCAGGTCCGCGCCCTCTGGCAGATCGGCCCGAACCCTCTGTTCATCGCATCGTTCATCGCCAGCGGCCACAACGACTCGCTCATGACCATGTTCATGCTCGGTGGCCTCTACTACGCTAAGCGCTACCGCGACACCTGGTGGGGTGGCCCGCTCGGTGTGACCTTCGTAGCCCTCGGCGTTGCCGTCAAGCCGCTCGCCCTCGTGGTGCTGCCCTTCGTGGGTCTGCTCTGGGCGGGTAAGAACGCCTCCTGGCCGCGCAAGTTCATCTTCTGGGCGCTCTCCGGTGTGCTGCTGCTTGCCGAAATGGCGCTCATGGGCTGGGTGACCGGACTGGAATTCGGTTGGATTAAGGCACTGTCCACCACCGGCGGCCAGTACATCTGGTACACCCCCTTCGGCCTGGTCATCGGTGCCGCCTCCCTGTTCGTTCAGGGCGACGCCTTCGAGGTCATCCGCAAGCTCATCGAGACCGTCGGCAAGGGCATCGGCATGCTCGGCGCGGTAGCAATGGCATTCGTTGGACGCGACCGCAACATCGTGCGCCACGCTGGCCTCGCCATCCTGTTCATGCTCCTGTGCAGCCCCATGATTCAGCCCTGGTACCTGCTCTGGGCAATCCCGATGCTCGCCGCAACCGGCCTGCGCTCGCACTTCCAGCTCATGTGGTACTTCATCACCACGCTGTTCTTCATGGCGTACGGTGTGAGCGACCAGCTGAACGTCTCTCCCTACCTGCGCGATTTCAACCAGGACATGGGCCGACTCATCGCGACCGTCATCTGCCTGGGCTACATCATCTACCTGGTCGCCCTCGACCCGGCAACCCGCCGCCTGGTGTACGTGAGCCTGCACCCCACGCAGATTCGCCGCACCACCATCCGCCTGTGGTGGCAGCTGTTCCCCGGCGCATCAAGCCGCCGTGCACGCCGCCGCGAGGTGAAGAAGGCAGAACGGGAAGCCGCCAAGGTAGGTTCCTAGCGCGAACTCCTAGTTCGCCAGCCTGGCTTAGCTCAGTGGAACAGCCCCGCGTGAGATGCGCTGTGCATGAGAAGCATAAATTCTCATGTACCCTAGAGGAAGGCCTCAGTAGCTCAGAGGATAGAGCAGGAGCCTTCTAATCTCTTGGTCGGGGGTTCGATTCCCTCCTGGGGCGCCACATAAGAAAGCCGCCTCGCACCCAAAACTCAGGGTGCGAGGCGGTTTTCTTTATGCTTTGACGTTTGTGTGCCGCCGTATGTAAGGAGGCGGTGCCGGGAGGCTACTTCTTGGTCGGGACTATTTCTTCTTAGTAGGGTTCGTGTCCTTGCAGGAGTTGAGCACGCGCTCCATGACCTTCTTCTCGTCCGCGGTCACCCACAGCTTGTACTTCGCCTTCACGTGCACCTGGCGTGCCACGTAGGTGCAGCGGTAGGCGGTGTTGCTCGGCAGCCAGTCGGCGGCGTCCGCATCGGACTTCTGCTGGTTCGCCGGGCCGTCTGCAGCGAGCAGGTTCTCCGGGTCGTTCGCCAGCTGGCGGCGCTGCTCTGCGGTCAGATCCTGCGCGCCGGTCTGCCATGCGTTCGAAAGGGCCACCACGTGGTCAATCTGCACGGCCGAGGAGGTCTTCTTGCCGCGCTTGAACTCGATGGTCTTGCCGGTGTACGGGTCATCCAGCGTGCCGCTAATTACGGTGCATGCGTGGGTCCTGACCTTGAAACGAAGATTGGTCAGGTCGCGGCGCAGAATGTCGTCGCGAGTGTTGCACTTGTTACCGTCAACGTCATCCCAGGCGGGGCCGAACTGTTCACGAGAGTAGCCAGCCTTCGACGCGCGTTCCTTCACCTGCAGGGATGCCAGCTCGCTCTTCGCGGTCGCCAGATCCGGTGCGAGCGCGGTCGCGGGGTCAACTGCCTTGTACGGGTTCTTGACCTCAGCGAGGGTTTCCGTGGCAACGGTGGTTTCTTCCTCGTCGGTGGCGGAGGTCGTCGCATCCGAACCGAGCAGGCCGTCCACACCGTTCTTACTCACGTAGACCAGGCCAATAATCAGCACAATCACGGCAAGCACGGCGAGTAGACCGTATATGAGGCGCTTCTTCTGCGGGTCCATCGAATCGGGCAGCTTGGGTAGGTTGCGCTGTAGCTGCTGAAGTTCCTGCAGGGAGGGCAGGTTGTTGTTCGCGGGCTTTTTGCTCACGGATTCTCCAAGGCGGGTAGATGGGATGCGGCTGAGTGCACCGCATCAACAAGGATAGAGGGCGCGGGGCTGAAATAGTGAACTTGAGGGCAAAAATAGCCGCCCCGATGCTGAGATACCTGTCACGATGCCGGATGGGGTGGGGTTTTGTGGAGGTAGCTTTGGGGTCGCGGGCGTGATGCCGGCGGGGGAGTGGTCGTCATATTTCTGCAGGGAGTGTGTTGCTCGCGGGCAAATTTTGAAAAAACGGGGTGAAAAGTTCAAAAACTTTATCCACAGGCGGTGCCCAAAACCGTAAAACGCGAGGTTATCCACAGAAGCGGTAATCACCGGGTGCAGGGATAGCTCAGCCCTGGCAGGGTGGAAGAACCCACCCACTAGTTTCTAAGGAGAAACCATGAGCGACACCATCCTGATCCGCGGATTTACCGCCTCCGACCCGGCACTGAGCACCCTGCCCAACGGGGTGCCCGTCGTGAACTTTCGCCTCGCCAGCACCCCGCGCTGGCAGGACGCCACCGGCACCTGGAAAGAAGGCACCACCAACTGGTACACCGTGAAAGCCTACCGCCGCCTCGCCCAGAACATTGCCACCTCCATTGAGAAGGGGCAGCCGCTGGTCGTGAGTGGCCGCCAGCGCATTAGCCGCTGGAACCGCGAAGACGGCACGCAGGGCACTACCGTAGAGGTGGATGCCCTCGGCATCGGTCACGACCTGAACTACGGTACGAGCACCTTCGCCCGCACCGTGGAGAAGCGCACAGTCAACGAGGGATCCATGCAGGGTGCGCCTCAGCAGGACGCAACGCAGCAGAGTATGCCGCACTCGGGCGCGCCGTTGCAGGAGGCGCCTCAGTACACGCAGCAGTATGCTCCGGCGCAGAACGGTGCATCCCAGGGCGGGGGAGCGCAGAGTGACGAACCCCCCTTCTAAAAGTGCTCCCCGGATGCTTGCATAAACGCGGGTGCATTGGGATAATGGAGCATTGTGTTGACATCGGGCACGCCCCTGCCGCAGGGGGAAGAGCGACCAACGATGTCAACCTTCGGGCACCAATCCTGTCCGAAGCATGAAGTTTTCTGTCCCGCAGTGGGGCAGAGCAATCTGAGTCTATTTGACCTGCGGCAGATGACTCTGGAGATCTACAACTATGCAGACTCTTGACTTCCTCGACAAGAAGTCCCTCCGTGACGACGTCCCCGCATTCGGCCCCGGTGACACCCTGAACGTTCACGTTAAGATCGTTGAAGGTAAGAACCACCGTATCCAGGTCTTCAAGGGCTTCGTCGTTGGCCGCCAGGGTGCAGGCGTTCGCGAGACCTTCACCGTCCGCAAGGTTTCCTTCGGCGTTGGTGTTGAGCGTACCTTCCCGGTTCACTCTCCCTCCATCGAGAAGATCGAGCTGGTGACCCGCGGTGACGTCCGTCGTGCAAAGCTGTACTACATGCGCGACCGCCACGGTAAGGCTGCTCGTATCCGCGAGAAGCGCGAGTTCTAATCTTTATAGATACAGAATTCTGTTGCAAACCGCTCCCCAACCGCATTCCGCGGGAGAGGAGCGGTTTTTGCATATTCTGAGACCCCGCTTTCTGAGAACCTTGCCGCTCTCAGAAAATAAAAGCCCAAGAGCGCAAACACTCTCGATACAATAGCTAGGTACCGTTTCACTCGAGCTAGGTATCTCTCAAACGAAAGGCTCACTCCAGCATGGCAGACGATAAGAACACTGCGAACACCAGCCCCTTCCCTGAGGGATACCAGCCTCAAAGCCGCCGCGAGCGCCGCGAAATGGAAGAATACTTCGCGCGCCTCGCCGCCGAAAAGGCAGCGGCAGAGAAGGCTGCTACCGAGCAGAGCGCCGCAGCAAAGAATACCGAGCACAAAGAAACCACCGATGAGGAGAGTGCTGCAGACGTGGAAACCACCAAAGACTTCTCCGAAATGACCCCTAGGGAACGCCGCAAGGCAAAGCGCGCCGAACAGGCGGAGCTGACCTACTCCCAGGCGCAGGAAGAAGGCCGCCTCGGCGAATGGCTCTGGGTGCAGGCACGCGAAGGCGGCACCGTCATCCTGTACGCGCTGGTCATCGCATTCCTGGTCAAGACCTTCCTGCTGCGCGGCTTCTACATTCCCTCCGGTTCCATGGAGCAGACCCTGCAGGTCAACGACCGCGTGTTCATTAACGTGGCGGGCTCCTACTTTAGCGAGCCCAAGCGCGGCGACGTCATCGTCTTCAAGGACTCTCAGGGCTGGATTCCCTCTACCCAGAAGACCAGCAGCCCGCTCAAGGATGCCCTGTCCTTCGCGGGTATTCTGCCGGATACTTCCTCGAACTTTCTGGTCAAGCGCGTTATCGGTACTCCCGGTGACGTGGTCGAAAGCGACGGCAACGGCAAAATCAAGGTCAACGGCGTAGAGATTACCGAACCGTACCTGTACCCGGGCAACCCGCCCTCGGAGGTCCCCTTCAAGGTGACCGTGCCCGCCGGCAAGTACTTCGTGATGGGCGACCACCGCAGCAACTCCGCTGACTCCCGCTACCACATTAGCGACGGCACCGCATTCATCTCCAAGGACGACGTGCAGGGCAACGTGTTCGTGGTGGCGTGGCCGCTGAACCACTTCGGTCTGCTGCAGGATCAGAGCTCGGTGTTCTCCTCGGTTCCCGAGCCGACCTCCACCCCGAGCGAGTAAGCGAGCTTGGGAATGATGGTGAGCGCTCAGAAGAGCGCAACGAAACCCGCTCAAGCTAAGCCCGTGAAAGCAACCCCGCCCGCCGCCGACCTCGAGTACGAGCAGCAGCTCTTCGCCTCCGGCGCCCGCACGGTTGCCGGAATCGACGAGGTGGGCCGCGGCTCCATGGCGGGCCCGGTCACCGTGGGCGTCGCAATCCTCACCCCGGACGCCACCCTCGAAGTGGGCGGGCTGATCGACTCCAAGGCGCTCTCACCGGCACGCCGCGAATCCATGGTTCCCGAAATCCGCCAGTGGTGCGCCGTGGCGGTCGGGCACGTGGAACCGGCAGACATTGACCGGCTCGGCATGACCCTCTCGCTGAGGCTTGCCGCCCAGCGTGCGCTCGCAGAGCTGGCGCGCCGCGGATACCGTGCCGACGCCGCCCTGTTGGACGGTAAGCACGACTGGTTCACCCCTCCGCAGGAAGACCTGTTCAGTGCGCTGGCACCGGACCCGGCGCAGGCACACTACAACGCACTGCTCGCCCAGGCGTGGGAAGGCGCAGGCGACCCCGCGCAGATGCCGGTGACCATGGTCATTAAGGGCGACTACAAGTGCGCCTCCATTGCCGCCGCATCGGTGGTAGCGAAGGTAGAACGTGATGAGCTGATGGTCCAGCTGGATACCCGCTATCCGGGGTACGGTTGGGCAAAGAACAAAGGCTACGGATCCGCCGCTCACCGCGAGGCGATTAGCGTGCAGGGCCCCAGCCTGCAGCATCGACTGTCATGGTCGCTTCCGGCGACCGCCGAGCAGATTGAGGCCGCCGCGGCACAGCGCGGCTAGGGCGCGTGGCACTCCTGAAAACCGCGCCTCGGAAGCTGGCGAAAACCTAACGTGCCACCGCTGAATCAGTACTAACCAGGAAAGGAAGAGCAGTGAGCGCAGAAGACCTCGAAAACTACGAGACCGACGCCCAAATGGCGCTCTACCGCGAATACAAAGACGTCATGTCGCTCTTTAGCTACGCGGTAGAAACCGACCGACGCTTCTACCTGGCAAACCAGGTGGACGTCACCCCGCACGTGCAGGACGGCACCCTCTACTTTGAGGTGAGCATGAGCGACGTGTGGGTGTGGGATGTATTCCGCTCCAACCGCTTTGTGAAGAAGGTGCACGCCTACTCGGTACGTGACGTGAACGTGGAGGAGCGCCTGCCCAACCAGGAGTTCACCGTGCCGGAAATGCCGGACTTTAACACCTAGCTCACGCCTGATTCACCGCATTGCCGGGGGAAGCAGGCGGCTGCTGAGCTACCGGGCGGCAGCGCTGGGTGATGAAACCGCGTGATGAAACTGCGTGATAAACCAGCACGAATATGACGCGGCGAATCGGCACTCGAGCGGTGTTTTTGAAAAATATGCCCCAAAATTTCAAATAAATGGCTGTGGATAACCTCTAATTCCTTCTGGGAACCGAGGTTATCCACAGTTTTTCGTTAACCGCGTTCGGGCACGCGCGCGGCGGGCACAGTAGAAGCACTACCGCTATCTACCGGGGGAGAGACCCATGACAACAGCCCGAATAACAGCCCGCGCCGCAACCCGAAGCGCACCCAACAGACCCCTGCTCCGCAGAACCTCGCCTCGCGCCCACAGCGTCGGTAGGTGGGGCGAGGAGCTGACCGCCCGCATCCTGGAGACGAACGGCTACCGGATTCTGGAGAGGAATTGGCGACCGCCCGCTGGACTGGAACACGAACAGATTCGCGGGGAGCTCGACCTGATCGCCATTGACCCCGAGGACGAACTGGTTTTCGTTGAGGTCAAGACCCGCAGCAGCGAAGACTTTGGGCACCCGTTCGCGTCCATTGACCGTGATAAGGCGCGCCGCACGCGCTCGCTGGCGATTCTCTGGTGCAGGCTGCGCGAGAACCTGGATTTTCCGCGCTTTCGCATCGACGCAATTGCGGTGACCGGAACTTGCGAAACCTTTACCTTCGAGCATCTGAAAGCGGTGGCGTAATGGGATTCGCACGCACCTATTCCGTGGCGCTCGTGGGCTTGCGCGGGCACATTGTTGACGTTGAGGCTGACATCTCACAGGGCCTGCCCGGCTTCGTGCTGCTGGGTCTGCCTGACACCGCCCTCAACGAGTCGAAAGAGCGTGTGCGCTCCGCAGCGAAAAACACCGGCATCACCCTCACTCAGCACCGGCTTACGGTGAACCTGACCCCGGCGACCCTGCCCAAGCGCGGCTCGGCGTTCGATCTAGCCATTGTGGTTGCGGCGCTGCAGGCGGAGAAGAAACTGCACCCCAGCGGCGATAGCGTCTTCCTGGGTGAGCTGGGCCTGGACGGAACGCTACGCCCCGTGCCGGGCATCCTGCCGGCAGTTAAAGCCGCCGTGGACGCCGGACACCACCGCGTGATTGTGCCCGCCGAAAACGCTGAGGAGGCGGCGCTCATTCCCGGCGCGCAGGTGAGCGGTTTCCGCTGCCTGGCTGAGGTTTTTGCCGCGCTCGGCGCGGAGAGTCAGAAGCTGACCTACCCGCCCGCCCCGCAGACGGAGGCGAGCGCACCGGTAGCGAAACCGACTGAAATTCCCTCCGATATGAGCGATGTTGCCGGTCAGTCACAGGGCCGTTTCGCCCTGGAAATTGCAGCTGCCGGCGGCCACCATATGCTGCTGACAGGCCCGCCCGGCTCGGGTAAAACCATGCTGGCGGAGCGCCTGCCGAGCATCCTGCCGACCCTCGATAATGATGCCGCGATGGAAGTGACCGCTATTCGTTCCCTCTGCTCGGCGGGGGAGCACCTGAGCGAGCTGGTGCGTCAGCCGCCCTTTGAGGCGCCGCATCATAGCGCCTCCGCGCCGGCGATTCTTGGTGGCGGTAGCGGCATTCCCCGCCCGGGCTGTGTGTCTAAAGCGCACCGCGGCGTGCTCTTTCTCGACGAGGCGCCGGAGTTCAAACGCACGGTGCTCGATTCGCTCCGTCAGCCCCTGGAGTCGGGGACCGTGACCTTGGATCGTTCGAGCGCGTCGGCGACCTATCCGGCGCGGTTTCAGCTGATCCTGGCGGCGAACCCGTGCCCCTGCGGCATGAACGTGGGCACCGGTACGGAGTGCACGTGCGCCCCGCGTGAGCGTCGCGCCTATTTTGGGCGGCTGTCCGGCCCGCTGGTGGACCGCATTGACGTGAATGTGACGGTTCCGAAGGTGTCGTCCACGGAGCTTGCGGGCGGTCAGGTGAACGAGAGTTCGGCGCAGATTCGTGAGCGCGTCATGGCGGCGCGACAGGCTCAGCGGGAGCGTCTGGAGCCGTACGGGTTGAAGACGAATGCGGAGATGAACGGCAAGATTTTGCGCGGTCCGTTGCGTCTGGATGCGAAGCTCACCGGCGAACTGAACGCCGCCGTGGACCGCGGAACGCTGACGGCTCGCGGCTACGACCGGGTGCTGCGTATCGCCTGGACTCTCGCCGATTTGGAGGGGGCCGCCTACCCGAGCCGGGAGCACCTGGATGTGGCGCTTTTTCTGCGGCAGCAGGGGCAATTGAAATAATGCGCCAGCTGAAATAGGGCCAGCTGACATAGCGTGCCGGTTTATAGAAGGAATCACTCACGAGAGGAGAAGAACGTCATGAGTGAGAAGAAGCTCAGAAAACGAGCTGAAGAGGCCGAATTGAAAGAAAATGGGCTGAGAGAAACAGCGCCGGACGAGTGTGTGCCAGAAGTGAGCGTGCCTGAAGAGCATGTGCCAGAAGAGCGCGCGGCGGAGGATTTTGTGCAGGAGGAACTGCAGATCCGCCTGCCAGGCCGCACCCTGGATGCGCACGCCCTGGTGCGTGAGAGGGTGGCGCATATTCTGTCGCTGGGGAACGAACCCTCACCGAGCCCCTATAACGCGGCGCGGTTGCCGGGTTTCCTCACCTCCTGCCTGAACCCGGTGTACCTGGAACAGATGAACCTGCAGGACCTGAGCCGGGAAGAGCAGCCGGGGGAGGAACAGCAGAGCGAGGTGCCACAGGGTGAGCACCCCGAACCTGCGGCGGGTACAGCCTCCAGCGGTTCTGACCCTGTGCCTCTGCTCAATCCAGCACCCCTGTTCAACCCCGCCCTCAGCGCGGAGCAGGTTGAGGCGGCGTGCCGCGAGTACATCCGCTGCTGCACCGCCCAGCTGATGCGCTACGCCGAACCCGCCGATGAGCTCGTGGTCGAATCCCTCACCACCCTGGGAGCGCCGCTGACCCTGCACTACCTGCTGACCGGGCACATCCCCGATGCGCACACCTGGGAGCACGGCGAACCGGATACGCAGCTCAGCGATTATTTGCACTCGGTGGGCGCACCCGCGGAAGGGGAGTCCGCCCTGTTCTGTAGCGCGAATGGCTACTACACGCCGGGTGAGCATCAGATGAGCCGCGATAAGTTCGGCAAGGCGCTCGCGACCCGCCGCCTGCGCTGGAACCGCCGCATGGAACGCACCCTGAACGCGGAGGCGCACATGGCGGCAACCTGCGGGGCGTGGCTGGTCACTCCCGCCGATCCGCTGTGGCCGCCGCAGCTGAACGATTTGGGGCCTGCTCGACCGTACGGGCTGTGGTGCCGAGGCGATTCGCGGCACCTGCTGGATGTGGCCTCTGCCCCGAGCGTGGCGCTGGTCGGTTCGCGTGACCCGAGCATCTACGGTACGGAGGCGACGACCCACCTTGCCGCTGAGCTGGCGCGCCGCGGGTACACGGTGATTTCTGGCGGTGCGATGGGCATTGATATTGCGGCGCATAGGGCGGCACTGACCCAGCAGGGTAGCGACCTGCCGACCATCGCTTTCATGGCGGGTGGGCTGGATCGGCTGTACCCGGCGCAGAACTCGGATGCACTGAATATGATTGTTGACCGCGGGCTCATCATGAGCGAGGTGAGCGTGGGTAACACCCCCACGCGTTGGCGTTTTCTGGAGCGTAACCGCCTGATTGCGGCGTTGGCGCGGCACACCATTGTGGTGGAGGCGCGCTGGCGTTCCGGTGCCCTGAATACGGCTCGTCACGCAATGGAGATTGGGCGTACCCTCTGGGCGGTTCCGGGGCAGATTAATTCGCCGAACTCGGTGGGCACGAACCGTCTGCTGCGCGATGGACTAGCGCAAACACTCACCGAGGCCGCCGACATCCTCGAGTACGATGCCGCCGCAGGGTTTGAGCTGGGCACCGAGCACGAGAGCGAGTGGGATCAGGCTGCCTCCTCCAGCGCGCTGGATGAGCTGACCGAGCGACAGGGTAGGGTCTGGGACGATTTGAGCCCGCGTTCCTACCGTGGCGTGGACGAGATTGCCGCAGCCCTCGGGTTGAGCGCTCGCGACGTGATGGCTGACCTGTTCCACCTGGGTCGCTGCGGTCTGGCGGAGAGTAGCGGAACGAGCTGGCGGAAGGTCCGCCCGGCTGTCGCTGCGTAGAAGAGCCCCCGCTGAACACCTCAGCTGAACACCTCAGCCGAACACCCCGGCTATAGCGGGATACGCCGGTCGGTCATGACGGGACGGCACGTCATGACGGGGCGGTGCGTGGAGAGCGTAGAACCTCTCTACAATTGGGGTAGGCTTGCGCGTACTGGCGCGGAGCCTACCCCGCCGCGCTATCGGCAGATACGCCGGGGGCAGAAATACAACGTCGAGAAGCATCAACGCCGCCAGAGCAGAGCCAGGAACCAGAAACCCGAAAGGAGGGACGCATGACCCCCGCCCGCCAGCACGAAAACCGAGTTGAAAACCAGGCAGAAAACCGGCGCGAGAACCGGGAAGAATACCGGGCTGCAAACCGGGATGATGCTCCCTCCACGACCCTGCCGGTGACCTACACCCGCAGCCTTGCCGCCGATCATCCCGGAACCCATGCTGAGGGTTCAGGTTCTGCCCTACCCGGCTCTGCTCTACCCGAATCGGCGCTGGGCGTTTCCGGCGAGATGTTCCGCCCCGTCCTGGACCGTTTTGAGCGTTTTCTGCGCTATGAGAAGCACCGTTCCGAAGAGACAATCCGCTCGTATATCTCCGATTTGGAGGGCTTCTTCGGCTATATGGCGCGCCGCGGTGTGCGGCATCTGGACAGCATTGATGCGTCCCTGATTCGTGAGTGGTTGGGTTCGTTGCATCTGCGGCAGGCGGCTCGTTCTACGGTGGCGCGCCGTGGTTCGACCCTCCGTACGTTCTTCACCTGGGCTCAGGAGGAGGAGCTGGTGCACGCTAACCCGACCCGCGGTATGCGCACCCCCAAGCGGGAGAATCACCTGCCGCCGGTGCTGAGCCGTGAGCAGATGAACCAGCTGCTGACTACCCTGCAGGAGCGTCGGGCGCAGGATCCTCGTGATGCGCGCCTGTTGCGCCTGGAAGCTGTGGTTGAGGTTCTGTACGCTTCGGGCATGCGTATTTCTGAGCTGACGGGCCTGGATTTGCAGAGCGTGGACCGGGCGAATAAGACGGTGCGCGTGCTGGGTAAGGGCAATAAGGAGCGCGTGGTGCCGCTGGGCACCCCGGCGCTTAAGGCGTTGAATCGTTGGGTGTCCTATGGTCGTCCGCAGTGGATTCCGGAGGGGTCTCAGGGCGTGACGGCGCTGTTTATTGGCCCTCGGGGCGGGCGTGCGAATACCCGCCAGATTCGTGAGGACCTGACCCGCCTGCTGCGCACGGTGGAGAATACTCAGGCGTCGGGTGCGCACGTTTTGCGTCATTCGGCGGCGACTCACCTGGTGGATGGTGGTGCCGATATTCGTTCGGTGCAGGAGCTGCTGGGACATTCGTCGTTGGCGACCACGCAGATTTACACGCACGTGTCGATGAGGCGTCTGGCGGAGACATATGCGCGGGCGCATCCGCGAGCATAGGGTGTTCACGCCTCTAAGGGGGAACGCACCGATGCGGGGGAGTGTGTTGGGCCGTGCGGGGCTGTGTTGGACTGTGCTTTGAATAGTGTGCTGAGCGCCGCCGTGTAATGTCTCTCTATTTGAACCTTGTGCGGCTGAACTGTACGAATGGGGAAAATCGTTCTAAGCTATACACTGTTCAATGTCTGCCTAAATATCCCGCGCAGTCCAAAGTTTCTGCACAGTGATGTTTATACAGGGCAGCTGAACAAGGTAGCATAGGTAACAGACTAACCGTGGTCTCCGTCTCTATAACGGCACCGCGTACGAGTACTAAAAACCAGAAAGGTCGCACCGCATGCGCGCACTCGTTTGCCCCGGACAGGGCTCCCAGAAGAAGGGCTTTCTGAGCCCCTGGCTCGAGATTGAAGGTGTGCGTGAGCACCTGGAACGACTCTCCGAAGCGGCAGGCATCGACCTGATTCACTACGGCACCGAAGCCGAAGAAGAAACCATCAAGGACACCGCAATCGCCCAGCCCCTCATCGTCGCTGCTGGCATTGTCACCGGTCGCCTCGCACTGCGCGAACTTGAGGGTGAAGAGCTCATCTTCGCGGGCCACTCTGTTGGCGAAATTACCGCAGCAGCCCTCGCGGGTGTGCTCAGCGACGAAGACGCAATGCGTTTCGTGCGCGTGCGTGCCAACGGCATGGCGGAGGCGGCAGCCGCCTCCCCGACCGGCATGGCTGCAGTACTCGGCGGCGTTGAAGAAAACGTCCGCGAAGCCATCGACGCAGCAGGCCTCGTCGCGGCAAACTCCAACGGTGGCGGCCAGATCGTAGCCGCAGGCCCCATCCCCGCTATCGAGGCATTCGCCGCGAACCCGCCCGCACGCGCTCGCGTCATCCCCCTGAAGGTTGCTGGCGCATTCCACACCGAGGCAATGGCACCCGCCGTGCCCGCACTGGAAGAGTTCGCCGCGTCCCTGCAGGTCTCCGACCCGACCTCCGCACTGCTGACCAACCGCGACGGTTCCGCCGTGGAATCCGGTGAAGAGTTCGTCGAGACCCTCGTCTCCCAGGTCACCAGCCCCGTCCGCTGGGACCTGTGCATGGCAACCCTGCTTGAGCGTGAGGTCGCCGGCATTATCGAGGTCGCCCCCGCAGGCACCCTGGTCGGCCTGGCAAAGCGCGCGATGCGCGGCGTGCCCGGCACCTCCATCAACACTCCCGAGGACCTCGCCTCGCTGAAGGGCTAAACGCCGGGGGGAGAGCACCCAGCCCTCCCCGCGCTAGGAACCCTTCACACTAGACATGCACTTTAGACATGCGAGGCACACAGTGTCTTGCGAGCATCAGCACTAAGGATTGAATACGTGACTACCCTCAAGCAGTACGAAATCAACCGCTACTCCCGCATCCTCGGTTACGGCGCAGCCCGCGGCGAGGTCATCGTCCCCAACGACGACATCGTTGAGGCAATCGACTCCTCCGACGAGTGGATCAAGCAGCGCACCGGTATCGCAACCCGCCACCGCGCCAGCGAAAACCAGTCGGTAGCAGACCTTGCCATCGGTGCCGCCAAGGATGCTCTCGAAGCATCCGGTGTAGCCGGTGAGGACATTGAGGCGGTCATCATTTCGACCATTTCGCACCCCTACGCAACCCCCTCCCTGGCAACCCTGGTCGCCGACGCAATCGGCTCCAAGTGCCCCGCATACGACATCTCCGCAGCGTGTGCAGGTTTCTGCTACGGTATCGCCCAGGCAGACGCCCTCGTCCGCGCGGGTACCGCAAAGCACGTGCTGGTCATCGGCGTTGAGAAGCTCTCCGACTTCATCGACAACACCGAACGCACCATCTCCTTCCTGCTCGGCGACGGCGCAGGCGCAGCAGTCGTAGGCGTCTCCGACGAACCCGGCATCGCCCCGACCGTATGGGGTTCGGACGGCTCCCGCTGGGGCACCGTCGGCATGACCCACTCCCTGCTGGATATCCGCAACCGCGACTTCGCCGCAAACCCCGTCGAAGAAGGCGAAAAGATCTGGCCCACCCTGCGACAGGACGGCCCCTCCGTCTTCCGCTGGGCAGTATGGGAAATGGCGAAGGTCGCCAAGCAGGCACTCGAAACCGCCGGCATCACCCCCGACGAGCTCGGCGCGCTCATCCCGCACCAGGCAAACGCCCGCATCATTGACCAGATGGTCAAGACCCTCAAACTTCCCGACGCGGTGGCAGTGGCACGCGACATCGTTGATGCCGGTAACACCTCCGCCGCATCGGTCCCCCTCGCCGCACACCGCCTGCTCAAGGAGAACCCGGAACTCTCCGGCAAGTTCGCCCTGCAGATCGGCTTCGGTGCCGGCCTGGCATTCGCAGCTCAGGTAGTCGTCCTTCCCTAAGGAAAACCACCGGAGCCCGATGCTCCCCGACCCTCACGACCGGCACAGCGCCGGTGCGCGAGAAAGAAAAGAAAGCGGGAAAGCATCCCCACAAACTCCGAGTTGACGCATGCGTACACCACGCAGACACGATAAACTCGGTAATGCACGCGTACCCCCACCCGGCGGGTGCGATGACCATCGAAAAAACAAAGGAGCCCCTGAATGGCTAACAAGGAAGAGATCCTCGCAGGTCTGGCAGAGATCGTTAACGAAGAGACCGGCGTTGAGGTTGAGGACGTTCAGCTGGACAAGTCCTTCACCGAGGACCTGGACATCGACTCCATCTCGATGATGACCATCGTCGTGAACGCTGAGGAGAAGTTCGAGGTGACCATCCCGGACGAAGAGGTCCAGAACCTCAAGACCGTTGGCGACGCAGTCGAGTTCATCGCGAACGCTGCCTAAGCTATAACCAATAACGAGGCGGCGCGGGCTCTCACCGGCCCGCGCCGCATCGCTATTCACTCAGCTTTCAATCCAACATACCCCCGGGAACACACAGGGTGCGATGACTGCACTCTCCACGGCGTGAAAACGCCCACTGTAAACCCCGGGTCCAACAGGTTTTTATCCACACACCACCGGATAAACCACCAAATCGACCACCGAAGAGAAAGTGCCACAATGTCTCGAAAAGTGCTGGTGACCGGCCTCGGCGCGACCACCCCCATTGGCGGCGACGTCCCCACCACCTGGGAAAACGCAACCAAGGGCGTATCTGGTGTATCCACCCTCGACCACCCCTGGGTCAAGGAATACGACCTGCCCGTATACATTGCAGGCCAGCTCGCCGTGCCCGCCCTCGAATCCGGCCGCCTCACCAAGGTAGAAGCAAAGCGCCTGGATCCCTCGGGCCAGCTCGCCCTCATCGCCGCACGCGAAGCATGGGAAGACGCAGGGTTCTCCGGCCCCGACGCCGACTCCGCAGAAGAAGTCGACCCCGAACGCACCGGCGTAGCCTTCGGCACCGGTATCGGCGGCGTGTGGACCCTTCTCGACGCATGGGACACCCTCCGCGAAAAGGGCCCCCGCCGCGTCCTCCCCATGACCGTTCCCATGCTCATGCCCAACGGCAACGCAGCAGCCGTCTCCATGAACCTCAAGGCACGCGCCGCAGCACAGACCGTCGTCTCCGCATGCGCATCCTCCACCGAAGCCATGCAGCTCGGTGCTGAAATGATCCGCAGCGGTAAGGCAGATGTCGTCATCGTCGGCGGTGCCGAAGCAGCAATCCACCCGCTTCCCATGGCAGCATTCGCCAAGATGCAGGCACTCTCCTCCCGCAACGACGAACCCGAAAAGGCATCCCGCCCCTACGACGTCGACCGCGACGGCTTCGTCATGGGTGAAGGCGCAGCAGCCCTCATCCTCGAATCCGAAGAGCACGCCAAGGCACGCGGCGCACGCGTCTACGCGGAACTGGCAGGCACCGGCGTATCCGCCGACTCCTACCACATCACCGCACCGGACCCCGCAGCACTCGGCGCAACCCGCGCACTGCGCGAAGCCCTCGAAGACGGCAACATCGACCCGAAGACCGTCGTGCACATCAACGCGCACGCCACTAGCACCCCCGCCGGTGACTTGCCCGAAGCAACCGCAATGCACGAAACCTTCGGCGAGCACACCAAGAACATTGCCGTCTCCGCAACCAAGTCCATGACCGGCCACCTGCTCGGCGGCGCGGGTGCCCTCGAGGCAGTGCTGACCGTACTGGCGCTGCACCACCGCACCGCACCCTGCACCATCAACCTGGACAACAAGGACCCCCAGATTGACCTGGACGTGGTGACCGAGGCGCGCGAGCTGCCCGCTGGTGAGATTGTGGCACTGTCGAACTCCTTCGGTTTCGGCGGTCACAACGCGGTTGTAGCATTCCGCTCCGTAGAGGGCTAAAAACTCTTCGACAGCCTCATAGGAAGGGCACGTCGGACAATGCTTGCGGGGGAGTGCCCCCTCTGCGGCGCTGGGGCGCCTTGAGGACGGAGCCCCCGCCACGCATTCCCGACCGCGCCCTCACCGATTTTGATACGTACAGGGTCGCCTGTGATAGTTAGCTATCGCGGGCGACCCTGTTTCCGTGGGTTAGTTGTTTTGAGAAGACGACCAGAACACACGAAGCGGGGGAGTGCCCCCTCTTCAGCGCCTGGGG
>NZ_KV801798.1:280100-315709 GCF_001810515.1 Rothia sp. HMSC075F09
GAGCCCCCGCTTCGCGTGTCCGGTACGCCCTCACGTTAAAAACGGGTGGCGTATTCGCTCCGGCACTGCGAATACGCCACCCAAACACACCACACTCCACAAGACAATGCAGAGCGCGCGGGATCAACCATCCCGCAAGGTTCCCGTAACCCCCATCGCGCACCACGGTAGGCGACGACAGAAGAATGGGAGTCTATGACCGTTCGACACGCACAACGCCCCCTCGTAAAGGTTTACAAAGGCGCACGCTACGCGTTCTTCCGGAAGTTTATTCGGAAGAGCTCCCACGCCGGTTCCGTTGAGAAAAACAATTCGGTGTGGTTGCCTCCCGATGGTGAAGCATCTCAGCATCGTGTGCCGCATAAACCGCGCAGTTTAGTGCGCGCAGATGCTGCGTCGAAAACTATCCAAAGAATGCAGTCCACGGAGTAGTCTTCCAGCTTCAAATGGCAGAAGCTTAAGGGTTTGATGTGAGTGCTCGGATGGTCCGAATCATGTCGCTCTCAACGGAACCGGTTTATCGGTGATGGGAGCTCCTGTAGATAAGAATAACCTTAAATCACCCCTGGAGTAAACCTTAAACCAATAATTTAACCTTATTGTTATAATTCCTTGTCATAAAGGTATTGACGGGTGTTCAATGTGTTCTGGGTAACCCCTCAGAAGGTCCTCATAACTCTTTGGTCTGTTTGGTGCTCTCCACCGTTATGAAACCGTGATAAATCATCCCCGAAAACTTGAAGAATCGGGTTCCAAAACGGTCCCGCAAGTGACTATCGCGAGGGCTTGTTGAGAGGGTCTTGAAGACGCGCTGAGAGTACAGTCATAAAACGTCATCTTGTCACGGAAGTTATCCCAGAGAAAACAAATTAAAACCCCGGCATGCGCTGTGGCATAATCAGTATCAACATCGTGCTCCGGGGTCGGTGAAATTCCGAACCGGCGGTCACAGCCCGCGAACCGCTCTCGCAGGCAGGTGAAACTCACATGATTCCACGCCCCACAGTCGGGGATAAGAATCCGCTGGAGGCACCCGCCCGCAAGAGAGGCCGAACCGGTGAAAATCCGGTGCCGACAGTACAGTCTGGATGGAAGGTAGCACGAGCAGAAAAAGGCAGGAGCGCACTCCGCCGCACCTCCCGAAAACCGGGATAGCATGCAGGGTGCACTGACGCGGTTGCTTGAGAAAACTGTTGCTCGAAAAAGCTGTTACTCGAGAGCACAGCGGTTTTCTGAGAGACAGCTTTCTGTGAGACAGGGGAGAGGCACCTTTCGTAGGTGCCGGTACGTTATTGCCCTCGACCGCAGCCGCTGGTTTCAGCCACGGTTTTCAGCTACAGTTGGCTGATTCGCCGCTCCCGTCTCACCACGGATACCGGGCACCCCATAAGATGCCCGCGGTAGCCGCCCTTTTCTGTTCCTCTCCCCGGAGCCGCCGCAGATGCGCACACAGCGCATCCGACACACGGTCCAACTCAGAGAGGAAAGAAGCAATGGACATCTTGCGGTGGCTCTTCGACGCACAAATTCACGTGGGGGATCAGTCCCTCCTCGTGCGCGAAGTTCTCGGAAACGCATTCGGCCTGGCATCGGCGCTCGGCGGCATGCGACGCAAAGTATGGGCGTGGCCTGTCGGCATTCTCGGCAACCTGCTGCTCCTCACCGTCTTCCTGGGCGCCCTCGTCGGCAGCCCGCACCCCGTCACCATGCTCGGCCAGGCAGGCCGCCAGATCATGTTTATTGCAGTGTCCATCTGGGGCTGGCATCGTTGGCGTGCCACCCGCGCAGCCGGTGGTGACGCCTCCGAAGGTGCCGCAGTGATCCCCAAGTGGGCTACCAACACCGAACGCGCAGGCCTGGTTGTCGCCATGGTCGCGGGCACCCTGCTGCTCACCCCCATCTTCCGCGCCCTCGGCTCCTACGAACCGGTCTGGTCCGACGCCTGGATCTTCACCGGCTCGCTACTCGCCACCTACGGCATGGCGCGCGGCTGGGTTGAATTCTGGCTCATTTGGGTTGCCGTCGACCTGGTCGGCGTGCCGCTGCTGTGGAGCGCAGGCTACTACGCGACCTCCTTCATGTACGTGTTCTACGGGTGCTTCACCCTGGTTGGTTTCTTCGTCTGGTGGCGCACCCGCAACCTGGAGGCGCAGAAGACTCGGGTGCAGACCCAGTTCCCCGACGTGACCGTTGAGGTAACCGACGTGCAGAAGGGCCGTGCATAAATGCCGCAGAACCCCTCGCTGCAGGTGCTGGCGAACGCGCACCTGCCCGTAACCATCGCCCCGAGCGTATCTTCGCCGCGCAACGATGCGGACTACTCCGCCGCGGAGTACGGGCACCTCGCCGGGCTGCCCGCCGCACGCACCCTCCAGCTGCCCGGCCCCGAGCAGGAGCTCAGCCACGCAGAGGCCATGACCCTGGCGCTGCAGGCGGCACGCCAGGGTATCCGCGGCGCGAACCCCCTCGTCGGCGCCGTCATCACTGACGCGCACGGGCACCTGCTGCACGTGGGCTACCACCGAGGCGCAGGCACCCCGCACGCCGAAGCCGACGCCCTCGCCGCCGCCCGAGCCGCGGGAACCGACCTCACCGGCGCCCGCATGTACGTGAGCCTTGAGCCCTGCAACCACACCGGACGCACCGGCCCCTGCTCCCACGCCGTCGCCGAGGCGGGCATCAGCGAACTCTACTACGCCTACAGCGACGACACCGAAAACGCTGCCGGAGGCGCCGCCTACCTGCGCTCCCAGGGCGTCACCGTGCACGCCATGGAGGAGTTCGCGAACGCATCCTACCAGCTGAATGAGCGCTGGTTCATTGCCGCCGCCGAACACCGCCCCTTCATTACCGCAAAGAGCGCCTCCACCCTGGACGGGTTCATCGCGGCTGCTGATGGCACGAGCAAGTGGATTACCGGCCCCGCCGCGCGCATTGACGGGCACCTGATTCGTCACCGCGCCGACGCCGTCATGATCGGCACCCGAACCACCCTCATGGACGACCCGACCCTGGACGCGCGCGACGCCAACGGGGAACGCTTCGAGAAGCAGCCGCTGCGCGTGGTCATGGGCAAAACCGAGATTACCGAGAACTACCGCGTGCGCGGCCTCAACCCGCCCGAAGGCGTGGAGGCGGACCCGCAGAACTTCCTACAGGTCTTCACCCACGACCCGCGCGAACTGCTCGATGAGCTGTACGCCCGCGGGGTGCGGCACCTCATGATTGAGGGCGGCCCCGGCATGGTCGGCCTCTTCGCCGGTGAAGACTTCATCGACGAGATGGTCTGGTACCGCGCCCCCATGATCATGGGGCAGGGCAAGAGTGCCGTGTACCGTCTGCTCGTGGACACCCTCGCGCAGGCGCCGCGCCTGCAACTGGACGATCTGGGCATGTTCCCGGCGGTGCGCGTGCTCGGCAATGACACCGCAACGCACCTGGTGCCGGCACCTCGCGGAACGGCGCAGGAACCGGGTGAGCGGCGTACCCTGCCGAAGCTGGACGCCTGCCACGCGCCCGAACCGAGATTAGATTAGCCGAGGCTGGACTAGTCGCGGCTGGACTAGCCTCCGCTTGGGTTGAGCGCGGGCGGGGGAGTAGTACCTCAAGGAACCCCCGCCGGCGCCCGGCTAGTTTGTGCCGGCTGGTTCGTATGCTGGCACAAAAGCTCCCCGTCACGGGGAATATTCGAAAAATACGTATAGTTATACCGACGAACAAACCATCGCCGCCCGTCGCCCTCAACGACGACGCCCCGGCGGACACGGCGAGAAAAGGAAAGCATACATGTTTACCGGAATCATTGGCGCCCTCGGCACCGTAGAATCCATCACCCCCATCGAAGGTAGCGACGCAGCCTACCTGACCCTCAACGCCGGAGACATCGTCGCCGACCTCGAACACGGTGGCTCCCTCGCCGTCAACGGTGTATGCCTCACTGCTATCGACCTCGACCAGCTGCAGCCCGGCCAGTTCCGCGCCTACGCGATGGGTGAGACTCTGCGCCGCACCAACCTCGGCAACCTGAACCCCGGCGACACCGTCAACCTGGAACGCTGCCTGCCCGCCGGTGGCCGCCTCGACGGTCACGTCGTGCAGGGCCACGTGGATGCGGTCGGTACCCTCGCATCCGTCACCGCGCACGAGGCGTGGAGCACCCTGCGTTTCAACCTGCCCACCGAACTGGCACCCCTGCTCGCTGAGAAGGGCTCCATCGCTGTTTCTGGCGTGTCCCTGACCGTTACCGCCGTTTCTGAGCCCGGCGAAACCCCCGCATGGTTCGAGGTCGGCCTGATTCCCGAAACCCTGAAGGCAACCAACCTCGGCGCCCTCAAGGTTGGCGACAGCGTGAACCTTGAGGCCGATGCGCTCGCTAAGTACGTGCAGCGTCTGACCGCGTTCGCAGGCGTGCCCCAGGCTGACTCTGCGCACTCCGGTGAGCAGGTTGCGCCGCGTCGCGCCGACGCCGCAAGCGTCCTCGACAGCGTGCAGACCGCAGTGGACGCTATCGCCGCAGGTCGCGCCGTGGTCGTTGTTGACGACGAAGACCGCGAAAACGAAGGCGACATCATCTTCGCCGCCGAGCACGCAACCCCCGAGCTGATGGGCTTCATGATCCGCTACACCTCCGGCGTGGTCTGCGCACCCCTGAGCAACAAGCGTGCCGACGAGATGAACCTGCCGCCCATGGTCACCAACAACGAAGACCCCAAGGGCACCGCATACACCGTCTCCTGCGATGCGGCATCCGGCGTGAGCACCGGTATCTCCGCAGCGGACCGCGCACGCACCGTGCAGATCCTCGCGGATGCATCCTCGACCCCGGCGGACATCACCCGCCCCGGCCACATCTTCCCGCTGCGCGCCGTTGACGGCGGCGTGGCGGAACGCCCCGGCCACACCGAAGCCGCAGTGGAACTCTCCCTCGCGGCGGGCCTGTCCGGCGTGGGCGTTATCGCCGAGGTCGTGCACGACGACGGCTCCATGATGCGTTTCGACGCACTGCGCGCCTTCGCCACCGAGCACAACCTGCCCATGATCTCTATCGAAGACCTCATCAAGTACGTAGCTAAGGCGTAGGAGAACGCATGAGCGAAACCCCTAACACCCAAGCAACGCCGGGCACCCCCGCAGAGCTGAGCACCCCCGCGGCTGTCACCTTGGCAGAGCCGGGCACCCCCTCAGCGGACACCTTGGTCGAGTCGGTTGAGGCGCAGGCTGAAGAGCTCAGCGCCGAATCCCTGCGCATCGCCTCCCAGCTCGCTGAAGGCTACCGAGTCAGCCCCCTCGACATGGTGCCCAACCCCAGCCCGCTGCTGGTCGAAAGCACCGAAGAGGTCGCCGTACCCACCCCGCAGGGCCTGTTCGGATTGCGTGCCTGGCGATTTGCGGACGGCGCCGAGCACATCAGCGCCCGCGCCCTCGACCGTGACGGCACCCCCGTACCCGCCGAGGACGGGGGAGCGCCCGCGGTACGCATCCACTCCGAATGCGCCACCGGCGATATCTTCGGTTCCTTCCGATGCGATTGCGGCCCCCAGCTGGAGAACGGCCTGCGCATCATTGGCCGCACCGGCGGGTACCTCATCTACGTGCGCAACCATGAAGGACGCGGTATCGGCTTGGTCAACAAGCTCCGCGCCTACGCGCTGCAGGATGCCGGGCTCGACACCCTCGACGCGAACCTGGCGCTCGGCCTGGACGGCGACATGCGCGACTACTCGCAGGCGGCACTGATCCTGCAGGAACTCGGTGTGAACGAGCTGAGGCTCGTGACCAACAACCCCGCCAAGCAGGAGGCGCTCGAAAGCCTCGGTCTGCAGGTCGCCGAACTCATCCCGGATGAAATTCCCGCCCGAGTTGAGAACGCTCACTACCTGCAGACCAAGCGTGAGCGCATGCGCCACGTGCTCAAAAGCGCGTAGCGGCACCCCTGCAAACTAAACTTTTCACAAACCCAGAACCCCACAAGGAGAACACAATGAGCGGCGTAGGCGCAGCAGACACCACCCTCAACCCCGAAGACTACAAGGGCTTCAAGCTCGCAATCGTAGCGGCAAGCTGGCACACCCAGGTCATGGACGGCCTCATCGACGGTGCGCAGCGCGCAGCACGCGACGCAGGCATCGAGCCGACCCTCGTGCGCGTTCCCGGCACCTTCGAACTGCCCGTCGCAGCAACCCGCCTCGCTGAGAAGTTCGACGCAATCGTCGCGCTCGGCG
The DNA here is from genome assembly GCF_001810515.1 of Rothia sp. HMSC075F09. NCBI lineage: Bacteria > Bacillati > Actinomycetota > Actinomycetes > Micrococcales > Micrococcaceae > Rothia > Rothia sp. HMSC075F09. The sequence goes on from NZ_KV801798.1 coordinate 286,322, forward strand.
TGGTCATCCGCGGCGGCACCCCCCACTTCGACTACGTCTGCCAGGGCGCAACCAACGGCCTGACCGACGTGTCCGTGCTGACCGGCCGCCCCATCGGCTTCGGCGTGCTCACCTGCGATAACGAGCAGCAGGCACTCGACCGTGCAGGCCTGGAAGGCTCCAACGAAGACAAGGGCTACGAGGCGACCGCGGCGGCACTGCAGACCGCAGCAACCCTCAAGCAGTTCAGCAACTAACACGGCTGAACGGTACGCGGCTCAGTTTCACGAAGAGAACGTTCTGATCTTCACCGTGGAACTGGGTCGCAGCACCGGTTAAACTGAAACAACCCGCGGCACTAGAGCCTCAGTATGCTGAGCCGCAGCGCCACAGCGCGCTCAGGTGATAGCGCACCGACGCGCTCCCAACCCAACACCAAGGAGTACAGCAATGCAGGATTTGGGCACCATCACCCCCAGCCTCGAAGAATTCCGCGCCCGCGCAGCCGGCACCCGCGTCATTCCCGTACACATCAAAATCCTCGCCGACTCACTCACCCCCATCGGCATCTACCGATCCCTCGTACTCCAAAACGACCAGGGCGAACCCGTCGAAGCCGCCCACGGCACCTTCCTGCTCGAATCCGCCAAAATCTCCGCAGAAGGCGAATCCGCAGCCTGGGACCGCTACTCCTTCATCGGCGCATCCTCCCGCTCCACCCTCACCACCGTTGACGGCGCAGTCCACTGGCAGGGCCGCACCCCCGCCGGCGCGCCCGTCAACGGTGACCCCGTAGAAGCCATCGCAAAGACCCTGCAGATGCTCTACACCGAACCCGACCCGACCCTGCCGCCGCTCACCTCCGGCTTGGTTGGTTACCTCGGCTGGGACGTCGTACGCCACTGGGAGCACCTGCCCTTCCCGCCCGCCGACGACGTGAACCTGCCCGAATTCGCGCTCAACATGGTCTCCGACATGGCAATCCACGACAACAAGGACGGCACCGTCCTGCTCGTCGCCAACGCCATCAACTTCAACGGCACTAGCGAAAACGTTGACGGCGCCTACGAGGACGCCGTCGCGCGTTTGCACAGCATGCTCCGCCGCCTGCAGCGCGGCGCCACCGCAACCACCTCCACTCTCTCCGGCGTGGCAGACGTTGACCGTAAGGTCCGCGAAGATGTCACCCTCACCTGGAGCGAACAGGGCTTCAAGGACGCCATCGACCGCTCCAAGAAGAACATCATCGACGGCGACGTCTTCCAGATCGTGCTCTCACGCCGATTCGAAGCCGAAACCAACGCCAAGGCACTCGACGTGTACCGTGTACTGCGCCAATCCAACCCCTCGCCGTACATGTACCTCTTCAACTTCGAAGACAGCAACGGCACCCCCTTCCACATCGTCGGCTCCTCCCCGGAGGCGCTCGTCACCCTCAAGGACGGCATCGCCAGCACCCACCCCATCGCCGGTTCCCGCCCGCGCGGCGCAACCCGCGAAGAAGACCTCGCACTCGCCGAGGAACTGCTCGCCGACGAAAAGGAACGCTCTGAACACCTCATGCTCGTCGACCTGGCACGCAACGACCTCTCGCGCATCGCCAAGCCCGGCACCGTGTCCGTCGACCAGTTCATGATTATTGAGCGTTTCAGCCACATCATGCACATTTCCTCCGCCGTCAGCGCCGAACTTGACCCCCAGTTCAGCGCCTACGACGTGCTGCGCGTCGCCTTCCCGGCAGGCACCCTCTCCGGTGCCCCCAAGCCGCGCGCCATGCAGCTCATCGACGAATACGAACCCACCCGCCGCGGCGTCTACGGCGGCGTATGCGGCTACTTCGACTTCGCCGGCAACATGGACATGGCAATCGCCATCCGCACCGCCGTCCTCAAGGAAGGCACCGCCTACGTACAGGCAGGTGCGGGCCTCGTCATGGACTCCAACCCGGACTCCGAAACCCTCGAAACCGTCAACAAGTCCGCCGCCCCGCTGCGCGCTGTGCTGACCGCCTCCGGCCTGGCACCGCTCGACGCAGACGCAGCCGTCAACTCCACCAAGTAACCCAAGGAGACACCATGAGCACCGTTCTCGACGAGATCATTGTCGGCGTCCGCGAAGACCTCGCCGCCCGCGTACAGCAGGTTTCCCTCGAAGAAATGAAGAAGCGCGCCCTCGCAGCCGCCCCCGCCCGTGACGCGCTTGCCTCCCTACGCGGTGAAGTACCCGGCGGCGGCAACGGCACGACCGCACGCATTATCTCCGAGGTGAAGCGCTCCTCACCCTCCAAGGGTGCGCTCGGCGAAATCCCCGACCCCGCCGCGCTCGCCGCACGCTATGAGGCGGGTGGCGCCGCAGCGATCTCCGTGCTCACCGAACAGCGCCGCTTCAACGGCTCCCTCGCCGACCTCGACGCAGTCCGCGCCGCCGTGAACATCCCCGTGCTCCGCAAGGACTTCACTGTCGACGAATACCAGATCTGGGAGGCACGCGCACACGGCGCCGACCTGGTGCTACTGATTGTGGCGGCCCTCGACGAGCAGACCCTGCGCGAGTTCCTCGAACTCACCGAATCGCTCGGCATGAACGCCCTCGTCGAAACCCACACCCCCGAAGAAATCGAGGTCGCCCAGCGCATCGGCGCGAAAATCGTCGGCATTAACGTGCGTAACCTCAAGACCCTCGAAGTCAATAACGAGCACTACGCATCCCTCGCAGCGCACCTGCCCAACTCCGTCATTAAGGTTGCTGAGTCCGGCGTCGCCAGCATTGAGGACGTGCGCGCCTACGCCAGCGCCGGTGCCGATGCGGTCCTCATCGGTGAAGCACTGGTACGCTCCGGCGAACCCGAAGGTACCGTGCGTGAATTCTCCAAGGTGCCTGTGACCCGATAGCCTGTGGGTTAGTTGTTTGGAGAGGTTGTACCGGTTCACACTCGCGGGGGAGTGCCCCCTCTTCAGCGCCTGGGGGCGCTTCGAGGACGGAGCCCCCGCTTCGCGTGTCCGGTACGCCCTCTAGGTCGCCTATCCCTCGGGTAGAGGATATAGGGGGTTGGTCTGTGGTTGGGATTCGGAGGTAACGCGCCAATCCCTTGAGGTAGGGAATATAGGTGGCTTGGTACGTGGTTTCCTTCTCCGGTTAGCTTGCCTCAGCCTGGGGTATATGGGGCTAGTCTGGGGTCGGGGCGTTGCTGCCAGCCCACCTCTCATACACATAAAGCCGGTGCCCGGTTCCTGTCACCTCACAGGAACCGGGCACCGGCTTTTTACTTATTAGAGAGCTCTTAGCGGCCCGTATAGTCCGCGTCCGCAATATCCTTCGGCCAGCGCGCCTTACGGAACGGCGCCCACGTAAACGCCGCCGCCACCAACAACAAACCACTCATAATGAACGCCGGAACAAAACCCCACGCATCCGCAATCAAACCAGCCACCAGCGGGCCCAAAATCATACCGAAATCGCTACACATCTGATACACCGCCAACACCTGACCACCACTGCGGCGAGTACCAATCACATCAGACACCGCAGCCTGAATCGACGGACCCATAAACGCCGCACCAATACCCAGACACGCCGTCAACGACACAAACACCCACGCCACCGGCGCGAAACCCATAAACGTCACCGCAGAACCCGCCAACAGCAGACCCGAAAACGCCATCACACGGCGACCAAAACGATCCGAAAAACGACCCGAGAACGTCTGCGTCAACGCATTACCAAACGAGTTCGTCGCCATCGCCAAAGACGCCAACAGGGTACCCGCAACCGAATTCGACATATCGCCACCAGTCGCCAAATACGCCGCCGCCAACGGAATAATCGACGACTGCACACCAAACACCGACCAGCCAATTGCCCAATTCGAAACCAGCGCAGAACGGTAATTCGAGAACTTCAACGCGTCACGAACCGTCATCGCAGGCAGATCGCTCTTACCCGAAGAAGACTCAGGCTTAGCGCCCTTGCCGGATGCGCCGGCAGGGGAGGGAGCCGACGACGGCAACACCCCGGTGCCCTTACCCTCAGCCAGTGCCGCCGCCTCCATAATCGCGTCGCGCTCCGCCTCCAGCGCCGCCTGCGACGGCATCAAGAACCACACAATCAGGCCCGCCGCCAGCAGCGAAAAACCATACACAATGAATGGCGCACGCATACCAAACGGTGCCAGCGCGCTCGCAATCACCGGGCCCAGCAGGTTACCCAGCAGGAACGCCGTCGCATAATAACCCGAAATACGGCCGCGCATATGCGCCGGGGACAGGCGTACCAGCAGACCCATCGCAGAGACCGTGAACATGACCGAGCCGATACCTGCCACCGCACGCGAACCCAGCAGAACCCAATAATCCCAGGCAAACGCAATCATGAACGACGTCACCGACACAATCAGCATGCCAATCGTGTACACCGGACGCTCACCCCAGCGGGTAATCATCTGACCCGCCGACGGCGCGAAAATCAGGCGCGTAATCGCCAACGCAGAAACCACCATCGTCGCCATCGTGACCGTCGCGTTAAAGTTCTGCGCATAGTTCGGCAGCACCGGTGCCACCAAACCAAAACCCACCGCAATCATGAACGAGGCAGCAATCAGAACCTTCAAGCCGGTCGGCACACGGTTCGGGTCAATCGTGCGCGGGTCAAAAACAGGCGGTGTTTTGGCAGGGTTCCTCATGTTCATCCTCGAAATCGTGCGGTGCCGTGCGGCAGCCGCGGGCCCCACCCGCAACTGTCAACCATGTGTTCGGCTAAAAAACTTAACAGTGTCCAGTCTACTCCGCCGACAGCCGGGCATGCGCGTCACCTCGACCAGCCAAACCGCCCAAACCGGTAAGCTAGTAGTGTGAATGAAACGATGATGATGATTTGCGCGATTGTGCTGGGTGTACTGGTTATCGCCGGTATACTTTTCGCCGTTCTGCGCCGACCCAAGAAGACCGCGGACCTGCAGTCTTTGCGCCAGGAGGCGGCTAAGGCCTCCGGCGGTTCGGCAGAAGAACCCGAAAGCTCGGCACCTCGCGCTATTGAACTTGATATGCCCGACCCGTCCGCGGGTCGCCTGGTGCGCCTGCGCGCCCGCCTGGCACGCTCCAACAACATGCTCGGCAAGGGCCTGCTGGCTCTGCTTTCTCGCGACCGCATCGACCAGGACGTCTGGGACGAAGTGGAAGAGACCCTGTTGCTTGCCGACCTCGGTTCCGAGCCGACTACCCGCCTGGTGGAGGCGCTGCAGCAGCGCGTGCGCGTTGAGGGTACGAGCAACCCCGCCGCCGTGAAGAAGATGCTCCGCGAAGAGCTCGTGAAGATTGTCCGCCCCGACATGGACCGCGAACTGAAGACCGCCGGCAGCGACGGCAACCCCGGCGTGGTGCTGGTCGTTGGTGTGAACGGCGTCGGTAAGACCACCACGGTCGGCAAGATTGCCCGCGTGATGGTCGCTGACGGTCAGACCCTGCTCCTGGGTGCCGCGGATACGTTCCGTGCGGCCGCATCCGAGCAGCTGACCACCTGGGGTGACCGCGTGGGCGTGAAGACCGTGCGTTCCGAGAAGGAAGGCGCCGACCCCGCATCCGTCGCGTTTGACGCCGTGAAGGCTGGCAAGGAGCAGGGCGTTGACACCGTGCTCGTGGACACCGCAGGCCGCCTGCAGAACAAGTCCGGTCTGATGGATCAGCTCGGCAAGATCAAGCGCGTGATCGAGAAGGAAGCGCCGGTCACCGAGGTTCTGCTCGTGATTGACGCGACCACCGGCCAGAACGGCATGGTTCAGGCGAAGGTCTTCGGCGATATCGTGGACGTCACCGGTATCGTGCTGACCAAGCTCGACGGCACCGCAAAGGGCGGCATCGTGGTCGCTATCCAGGAGGAGCTCGGCGTTCCCGTCAAGCTCATCGGCCTGGGTGAAGGTCCGGACGACCTGGCGCCGTTCGACCCGGAAGCATTCGTGGACGCGCTGCTGGACTAACATCCTCATATTCCGCCGAGAAGCCACATGTGTTTCGAGAAGCCACCAAAGACGTGGCTTTTCGAAACACATGTGGCTTTTCGCTTGTCGTGGGAAAAGACATAGTCCCTCGAAAACATTAGCTATTCTGAGGGACTACACCTTATAGCATTACTGCTATGCCTTGAACGGGAGAGTAACTACTTCAAGAGAGCTGTCGACGTTGCCCCAGTCAATACTTCCCGACGGAGTAAACCAGCCGTGCTGCTTTCCGTAGTTGGCAAGAGCTGCAATGTTGGTTGCAAGAAGTTCACCCGAGGGGGTGAAGAGCTTTTCACCGCCGAGCTCAAAACACCAGCTCTTCGAAGTAGCAATCTGAAGAGCCAGCGTCTGATGACTCAGCGCCAGTTCTTCATTGAAGGCCGGAACAACTACAGGTACGTAGCGCTGGCTGTTCTTCTGGGTATTGATTACTTTATAACCTGCACCCTGGATGATTTTTCCCTGATTGTCAGTCGCCGAGCGCTTGGACATAGAGCCCAGACCGGAACTATCAACGTAGGTCCAGGAGATGCTAGAGTAACCGAACCAGAAATGTTTTTCGGCATACGCGGTGAGTTCCATAAGGTTCTTCGCGATAAGCTCCGGACCATTAGAAGTGATTGCGTAGATAGATTCGCCGCCTCGTTCGATAACCCAGTTTCGTTCCTTTGCCACCTGCAATGCCAGGACTTGCGGCTCGATGTTCAAGTCCTGGTTGTGCATGGGAACTGAGATGGGCTCGTAGACAGGGGTAGGGTTTGCTGCCTTGGACTGCTTGATCAACTTTGCAATTGCTGCAAGGGGGTTTACGTTCATGTTGAACAATACTTTCTGTTGCATGCCCAAAAGTGGGCGGAACGACCATCTCCTTCTGCAACTCAAGAAGATGAGCCTGACATGTTTGCCTGACATGTATTAGATTAGGTGCTGTTTTGATCATTCCAGGGCGTGCTCGATTTACCCCGGGGTAAGACAAATGTTCTGGATATGGACTCCTCTCAGGTGCCTTGAACACCCCTCTTTTTGAGGAGGTGTTTTCAGAAGTTGTTACCTGCGGTTTTATGTTGAGAAGCCACATGTGTTTCGAAAAGCCACATTTTTAGTGGCTTTTCGAAACACATGTGGCTTTTCGCGGTTAAGTTTGGGGCACTCCAGCAGCACGCAGCACCTGCAGGGCCCGCCTCGGACGGTAAATAGCATCCTTAGCAGAAACACGGACGACAGCATACCCCGCGTGGAGCAACCGATCCTGTCGAGTCTTCTCCCGAACCAGGTCCTCTTTGGCGTTGTATTTGACGTTGCCGTCTACCTCCAGAATGACAGGCCTGCCGTGGAGGCTAGTGGTGTGTAGCAGAAAGTCCACTCGATAGGCATGACCTTCGCAGATGATGGTTTCTTGCTGCTTGTATCGGATTCCTTGGTCATCGAGAAGTAACCGCATGCAGGTTTCAGCAACGGATTCTGAGTGTGGGCTGAGCTCATGTCCGACGAGGCGGGCGGTTCGGCACCCGCGGCCAGATGCAGATGAGAGCTCTTTCTTGAGCTCCTCGTAGGTGAGCATATCCGGTTCCCGCGCGAAGCGTTGAAGGGCGCTTTCGGCCAGAACGAGCCCGTCGCGAAAGGGAAGCGTTTTCACGCAGGTGGTGATAGCTGTTAGTGGTGTGACGGTGGGAATCCCTTCGGGCGTGTACACGATGGGGCTGTCCGCGGTGAGGGTGTCTTGGATGCGCTGGATGTTTTCTCTGCGGCCGCCTCCGGCTCCTCGTACTTGAACGTGACGTGGTGGGCTGAGGGAGGAGACGCCCCAGGCGACGGCTGCGCTTTGAGCGGCGAGGATGTTGGCGGGGTATTCGTTGAGGTGCGCGAGGATGCACACGTAGTGCTGGTCGTTGGGGTGTAGGTTGTTCCAGGTTTGGGTGGGGAGAAGGTGCCCTTTTGAGACGCGGGTGAGTTCGCCGCGGTTGAGGGCGTGGCTCAGGGTGATTCGCGTGTGGGTGGCTGAGGTGATGAGTTCGGTGCGGGTGCGTATCATCATTGATAGTTCTTCTCTGGTAAACATGCTTTAATTGCATCAAATGAGAGTATTTATGTTCAAGTGTTACGTTTAGTTATTACGCCGAAAAGCCACATGTGTTTCGAAAAGCCACCAAAAACGTGGCTTCTCGAAACACATGTGGCTTCTCGACGAGAGGGGTGTGGATAAGTTGAGTGAATACGGCCCAGCATCTAGTTACTGGATGCTACTTGTTGATCTGTGCAATCAGATGTTCAGCAAGCGCGGGCTGGCATGCTACCAGGCTCACAACAGCAAGGAAGAAGCTCATGCTTGCCTCCTGAACAGAAGGGCGAATGAGATTGCCGCGATAGAGTGCGTTCAGAGCCTTAACCGAGTACTTGAAGCACTGGAGCAAAGCCGCAGCCATGAAGACGACAGTAAGCAGGTTGAGCATGATCAGGGTGAAGCCTGCAGCACCGTATGACGCAGTAACTGCCTCAATGAAACGCATAGCCATACCACCCTGAGGGTGAGACTCGTAGTGTCCGCTGATGGTGGTGTAGATGGTCGCCATGTTGTACTTACCCGCCCCGATAAGAGTGAACCAAGTGCCACCAACAATCGCCAGCAGGGAAGCAGGGTAGAGCACATTCAGAATGGCGTGTGCAGAGGAGCTAGTGCTCTTGGCATTAAGCAGCTTTACCTGCCAACCGATGAGTGCGAGACAGGTAACCCAGTAGGCTACGAGGGTCCAGCTGATAGTGGGCCAGCTGATGAGGAACGCGCCCATGATAAGGAGGCCGCCACCAAAAGCAATCGCGATATTGCCCCAGGTATCGTCATCGCTTTCCTGACCCTTCTTGGAAGGTGCATGGTTGTGCGTGTGCTGGCTGTTGTCGATGGTGGTGCGGTTACCGTCGCCGCTAATGGCTGCGGAGCCGTTGCCTACCTGCTGGTGGGTGTTGTGCACGCGGTTGCCATTGCCGTTGATGGTGCCGACGCTGAGCTTCTGCGTGATACCCCCGGTGTTGGCGCTCGCCTCAGCCTTCTTGGCTTCGGCGCGGGCTGCCCGGGTCTTGAACCAAGCGGTGAAGAGCCCCGCGATTGCGGTGAGCAGGGGGATGACGATCGGTGCGAGCTTGTTGATAAACTCCATGAGTTTTTCTCCTATTGGGAGGAATCTGCCCCGGCCCGTGCGGGCCTGCACCGGGGCAGATGGGTTGGTGGCCGTGCAGTGACCTTGTATCTCCACGATAGGGTTAGGGTTTAGGGCTGCTGAGATTTTTTGGTTTACCCCGGGGTAAGCGAAAATTTGTCGGGCTGGGTGCGGGGTTGGGGGAATATATTCTTTGAATTCCTGCGGGCGGGTGCTTCTTAGCAGCCTCCAAAAGCCACATGTGTTTCGAAAAGCCACCAAACATGTTGCTTTTCGAAACACATGTGGCTTTTCGCGGTTAATAGGCGGGTAATGACGACGGGCAGCACACGATGCGGGGCTCTGGGATATTCTGAAACTAGAAGATGCGTAGCGAGAAAAAGTGCCGACCCCTCAGGCGGTCCCGAGCATCGCACACCATACAGCCCAATTCACCCCGAACCTCAGCGAAGGAGCTACCATGGCAGCCACCCACCTCCCCGGAACTCTTCCCGACCCCAACTACCAGCCCACCTACCGTTCCAACGGCGCGGGCGACGACCTCGCCGCACTCGTTGCACCGTACAGCCTCTCGCGCGTCCAGCTCGCTGAGGCTACCGGTATCGCTGACGAGGCTACCGTGAACAGCTGGGTTGAGCAGTGCTGCCCCGAACTCGCGGCGGATGCTCCCGCGCCCCTCGAACCCGTGCTGCGATACCTGGACGAAACCTACCTTCCCGACCCCGCAAACTGGCCCGGCGATAACGCCTACGACGAGTACATCCTCGAGAACATTGCCGCGCGCATGCTCGCCCGCGTTGTTGCTAACACTTTCGCCGCTGACCGTTCCGGCGACTACCGTGAACTTCTCGCACTCGTTGCAACCCTTGTGCTGATTGCCCGCTACTGGGAGGGCACCGATGAGGCTTTCCTGACCCTGCTCAACGCCGAGCCCACCGCGGAGGCGGAAGAGTCCCTGCAGGAGGCTATCGCGAACGCCCCCGAGTCCCTGCACCCGCTCCTGGCCGAGCTTCTGCTGCCCGCCCTGCGTGAGGCGCGCGGCACCTTCACCGCCGCCGAGGCGCAGCTACTCACCGGCTACGTTCTTGCCGCCGGATACTACGCGGGTGAGCACCCCTACGAGACTCTGAACGGCATCCACGTTGCGTTCGATGCGGATGACCTCACCCTGCCCGATGCTGAGCTGATGAGCCGTGTTGAGGACGTCCTCAAGGCTAATTTCCAGGCTGCCCGAGCGGAAGCCGGCGCTGCTGACGAGAACCCGGAGCCGCACCACGTCACCCTGCCCGGCAACCAGGACGGCTACGAAACCGCCGCGCACTTGATCGCCGCCCTGCCTCAGGCGCATGACGTTATTGCTTTCAGCACCCCTGAGGGTGATAACACGGAGACGCTCGCCGCCGACCGCCGCGCCGCTTTCACCCTGTACTTGTGCTACCTGATGCTCGGTGATGACGAGTCTTCGGAGGGGCGCGCCGCTGAGCTGTACCGCGCCAGCTGCGAGAACTAGCTAGATGCTGAAAAGCCACATGTGTTTCGAAAAGCCACGTTTTTAGTGGCTTCTCGAAACACATGTGGCTTCTTGCGGTTAATTGTGGTCAGTGTGGTGGGATTATTCTCAGCCGTGACGTTATACGGTGACTTTATACGGCGAATTTACACAGCTACGGGCTGTTCCGCGCGAATCGCATTATAGGTAGCGTCGCTGACGGTCACACCGTACTGCTCGGAGGCGAGCCGCAGAATCTCCTCAACCGTGTAGATGCGGAATACGCCGCCTCCGGTTGCCTTAGCGTATTCACGCAGTAGCTGACGGTTCGCGAGCTGACGTACGGGTTCGCCGCCCGATGCGGCGCGTACCTGCTGACCGTTGCGTAGCCAGGTGTCGCGCACACCGCCGGTGACGAAGACGCAGTCGGTGCCCTTCACACGGGTGGTTGCTTCGGTAACGCACTGGTTCCAGAGCGCGAAGTCGGCGTCAAAGCTGGCGTTAGCGAGCAACGGGTGGCCCTGTGCGAGGGCTTCGCGGCACTGCTGTTCGTGGCGTTCGGGGCTGGGTGCCGCACCCACGTGGCCGGTGAAGATGCGGTTCAGTCGCGGCAGGATCGTGTCGTCTTCGTGGCGTGCCATGTTGATGGATCCGGTGTCGGTGGTGGGTTCAAGGATCTTCATGATCTGCGCGATGGAGTGGTCCAGCTGGTGCGTGACTGAACGCAGTGCGCTCCAGGGGGAGTTGCGTTCTTCGGGCAGGGTTTCTTTGAAGGATGCGAGCGCTGAGCGGACGCGGTCTGCGGCGGCGGGTACGGGGGAGGCGCCGTCGAGTGCTGCCCAGAATTCTTTGAGTGCCTGGTGGGGGAGGAAAGCGTGTCCGCGCAGCTGCGAGTAGACGCGGAGGATTTCGTCGCTGATGTGGGTTGGGTAGTTGTAGAGGCTTGCAAGCGCGGTGGAGTCGAAGGCGATGAGAATTCCGGGGTGAATGGAAGTCAGCGGGGCGCGATCGAGTTCCTTGTACTCGACGAAGTCTGAGTACAGGGTGCGTGCTTGACGGGTGATTGACATGAATCCCCTCCGGGTATCGAGTATGGGTGGTCAAATGTGAGTGCCGGAGAAGTCGAGGAGAATACCTATTTCAGTGTATCGGCCTTCTGCGGCGCGTGATGGGGTTTCGATATAAATATTTTGTTTATTACTTTTGTGTCTAACCCGAGGGGGTGTTAGTGCATGTCAGAGTCATTTTCGGGTCCATGTTTTAGGTGTGAATTTCGCCGCGTGACCTCTGCATTGTGCGGTTTTGTTTTCACAGTCATGAGCAGTATAGAACAAAAATGTGCATTAATATGCAAAATCTGATGGAGGGTCACAAAATGGCGTCAGAAAACTTTTCCTACATGCACATAGGACGCATATAACACACCTGGGACAAGGCGAGAAAGTAGATGAACGTTTAATTCGTCCTGTAGACTTTAAATGATTGAAATTTGATAAAGGAGAAGAGTTATGTCAGAGCTGACCACTCAGGATCAGGCGGAGGAGCAGGGTCCCGCTCGCACCGTCGTCGTGGCTGAAGATGAGGCATTGATTCGCCTCGACATCGTCGAAATTCTGAAGGACCAGGGTTTCGATGTTGTTGCAGAAACCGATAACGGCAAGACCGCTGTCGAGCTAGCGCAGAAGCACCGCCCCGACCTCGTCCTCATGGATGTGAAGATGCCGATTATGGACGGCATCACCGCAGCCGAAGAAATCGCGAAGGAGCAGATTGCTCCCGTCGTTCTGCTGACTGCATTCAGCCAGAAGGAACTCGTTGACCGTGCCGTTGAGGCAGGCGCTATGGCGTACGTCGTCAAGCCGTTCTCCCCGAACGATCTGGTTCCCGCCATTGAGGTGGCAATTAGCCGCTACGAGCAGATTCGCGCTCTCGAGAAGGAAGTGGGCACCATCCGCGACCAGTTCGAGACCCGCAAGCTCGTTGACCGCGCAAAGTCGCTGCTCATCACCAAGATGAACCTGACCGAGCCGGAAGCATTCCGCTGGATTCAGAAGACCTCCATGGACCGCCGCCTGTCCATGCGCGAAGTTTCTGACACCATCATCAAGCAGCTCTCCTAAGCACAAGACGTGCAAAGTACGTGACAGTACAGGTACGAATGCACGCTACGGCGAAGACTAGGAATCGTCGATGAGCACACACGGCTGGTGCAGTGATGAACCAGCACCTTTATTCATGACACACAAACGCCCCACCCCTCACGATGAAGCTGAGGGACGGGGCGTTCGTGTTTAACGGTTCGCGTGTATAACGGCTCGCGGGTGTGCGTTGTAAACCGGGCGCTTAGCGCGGGCGGGAACCCGGCGCTACACGGAACTTAACGCAGGTAGCGGTTCAAATCGTCTTCGTCATTGTTCGGGCCGCTGATGGGGCGGTCCGTGGGGGAGCCAGCCCAGAGCATGCCGCCGGTACCGAGCATCACGCCCAGCCACCAGAAGCTGCCGGGGTTATTAATTGCGGTGACCAGGCACACCAGCATCACACCGATTGCGATGGGCAGGACAATGCGCTTAGCGCGCACAATCTTCGGGTAACGCTTGAAATAGGGGGTGCGCTCGCGGGCCATGGTGCTCCTTCTGGTCGTACCTTCTGGTGGGGTGTTGGCGGGGTGCCGTGTACCCCGTGCTTCTACGATTTTAGGCTACTTGCTGAAGTTGTAGGACGTTAGGCGGTGGGGCGGGGGATCAGCATATTGGTGATGCGTGCGGTGCAGGTGGTGCGGCCGCGCTCATCCACAATGTCGATGGAGTGGATGCACAGGGTGCGTCCGAGCTTGACGGCGGTGCAGGTTGCGGTGACCACGCCGGAGACTGCCGGGCGCACGTGGGTTGCGTTGATGTCCACGCCGACTGCTACGAGGTTTTCGCCGCCGTGCACGCCCGCGGAGAGCGATCCGAGGGTCTCGGCGAGGACCACGTTGGCGCCGCCGTGCAGCAGGCCGATGGGCTGGGTGTTGCCGGCGACGGGCATGGTTGCGACGGTGCGTTCTGCGGTGAGTTCCTGGAACTTAATGCCCATGGCGGGGATGAGCTCGCCTAGGCCGCGGGGGAAGTAGGGGTGCAGGTGCTCGGGGATGCCGCTTTCGGTCAGCTGCGCCTTGATTTCTTCTGCGGTGAGGGTGGTGGGTGCTGCCGCGCGGACGGGTGCGTGCTGTGTGTTGTTTTCAGTCATGACTTCCAGTGTACTCCTTGGTTTTTGTTGCTTTGGGTGGGATAGCTTTTCGCGAGTGCTTCCGGGTACGGGTCAGCCCCGCCTCCTGAACTCAGGAGACGGGGCTGAAAAACGCTATGTAAGCGGATGAGGATTAGGCGGAAATAGCTTCTGCCTTTTCGATGTCCTCGTCGCGGATTTCCTTATCGGGGTTCGCTCCGATTGCCTTGGAGATACGCTCGGTCAGGGCCGCGATGGTCGCGTCACCGGTCACGTTGGTTGCGGTGCCGAAGGAGTCCTGAGCCAGGTACAGGGCAATCATCAGGGCAATCATGGAGGCATCGAAACCAAGCATGGACTGCAGCAGACCGATTGCGGTCATCACGCCACCGCCGGGAACGCCGGGAGCGGCAACCATCATCACGCCGAGCACCAGAATCATGGGGATCAGGCTACCGAAGTCGGGGTGCTGACCGGTCATGAACAGCACTGCCACCGAGCAGGAGGTAATGGTAATCATGGAGCCGGAGAGGTGAATGGTCGCGCACAGCGGAATCGCGAAGTCCACCACGCGGGGGGAGATGCCAGCCTTCTTCGCCGAACGCACGGTCACCGGGATGGTCGCAGCCGAAGACTGGGTACCGATTGCGGTGAAGTATGCCGGGAGCATGGTCTTGAGCATCTGGATGGGGTTGCGGCGAGAAATCGCGCCAGCCACCGAGTACTGCAGCGCCAGGGTGACCCAATGCAGAATAATCACCATGACGAACACAAGACCGAAGACGGAGAGAATCTTCGCCACCTGACCGGCGAGGGTCATGTTTGCGAACACGCCCACAATGTGCACCGGCAGCAGGGGGATAATCACGTAGCCGAGCATCTTCTCAACGATGACCTGGAAGTCCTCGAAGAGGTTCAGCATCGCACGGGTCTTCAGTGCGGTAATACCCAGGCCCAGGATGAAGGAGAGAATCAGTGCGCTCAGCACGCCCATAATCGGGGTCAGCTCGAAGGAGATGTAACCCTTGGACAGTGCGTTCTCGGGGTTATCGAAGGAAGCGAGCTGCTGACCCTTCAGGATGATGGGGTAGAGCAGCAGTGCGCAGGTCAGTGCCAGGAAGCCAGCAAGGATGCTGGAGATGTACGCCAGACCCACGGTGATGCCGAGCATCTTGCCCGCACCCTGCGCGAGGGAACCAATGCCGGGCACGATGAAGCCGATAATAATCAGCGGAATCGCGAAGCTCAGGAAGGCACTGAATACGGTAGAGAAGGAGACGAAGAGCTGCACGATGAGGTCGGTGGGGATGGCTGCGCCGGTTGCGTCATTGATGCCGCTAATCATTCCGGGGGTCAGCATGCCGATAAGCACACCCGATGCAATCGCGATGATAATCCACGCGAGGAGGGGGAGTTTTTTGAGTACCTTCATGGGTTCCTAAATGAGGGTTCGTTGTGTGTTAAGCGCGGGATGTGCCCTCACGGTCCGGTGAATCCTGCCGGTGAATTCTGGGTAGAGTTCTGCCTATGAATACACGGGGTGTGGGGGTTTCCTACGCTGGAGGCGATAATAAGGTTATATATTATCTGGAAACCGTATTATTATCCACCCTACATAGTGGCTTGGGGCACAATTTTTGGGAGAAAAACTCACCAAACGCACCCCACCGGCACCTACATATGAGGTAAAACTCTTTCCACACACCCCGTTATTCCGCTATATGGCACAGCGCCGGTACCCAACACAGCGCCAGCACCCAACACAGCGCGGGTGCCTCCCCACAGGGCTCTAACCCGTAACCACCGAAACTAGCCCCCCAACCCAGCCGTCACCAAGCCAACCACCAAGAAAACCCAGACTCGATACACTAGAGGAGTGACTACAGAGAACAAAACCCTCCTGCTCATTGACGGACACTCCCTCGCCCTACGCTCCTTCTTCGGCATCTACACCATGGCCGAAAAGACCGGACAGCACATCTTCGTGCGCAGCGACGGCCAGCACACCGAAGCCGTCCATGCCTTCCTCTCCACCCTGCTGAGCATCATCAAAGACAACCAGCCCAGCCACATCGCCGTAGCCTTCGACCTGCCCGGCGGCACCTTCCGCACCGCCGAATACGGCGAATACAAGGGCGGCCGCAACGCCATCCCCGAAGCCTTCAACGGCCAGATCGACCTCATCAAAAAGATGCTCGGCGCGCTCAACATCCCCGCGCTCACCTACGAAAACTACGAAGCCGACGACATCGTCGCAACCCTCACCCGCCGCGGCACCGAAGCCGGCTACAAGGTCCTCATCCTCTCCGGCGACCGCGACATCTTCCAGCTCGTCACCGACGACGTCACCCTGCTCTACCCGGTCACCACCGGCCCCTCCAAGGGTATTCAGCGCATGGACCCCGCCGCCGTCGAAAAGAAAACCAAAGTACCCCCGCACATGTACCCCGACCTGGCCGCCCTCACCGGCGAGCAGGCGGACAACCTGCCCGGCGTACCCGGCGTAGGCCCCGGCTTCGCCGCCAAATGGCTCGGCGAATACGGCTCCCTCGACGCCGTCATCGAAAACAGCGACAAAATCGGCGGCAAGAAGGGCGAAGCACTACGCGAAAACATCGACAACGTAGTACGCAACCGTCGCCTCAACCAGCTCGTCAACGACCTCGACCTGAACGTCACCCTCGAAGACACCGAATTCACCCCCGACCTGGATGCACTCAACACCTTCTTCGACGAGGTGGAGTTCCGCACCATCCGCAAGCGTGCCGCCGACACCCTCGGCCCCATCGTGCGCGCCGCTGGATCCGCAGGCTCTGCAAGCTCCGCCGCAGAAGCAGGGGAGGAGGGTGCCATCAAGAAGGCGCCCACCGGCCCCGTCTACGCACCCATTGCCACCAGCGCACCCACCAAAAACGCAGACGCAACAGCATTCCGCGCCTTCTGCGCCGCCGCAGCCGAAGAAAACTACGGCAATGACGAACAGGGTGCGCCCATCGCCGTACCCGAACGCCTCGAAGGCGCCGTGACCCTCTACCCGGTCACCAACCTGCCCGTAGCGCGCCCCGCCATCGGCGACGCACCCGCCGTCAAGGTCACCAAAACCAAGATCCGCGCTGCCGAAGAAAACCCCGAACTGCTCGGCGTGCTCCTCACCAGCAAGAACACCAGCCTCTGGATCGACACCCGCACCATCGACCCGGAACTCGACGCCGCCCTCGCCGCCTGGCTCTCCGACGAAGCAGCCCGCAAAATCGTCATGGACCTCAAGGTTCAGCGCAAGCTCCTGCGCGCCTACGGCTACGAACTCGCCGGCGCCGTCGAAGACCCCGCCCTGTCCTCCTACATGTGCGGCTTCATCCCCACCGCAACCCGCAAACTCTTCTCCGAACGCATGGAAGACCTCGCTGAACGCTACCTCTGGATCCCCAAGGACCCCTACGCGCAGCTCGTCTTCCAACCCGAAGAAGAAGAGGCAGAACCCTCCCTCTTCAGCATGCCCGGCGAAGCCGAACCCGTCGAAAACCTGCGCTACTTCACGCAGATCAGCCGCATCATCCACGAACTCGCACGCCTGCTGCACTTCGAAATGGAAGAGCACGGCCAGCTCAAAGTCTACGAAGAAATCGAACTGCCGCTACTTTACGTCCTCGCAGACATGGAGCAGGCAGGCATCGCCGTCTCCGACGCGCTCCTTGCCGAACTGCACGACACCTTCTCCGCACGCGCTAACCAGGCGCAGGACGCCGCACGCACCATCATCGGCGACACCGTCCAAACCGACGACGGCGAAGAACCCCTCAACCTCGCCTCCGTCAAACAGCTGCAGACCGTGCTCTTCGACAAGCTCGCCCTGCCGCACACCCGCAAAATCAAATCCGGCTACTCCACCGACGCCGAATCCGTCACCGAACTGCTCACCAAAATCTCCCCGGAGTCCGACGGTGCCGCATTCCTCGGTGCGCTCGCCGCCTACCGCGACAACATCAAGCTCGTACAGACCGTCGAAGGCCTGCAGAAAGCAGCCGCCGACGACGGACGCGTGCACACCACCTTCCAGCAGGGTGCCGCCGCCACCGGCCGCCTCTCCTCGACCGCGCCGAACCTGCAGAACATCCCGATCCGCACCGAAGAAGGCCGCCGCATCCGTGGCGCATTCATCGTCGCGCCCGCACCCGTCGATGGTGTGGAGTACGAGGGTCTGCTCACCGCCGACTACTCGCAGATCGAAATGCGCATCATGGTGCACCTCGCCGCCGACGAGAAGCTCATCGCAGCCTACGAAGCGGGGGAGGACCTGCACCGTTACGTCGGCTCCGAAGTCTTCGGCGTCGCCCCCGAAGAAGTCACCCCCGAGCAGCGCTCCAAGGTCAAGGCAATGTCCTACGGCCTGGCATACGGCCTGTCCCGCTTCGGCCTCGCCAAGCAGCTGAACATCAGCTCCGATGAAGCAGGCGAACTGCGCACCAACTACTTCAAGCGCTTCGGACGCGTGGGACGATTCCTGCGCGGCGTGCTCAAGCAGGCACACCAGGACGGCTACACCGAAACCATTTTCGGCCGCCGCCGCGTGCTGCCCGACCTGGACTCGCCCAACCGTGTACGCCGAGAAGCCGCCGAACGTGCCGCCCTCAACGCCCCGATTCAGGGCACCGCCGCGGACATCATCAAGATCGCCATGATCAACATTCACCGCCGCCTGCGCGAAGAGGGTCTGAAGACCCGCATGCTACTGCAGGTGCACGACGAAATCATCCTCGAAGTCGCCACCGGTGAGCGTGAAGCCGCCGAACGCGTGCTCGTCGAGGAGATGAGCGGTGCCGCCTCCCTGCGTGTTCCTCTGGATGTTCAGGTCGGTTGGGGCAAGTCCTGGCAGGAGGCAGGCCACTAGGTTCGTTTCTTCTCTCGGCTCTGCACGGAAAGCGGTATTCGTCCTCGTTCCTACAGGGGCACCCGCCCTCGCTTCGCTTCGGGCACCCTGATGTCACTACGGACGATACCGCCTTTCCGCGCTGGGGGTAGCAGGTCACCGAGCGGGTGCGGCCGCGTTTTCCGGGTAGCTGCTCAGCGAGCCGCTCTTGGCCCCGCTACCGGAGCGTGCCGGTGCACCTTCCGGAAGCGACATCAGGGTACCCTCTCGGGTGCTCTCCGCAGCGAAGCAAGGAAGAGCGGAGCACCCGAGAGGGTGGGTTCCCCTGTAGGAGCGTAGGAAGGTGCGCACCGGTCGCATCCTTGGGTGGGGAGAGGAACGAGGACGGGCGCCGTCCCCTCCGCAAACCACAACGTAAACCACAAGTTCAAAACCGCAAATAAGTACGGGAATCCCGGGCGCGTAACCATTGACGACACGCCCGGGATTCCCGTACACTATTAATCGCGTGTACCAACGTACGGGTTTTCTATGCTCTTTTTTCTCCTTAAGAAAACGGGGAGAAAACGGGCACAGACCGCTCGCACACCCTGCTGAGAGCATCTGCTTCCGGTGGGTGGTACACATTGTAAGTATCCGTCAGCTCGACGTTTCCTCACCCCGTTCAAAGGCGTTAGCGGCCCTATGCCGTGCGCGCCGGGGTGAAAAAGTGAGCCGGTCGGCGCCTCCACTCGGGGGTGTTGAACGGCGAACCGGCAGCGTCGACCTATTAGAAATCCAATTGGAGCCCTCACTACATGAGCACCAACATCCCTCAGGTCGCAATCAACGACATCGGCGACGAGCAGGCATTCCTCGAGGCAGTCGAGAAGACCATCAAGGTCTTCAACGACGGCGATCTCGTCTCCGGCCAGGTCGTTAAGATCGACCACGATGAGGTTCTGCTCGACATCGGTTACAAGACCGAAGGCGTCATCCCCTCCCGCGAGCTGTCCATCAAGCACGACATCGACCCCTCTGAGGTTGTCGAGCTCGGCTCCGAGGTTGAGGCACTCGTCCTCACCAAGGAGGACAAGGAAGGTCGCCTGATCCTCTCCAAGAAGCGCGCACAGTACGAGCGTGCATGGGGCGACATCGAGAAGGTCAAGGAAAACGACGGCGTCGTTACCGGTACCGTTATCGAGGTTGTCAAGGGTGGCCTTATCCTCGACATCGGTCTGCGTGGCTTCCTGCCCGCATCCCTCGTTGAGATGCGCCGCGTCCGCGACCTCGCACCTTACATCGGTCAGCAGATCGAAGCTAAGATCATCGAGCTGGACAAGAACCGCAACAACGTTGTTCTGTCCCGCCGTGCATACCTGGAGGAGACTCAGTCCGCTGTTCGCTCCTCCTTCCTCAACGAGCTGGAGAAGGGTCAGGTCCGCGAGGGCGTTGTCTCCTCCATCGTCAACTTCGGTGCATTCGTGGACCTGGGTGGCGTGGACGGTCTGGTTCACGTTTCCGAGCTGTCCTGGAAGCACATCGACCACCCGTCCGAGGTTGTCGAGGTTGGCCAGCCCGTTACCGTCGAGGTTCTCGAGGTGGACCTGGACCGCGAGCGCGTGTCCCTGTCCCTCAAGGCAACCCAGGAAGATCCGTGGCAGGCATTTGCTCGCACCCACGCTCTGGGTCAGATCGTTCCCGGCAAGGTCACCAAGCTCGTTCCCTTCGGTGCATTCGTGCGCGTTGAGGACGGCATCGAGGGCCTCGTCCACATCTCCGAGCTGGCAACCCGCCACGTTGACCTGGCTGAGCAGGTCGTCTCCGTTGGTGAAGAGGTCTTCGTTAAGATCATCGACATCGACATGGACCGCCGCCGCATCTCCCTGTCCCTCAAGCAGGCAAACGAGGGCGTTGACCCCAACGCTACCGAGTTTGACCCCGCTCTGTACGGCATGGCTGCAGAGTACGACGAGGCTGGCAACTACAAGTACCCCGAGGGCTTCGACCCCGAGGCTAACGAGTGGCTGGAAGGCTTCGACGCACAGCGCGAGGCTTGGGAAGCACAGTACGCAGAGGCACAGGCTCGCTTCGAGGCTCACAAGGTTCAGGTTGCTAAGGCTCTCGAGGCTGACGCAGAGGCTGCAGCAGCAGCTCCCGCAGCAGCTGAGCCCGCACCGACCTCTTACTCCTCCGAGGAGCCCGCTTCCGCAGGTACCCTCGCATCGGATGAGGCACTGGCTGAGCTCCGCAAGAAGCTGACCGGCAACTAATCTGCCGCTCAGATGAGCACTCATCAGGCGTAATAGCCGATAGGTAACCCCCGCGTGGGGTGCCTAGAGCAGAGGAACCCCCTCACCTCCCGTTTGGGAGGTGAGGGGGTTCTTTGCGTTATTGGGGGCCGGGTGAGTCGGGGTTGGGGGACGTTGGGAGCCGGGGTACGTGCCCGGTGTTGCTGTGCTCTGTATTGCTGCGCCCCGTGTTGCTGGGGAGGATTTTAGGCGGCGGTCATCTGCTCCCAGACGGCGCGCACCTGCTCGGCGGTTTCCTCCAGCGAGCCGCCATTATCGATAATCCAGGTTGCGACCGCCTCACGCTGCTCGTCGGTTGCCTGCGCGGCGATGCGGGCGCGCGCATCCTCCTCACTCATGCCGCGTGAAGATACGAGGCGCTGCAGGCGAGTCGCCAGGGGAGTGCGCACCACGACCACGCCCTCAAAAGCGGACGGGTCGCCGGTCTCCACGAGCAGAGGAATATCCTCCAGCACCACGCCGCTAAAACCGGGTTCGGACTGCGCCTGCTCCACCAGTTGCGCGGCACGCTCACGAATAGCGGGATGCACAATCGCGTTCAGACGCAGGCGCGCCTGCTCATCATTGAACACGATACGCGCCAGGGCGGGGCGGTTGAGGCGGCCGTCCTCATCGAGCAGATGCTCACCGAACTCCGCGACCGTGCGGGCGAGCACCGCCTCGCCGGGCTCCATGAGGGAGCGGGAGATAGCGTCCGCATCCACCAGGAACGCGCCCTGCTCAACGAAGAGGGAGGCGATGGTGCTCTTGCCACTGCCGATACCGCCGG
Source organism: Rothia sp. HMSC075F09 (assembly GCF_001810515.1). NCBI lineage: Bacteria > Bacillati > Actinomycetota > Actinomycetes > Micrococcales > Micrococcaceae > Rothia > Rothia sp. HMSC075F09. The sequence goes on from NZ_KV801798.1 coordinate 308,068, forward strand.
TGAGGGCGTAACGGCGCAGCGTGGTAGAAGCGGGGGAAGAAGGCTGGGACATGGACGGTGCTCCTGACGGGCTGTGCCACAATAGATAGGTACTGATTAGAGGAGGACACATGCAGGAAGAAACTCGCGCCAACCGATACCTTGTGCCGCGCGGCGATGAGCCCTATGAGAGCCTCCTCGAAATTAAGCGTAGCGAATTTATTGGTCACATCAAGCGCGTGAGTACCGTTGAGGAGGCGCGCGCCTACATTGAGTCGGTGCGCAAGACCTACCACGATGCCCGCCACGTGTGTTCGGCGTTCATTATTGGTGCTGACCGCGATATTCAGCGTTCCTCCGATGATGGTGAGCCCGCCGGTACCGCCGGTGTGCCGATGATGCAGGCGCTGCTGGCGCGTCAGACCCGCGAGGACGGCACCACCGACCTGTCGGATGTGGTTGCGGTGGTCGTGCGCTATTTCGGTGGCATTAAGCTTGGCGCGGGCGGTTTGGTGCGCGCCTACACTGATTCGGTGGTGCAGACCCTGGATGGTGCGCTATTCGATTCGCGTGAGCGTCTGCGTGTGGGTCAGGTGCCCAGTTCGCATGCGGATGCTGGCCGCCTGGAGAACGAGATTCGTGCCGCCGGTCTGAATGTGCTGGGTACCGAGTACGGTGCGGAGGGTGCCACGATTTCCTTGGGCGTGTTTGACCGCTCGGAGGAGCTGGCGCGTGCCGAGGAGCTGGTGGTGAGCCTGAGTTCCGGTGCGGCGAGTGTGACCTGGGGGGACACGCAGTGGGTGGATTTGCCGGTCTAGGTTACCGCTCCCTATATTCTCGGTCTTAGATTTCCGGTCCCAGATTTTCGGGCTAGAGCGCCCGTGTAAAGCCCCCAAAACCCAAAAGATAGTCCAACCTTAGTTAATAGTTACTCTAACCCTAGTAATTGCCCGCTAAAGCTGATAGCCTAAAAAGCGTTGCGGAACGCACACGCCCCTCCACGGCACGGGCAACGGGTTCATTACCAGCGGTAACCCAGCCCGGCGCCTCCACGAGGCAACGCGTGCGCCCGCACCGACGGGCAGGGCTCAACGCTGACATCTCAGCGCCGAGAACTGGGTACTATCTCAGCGCTGAGGTCCTGATGCTGACGTCTTGAAGCTATAGCTTAGCTGCTCAAGGAACGAGGCACAGCTGAATGCCGGTACTATACGACCCGGCAGACGGTAGTGTGTGCACGAACCATCTGCCGGTAGGCGCTGAGCCCCGCCCGTCACCTTACGAAGAATCAGCTAACGAACGCTCTGAAGAGCTCAAGGTCGTGAAAACGTGACGCAGTCGGGAACCTACTATCAACAAGTAGACGAACAAGCAGGCAAAAACTCATCAGAGCAGTCCGCGGGCAGCCGCGGCGGCACCGCAACTCTCAACCGCCAGGGAGCGCGCCTCCCCAAGATGGGCACTGTCGAGCAGCTTGAACCCGCCACCGTCGCCCAGCTACTCAACGCCTACCGCCAGCAGAACCTCGGCACCCTACTGAGCGTGCTCACGCAGCGTCCGGCAGAATTTGCTCGCCAGCTTGGCAGGCTCTGCCGCGTCTTCCCCGAACATGTTCACGCTATCGCCCAGGCGTTCGGCGCCGTGGGTCGTGCCCTGCCCATTGACGAGCTGGTGCGCCTGCACAACCGCTACTCTAACGCCGCCCGCGGAGTTGGCGAACACCTCAGCCTGGACAACTCCGGTGTGGCGCACATGGTTCAGAGCCCAGCACTGAGCCGTGAAGGTGCGGGCCACCTGCTCATGGCGATTGAACTCTGCCTCGCCGGCAGGATGCGCGGGCTCACCATCGCCATGCCCGCCACCGAGGCATTCACTCCGGCTGAGCAGGCGCCGAGCCTCGGGTCCTGCAACCCCGCCCTGGACGGTGCCCTCAATGCTTTTGAACCGGCAGGCTGGGAGCCGTTCTCCCTGGACGGCAGCGAAGTGTTGCTCGCGACCGGTGTGCGCGATGTACCCGACGGCTATGAGCTGTCCCTCTGGCTGCTCGATGACGACTATCAGTGCCGCGCCCGCATTGAGCGAGGCGCCCCGCAGGTGTGCGTGGCAAGCTTCTACGATGAAGAAGTCATCACCCGCACCGTGGAAGAAACCGGGTCGGGCGAAGCCGGTCTGGTCGAGAACTACCGCGTGGAGGAGTACGCGGAACTGGACTTCCTCAACGCCATGGACCGGCAGGTACGCTACGTGGCGGTCACCGCCGCGGTGGGGGAGCCGCTGCTGTCTGTGCTGAACGAGAAGAGCGCGGTGCCGAATAGTATTCCCGACCCTGCCGCTTTTGCGAACGGTGCGAGCACCTCCCGGTTCGCGAGGAGTGCCCGCCCGGATATCCGCACCGCCGCCGTGGTCGGTAAGGGCCTGCGCACCATCAATCACCGCGGCATGCTGCCGGTGTTGAGCGTGCCGAACCGCACCGTGTGCGCGGTGATTGACCTGTATAAGCAGCGCATCTGCGTGCCGGGTGTGGGTATTCCGCGCGGGCTGAGCGTGGAGGATGAAGAGCGCACCATGCAGCTGATTTTGAGCGCCCTGAACGGGTACCTTCCGCTGACGAACCGGGCGCTGATGAGCCTCGCCGGAGCCACCGTGGAGGTGCGCTAAATCCTTACCTGCGAGGTGCCCCACTGGTATGTGGTCACCGGTGGGGCAGGGGGTATCGTAGCGAGTGCATTGCGCGTGATTATATTGCGCCAGCAGAAAAGGGCGACCAATCCTGAGGCGCATTGGGCGGCTTTCCCCTAGGATGGATACATGAGTTACGCACCCGAAATTAACCGCATCGTCGCCCCCTTTGAAGTGGTCAGCCCCTTCCAGCCTGCCGGTGATCAGCCGAAGGCTATCGCCGAGCTCACCGAGCGTGTACAGAACGGTGAGAAAGACATTGTGCTGATGGGCGCTACCGGTACCGGTAAGTCCGCGACCGCAGCCTGGCTGATTGAGGCGGTGCAGCGTCCGACTCTGGTGCTCGTGCAGAATAAGACTCTGGCGGCGCAGCTGGCGAATGAGCTGCGCGAGCTGCTGCCGAATAATGCGGTGGAGTATTTCGTCTCGTACTACGACTACTACCAGCCCGAGGCGTACGTGCCGCAGACCGATACGTTTATTGAGAAGGACTCCTCCATCAACGAGGAGGTGGAGCGTCTGCGCCACTCGGCGACGAACTCCCTGCTGACTCGCCGCGACGTGGTAGTGGTTGCGACCGTGTCCTGCATTTACGGTCTGGGCACGCCCGAGGAGTACATTAAGCAGATGGTGACTTTGCGTCGCGGTGAGGAGATTGACCGCGACGAGTTGCTGCGCCAGTTCGTGGCGATGCAGTACGCGCGTAACGACATGGACTTTCACCGCGGCACGTTCCGTGTGCGTGGCGATACCGTCGAAATCATCCCCATGTACGAGGAGAACGCGATCCGCATCGAGTTCTTCGGTGATGAGATTGAGGCGATTTACACCCTGCACCCGCTGACCGGCGAGGTAATTCGCGAGGAAGAAGAAATGTATGTCTTCCCCGCAAGCCACTACGTTGCCGGCCCGGAGCGCATGGCGAAGGCTATTACCTCCATTGAGGATGAGCTGCGCGAGCGCCTGCAGACCCTCGAATCCCAGGGCAAGTTGCTGGAGGCGCAGCGTCTGCGTATGCGCACCACCTACGACCTGGAAATGATGGAGCAGATGGGCTTCTGCAATGGCATTGAGAACTACTCGCGCCATATTGACGGTCGTGCCCCCGGTAGCGCCCCGAACTGTCTGCTGGATTATTTCCCGGATGACTTCCTGCTGATTATTGACGAGTCGCACGTGACGGTCCCGCAGATTGGTGCCATGTACGAGGGCGATATGTCCCGTAAGCGCACCCTGGTGGAGCACGGTTTCCGCCTGCCGTCGGCGATGGATAACCGCCCGTTGAAGTGGGAGGAGTTCCTGGAGCGTATCGGTCAGACGATTTACCTTTCGGCGACCCCCGGTAAGTATGAGCTGTCGCAGGCTGATGGTTATGTGGAGCAGATTATTCGCCCGACCGGCCTGATTGACCCGGAAATCGTGGTCAAGCCGACCAAGGGTCAGATTGATGATTTGCTTGAGGAGATTCGCGTGCGCGTTGAGCGTGATGAGCGTGTGCTGGTCACGACCCTCACGAAGCGCATGGCGGAGGATTTGACCGAGTACCTGCTGCAGCACGGCGTGAAGGTGCAGTACCTGCACTCTGACGTGGATACTCTGCGCCGTGTGGAGCTTCTGCGTGAGCTGCGCCTGGGCACCTTTGATGTGCTGGTTGGTATTAACCTGCTGCGTGAGGGCCTGGACCTGCCCGAGGTGTCCCTGGTTGCGATTCTGGATGCCGATAAGGAAGGCTTCCTGCGTTCGACCACTTCGCTGATTCAGACGATTGGTCGTGCAGCGCGTAACGTGTCCGGTCAGGTGCACATGTACGCCGATAAGATTACGGATTCTATGCGCGTGGCGATTGATGAGACGAATCGCCGCCGCGAGATTCAGCAGGCGTACAACCGTGAGCACGGCATTGACCCGCAGCCGCTGCGTAAGAAGATTGCCGATATTACGGATGTTCTCGCCCGCGAGGAAGAGGACACCCGCGAGCTTCTGCAGCAGCGTAAGAGCGGTAAGAAGGGCGCCCGCACGGTGAGCGCGGGTGCGAAGACCGGTTCTGCGACCTCGTCGAAGATTGCCACAAGCACCCCGGAGTCGGAGGAGCTTCTCGCCCGTGCGGAGGCGCGCGTTCGTGCCGACGGCCTGGCGGCGGCACCCGCGGAGGACCTGCTGGATTTGATTGAGCAGATGAACGAGCAGATGCGCGTGGCGGCGGAGAACCTGCAGTTTGAGTTGGCGGCGCGTCTGCGTGATGAGCTTGCCGATTTGAAGAAGGAGCTGCGCCTGATGAAGGAGGCGGGTCACGCCTAAGCCCGGTGTTCTAAGCCCGGCGTTTAGGGGCCGACGTGGGTTTTTCGCCATGAGGTAACTCATTGTTCATGAAGTTCTACTGAGTGCAGATACATGCTGTACACTATCAAGGTGTTTTACGTGTCAAATAACACCTTGATGCTTCCGAACGATAAAGAAAAATCTGTGACTATTTCGAATAACTCTTCAGACGCACACACCATGGGAGCTCGTTCCGTTACCCGCCGCAACCTCACCCGCGGTGCGCTCTGGGCTCTGCCCGCTATTGCCGCCTCCACGGCGGTACCCGCATTCGCTGCCTCGGCTGATGATTGCAAGACGGTACACGGCCCGGACTTCACCCAGGTCGGCGGCTGGATGATTACCAACCCTGCCAGTGGCGCCCTGCAGTCGCGCACCAAGAACAAGCCCGTGACTGCGCCGGAGACCGGTCAGGCGTGGTGGTCCATGGAGAATGCAACCTCCCCGAATCCCGCAACGATTCGCCTCATGTCCGTGTACGAGGCGACTCACGGCCCCGAGGGCGACCTCAACCTGAACTGCGGTGAGTTCGTGATGACCTACAACGTCTCCGCCCTGGAGGCGACGACCGGCACCACGCACCTGCACCCGTCCATGGACATTTACCTCTTCTCGCCCGAGGGTAAAATCATTGACCGCCAGATTTTCACGACTGACCCGACCGGCAAGGCAACCGTTATGACCCGCAACGGCAAGACTCAGACTGTTCAGGGTCAGGTCATTCCGTTTGCGTCGAGCGTGAATGATAAGGCGACCGGCATCTCCGCGCGTTTTGCGTTGCGTGGTAATACGCTCATGGAAGGCATGTACCAGTTCGAGGTGGTTATTACCGTCCCGACGATTCAGGAGAACGGCACGCTTGATACGAACAAGCAGGTCAATGCGATTGCGTTCACCCCGCCGACCTTCAACATGGTCTCCTAACTGAATGAAAAGTAGCCCTCCCCGTAATAGTTCACGGGGAGGGCTACTTTTGTATGGGCTTGCTGCACGGTGTTGATCTGTGTAGTGCTGGTCTGCAATACGCCGCTCTACATGTTGTCAAACTAATAGTGGCGCCAGCTAGACCCCCAACTAGACAGCGTGTATTCGTCACGCAGAACGCCGCATCCGACAGGTCAACCCCGCCGGATGCGGCGTTTCGGTGCACCTAGCTCCTGAAAGTTCTCCCGGAGGGGCTCCTGTGCGAAAACCCCAACCTGCTGTATAATCGTTCACCGAGCAAGGGAGTATCCCACCAATCGACTCATCGTCAGCACGTTAGCCGAAGGCGCCTAACCGGTGAATCGAGCCGACCTCCATTAAGGTCGGCGGGAGAGACTTGTGGTCCTGTACGCACACCACAAGAAAGGCTCCCCATGGAAGTTACCGGGTTGCAATGGTTGGTTACTATTCTCATCATCGCGGGTCTGTTGGCCTTCGACTTCGTGTTCCACGTTCGTAAGGCGCACGAACCTTCCGTCAAGGAAGCGGCCATCTGGTCGAGTATTTACATCGGCATCGCGATGCTGTTCGGTCTGTATATTTTCGTGACGAACGGCCCCTCCGCTGCCACCGAATTCTATGCAGGCTACATCACCGAAGAAGCTCTCTCGGTCGATAACCTCTTCGTTTTCATGATTATTATGGGCACCTTCCGTGTCGCCCGTGAGAATCAGCAGAAGGTTCTGCTCTTCGGTATTGTCTTCGCGATCCTGGCGCGCGGCTCCTTCATCTTCGCCGGCGCAGCGATCATCAACTCCTTCGCTTGGGTGTTCTACATCTTCGGCCTGGTCCTGCTCATGACCGCAGGTAACCTGCTCAAGGACGAAATCACCGAAGGTGACGGCGATGACGAAGCCGACAACATCATGGTCCGCCTCGCCAAGAAGTACCTGAAGACCAGCGACCACTTCGACGGTGACAAGCTCTTCACCATCGAAAACGGCAAGCGCGTCATGACCCCCATGATGCTCGTCATGGTCGCTATCGCTGGTTCCGACCTGCTCTTCGCGCTCGACTCGATCCCCGCGATCTTCGGCCTCACCCAGTCCGTCTACATTGTGTTCACCGCGACCGCGTTCTCCCTCATGGGTCTGCGCCAGCTGTACTTCCTTATTGACGGCCTGCTGGACCGCCTCGTCTACCTCTCCTACGGCCTGGCGACCATCCTCGCGTTCATTGGTGTGAAGCTCATCCTGCACGCAATGCACGAGAATAACCTGCCGTTCATCAACCACGGCGAGCCCGTGCACGTGGTCGAAATCAGCACCGAAATGTCGCTGATGGTCATCGTGGGCGTCCTGATCATTACCGTGCTTGCCTCGCTGCTCAGCCCCAAGGGCCGCGCGCTGCAGACCATTCAGCGTGTTCAGGCGCTCTCCGAGAAGTACCTGGCACTGCCCGAGGATGCACCCGCCGCCGAGCGTGCGGACATCACCGCCCGCTGGCAGAAGGAAACCGAGAAGCTCAACGCCATTCCCGCCAAGCTGCGTGACGAGCTGATCGAGAAGGAAGACGAATACCACGCCCTCGTGATGCGTGCCCGCACCGCACAGGATGCGCACGCTTCCTCCTCGAAGTAGTTTGAGCTACTGAGCGTGCAGCCTCACCAGGCTAAGCGCTAACACTAAAGCCCCTCACACCGGATCAACTGAACTGCCTCCCGTTTCTTGGACAACAAAAA
>NZ_KV801798.1:315809-337881 GCF_001810515.1 Rothia sp. HMSC075F09
CCCCTGTAGGAGCGTAGGAAGGTGCGCACCGGCTGCTTCCTTGGGCCGGGGGAGAGGAACGAGGACGGACGCCGTCCCTCACTCTAACGCCCTATCTCAAACGGAATAAGAGGTCGGGTTAGTCCTCGTGCGCGACCTTCACGGTCACGCCGTTGAACGTCACGGTGTCGCCGGGGTGCAGCTGCTTGCCGCGTGCTTCTTCAATGTCGCCGTTGACCTTTACCAGGCCGTGCTGAATGACCTCGCGTGCCTGCGCGCCGTCCTCTACGAGGTTGGCGAGCTTGAGGAACTGACCGAGGCGGATCATGTCGTCGCGAATAAAAATTTCTTCCATGCTCTCTAGTTTATCCCGCCGGGTGCATCCTGGCGTCCGGTAAAAATGGGGGAGTGGTGGGTCGGGTAGGCATACCCAGGGGTGGGGTGGTGATGGTACCCTAGTGTCTTGCATCAAAAAGTGTGCATATTGCGCCGATGAGCGCGAATACGGGCGCCCCGTTCTGGGTCGCGTCCCTTATGAACCCGAACTCACGCACGTCACAGCCGGTGGCGGGGCAGAAGGAGTAACTATGGCTGAAAAGTCCACCCTCGATAACGTTATTGCGCTCGCGAAGCGCCGCGGCTTTGTTTTCCAGGCCGGTGAAATTTACGGCGGTTCCCGCTCCGCATGGGACTACGGCCCCCTCGGTGCAGAGCTGAAGGAAAACATCCGTCAGCAGTGGTGGCAGCGTTTCGTCCGCTCCCGTGCGGACATGGTTGGCCTGGACTCCTCTGTTATTCTGCCTCGTGCGGTGTGGGAGGCATCCGGTCACGTGGCGACCTTCACCGACCCGCTGGTTGAGTGCCTGTCCTGCCACAAGCGTCTGCGTCAGGATCACCTGCTGGAGAACTTTGAGGCGAAGAAGGGCCGCCCGGCTGAGGGCATGGATGAAATTGCTTGCCCGAACTGTGGTACTCGTGGCGAGTGGACTGAGCCGCAGAACTTCTCCGGTCTGATGAAGACCTACCTGGGTCCGGTTGATAATGAGGAGGGTCTGCACTTCCTGCGCCCCGAGACCGCTCAGGGTATTTTCGTGAACTTCAACAATGTGGTCACTGCTTCTCGTAAGCGCCCGCCGTTCGGTATTGGCCAGATTGGTAAGTCGTTCCGTAACGAGATCACTCCCGGTAACTTCATTTTCCGTACTCGTGAGTTCGAGCAGATGGAAATCGAGTACTTCGTGCACCCGGATGACGCTGATAAGTACTTCAACGAGTGGGTTGAGGACTGCTGGAACTGGTTCGTTGACCTGGGCATTAACCCGGATAACATGCGCCGCTTCGACGTTCCTCAGGAGGAGCGTGCACACTACTCGGCTGGCACTATTGACGTTGAGTACCGCTTCGGTTTCCAGGGTTCCGAGTGGGGTGAGCTGATGGGTGTTGCGAACCGTACCGACTACGACCTGGGCGTGCACAATGAGCACTCCAACGCGAAGCTTGAGTACTTCGACCAGGCTACCGGCGAGCGTTACGTGCCGTACGTGATTGAGCCGTCCTTCGGTCTGACCCGCTCCATGATGGCGTTCCTTGTTGACGCATACGTCGAGGATGAGGCACCGAACACTAAGGGTGGCGTGGATAAGCGCGTCGTGCTGAAGCTCGACCCGCGCCTGGCACCGGTGAAGGCCGCTGTTCTGCCGCTGTCGAAGAAGGCTGAACTGTCTGAGCCTGCAACCAAGCTGGCGAATGAGCTGCGTGGTCTGTGGAACGTGGACTACGACGAGGCGGGCGCTATTGGCCGCCGTTACCGCCGCCAGGACGAGATTGGTACCCCGTTCTGCATCACCGTGGACTTTGACACTCTCGAGGATCAGGCTGTGACCATCCGCGAGCGCGACACCATGAACCAGGAGCGTGTGGCTCTGGATCAGGTGAAGTCTTACCTGGCTGCACGCCTGGCAGGATAAAAATAATTTATAACATGGTCGGCGGGTAGCCTCTTAGAGCGAAAGAGGCTACCCGCCGTCGTGTATTTGGGCTACCCTGGTTAGACTGATTGGCACGTTTGACGCGAGCGAAGGAAAGGTGCACGGATATGGCTGAACGCCTCAGCGAAAAATTTGAGATTCGTCCTTGGCAGGAGGGTGATGACCTTGCCCTGCTTGAGATTTGGAACTCTGCCCGCAATGAGGTTGAGGAGCGCCAGCGTGGCCTTTTCGGCCCGGATACGGATGCGCCGTTCAGCCGTACTCTGGTGGTGACTGTTTCTGGTGTGCCGGTGGCTGCGGGTACTGTGGTGGCTTCGATGCTGCATCCGACGCGTCTATGGTCCTATGTGGAGGTCGCGGCTGACCACCGCCGTCAGGGTATTGGTACTGCCCTGCTGGATGCGTTGCGTGAGATTGCGGCGGCGCACGGCCAGACCACCGCTCTGCGCGTGAAGCTGTCGCCGTTTAGTGACGGTGAGGAGTTCGCGCAGGCGGCTGGTATGAAGCTGATTCAGCGTTCCCGTATGGTGCGTGTGGAGCCGGGCGCGATTCCCCCGGTGTCTCTGCGTGAGGATGCTGACGGTAACGAGACTCAGGCGATTGAGGACTTGGCGACCGGTTCGGTGGAGCTGACCGCCGCGCTGTGGAATTTCTACCGCCGCGCCCACGAGTGGGATGTTCCCGCCGAGGTGGGTCTGGGTACCGTGAACCGCTACTTCCTCTCGGATGAGGTGCGTGCTTTTGGTGCGGTGGTGCTTCGTGACCATATTCGTGAGGCTGCCGCTGAGGGTAAGAAGGGCCCGATTGTGGCGTTTGCGGTGAGCTACCACCCCTTTGAGACTGACCCGGAGGCGGCGCTGGTGGATGAGAAGACCGCCACGGAACTGTTGCTGGGCTACGACTTCGATAATGAGGGCGCCGTGGAGGCGATTATGCAGGTGTTGTCCCTGCTGAGCGCTAAGTACCCGGTGCTGGTTGAGGTTGATGATGCCATGGAGGCGCTGGTTCAGGTGACTGACGTGCTGTTGCGCGCCGGTACCGCCTCGGTGGAGGGCGACCCGACCTATATTTACGTGACCGAGTAGGTTACTAGGTAGATTCTCGGTACCGAGCCTGCTGGCTGACTCTTGCTGAAGGGGCGGGGGAGTGGAATGCTCCTCCTCCCCTCTCGCGTACCTGCGCCTCCTCACGGTTGCTGAGCCTGCGCCGTGCCACTGCACTGCGCTTCTGTACCCCGTCAGCTGAGTCCGGTTCTCGATTTGCCCCCGTATGCCACAATATAGGGGTGAATTCTGAAGCACCCCGTCTTACCCTTCCGCCCCTGAAACTGGGCAATCTGACCGTTGATACTCCCGTGGTTCTCGCCCCGATGGCTGGCGTGACCAATAAGGCTTTCCGCCGCCTCTGCAGTGAATATGGCGGCGGCCTGTACGTTACCGAAATGGTGACTGCGCGCGCCCTGGTGGAGCGTAAGCCCGAGTCCATGCGCATTATTGAGCATGACCCGGACGAGAAGATCCGATCCATCCAGATTTACGGTGTGGACGCGGTCAACGTCGGTAAGGCTGTGCGCATGGTCGTTGAAGAGGACCGTGCCGACCACATTGACTTGAACTTTGGCTGCCCGGCTCCTAAGGTGACTCGCCGCGGTGGCGGTGCCGCCCTGCCCTGGAAGACTGACCTGTTCACTGCGATTGTGCAGACCGCGGTGAAGGAGGCATCCCGCAACGATATTCCGCTGACTATTAAGATGCGTAAGGGCATCGACGATGACCACATCACGTTCCTCGAATCCGCCAAGATTGCGCGCGATGCCGGTGTCGCGGCGATTGCTCTGCACGGTCGTACTGCAGCTCAGCATTATTCGGGTAAGGCTGACTGGGATTCGATTGCGCAGCTGCGCGAGCTGATTCCGGATGTGCCGATCCTGGGTAATGGCGATATTTTCTCCGCTGAGGATGCGGTGCGCATGGTTGAGCAGACCGGCGTGGACGGCGTCGTGATTGGTCGCGGTTGCCAGGGTCGCCCGTGGCTGTTTGGCGACCTGCAGAATGCGTTTGAGGGTTCGTCGGAGCGTATCCGCCCGACCCTGACTGAGGTGTCGGACATGATTTACCGCCACGCAGAACTGCTGGTGGAAACCTTCGGCGATGAGACCCGAGGCCTGCGCGAAATCCGCAAGCACGTGGCGTGGTACTTCAAGGGCTACCCGGTTGGCGGTGAGCTGCGCGCGAAGATGGCTCAGGTGCCCGACCTGGCGACGTTCCGTGAGCTGATTGCTCAGCTGGACCACTCGATTGGTTACCCGGGTGCCGCCGTTGAGGGTTCGCGCGGTCGCGCCGGTAGCCCCAAGCAGCCGCACCTGCCCGATGGCTGGCTGGATTCGCGCATCCTGGGGGACGCTGAGCGTCTGGGCCTGGCGGAGGCTGAGCTGGATATTTCCGGCGGCTAAACACCTGTGTGCCGCGGCGTGCTGTTTGCGCGTCGCGGCGCATCCTTTTTCGGGCCTGTTCGCGCCGCTCTTTGGCGCCCCTGCAACGCTCACAAGCGCTACCTGTTGACCCTCACCGTAGAATTGAGTTTATGGCTGGATTAATCCGCAAAGAAGACATTGATGAAGTCCGCGCCCGTACCGATATCCGCGAAATCATTGAAGGCTATGTGAGCCTCAAAAGCGCCGGTATAGGCACCTTCAAGGGGCTGTGCCCGTTCCACGACGAGCGCACGCCCTCCTTCAATGTGCGCCCGCAGGTCGGTTCGTACCACTGCTTTGGCTGCGGTGAATCCGGTGACGTGTACTCCTTCGTCATGGCGATGGAACACACCAGCTTCGTTGAGACGGTGGAGCGTCTAGCCGCCCGTATTGGTTACACTCTGCACTATGAGGGCGGTAAGCCCGGCGACCGCTACGAGGCGGGTATGCGCCGCCGCCTGCTCGACGCGCACAAGATTGCCGCCGAGTTCTTTGAACGTAACCTCTACAGCGCTGATGCTCAGGAGGCGCAGCGCTTCCTCGGCGCCCGCGGTTTCGATCCCGCCGCAACCCGCAAGTTCGGTGTCGGCTACGCCCCGCGCGGCTGGGACCACCTGCTCAAGCACCTTCGCTCCCAGGGTTTCACTGATGAGGAGCTGAAGGCGACCGGCATGTTCTCGGAGGGCAACCGCGGCCTGTACGACCGCTTCCGCGGCCGCATCATCTGGCCAATCCGCACCATCGCCGGTGAAACCATCGGTTTCGGTGCCCGCCGTCTCTTCGACGACGATCAGGGCCCCAAATACCTGAACACCCCCGAGACGCAGCTGTACAAGAAATCCCAGGTGCTTTACGGCATTGACCTGGCAAAACGCGATATGACCAAGACCAAGCAGGTCGTCATCGTGGAAGGCTACACGGACGTCATGGCGGCACACCTCGCCGGCATCACCACCGCCGTTGCCACCTGCGGCACCGCGTTCGGTCCCGGCCACATCAAGATGGTGCGCCGCATGATTACCGATGACGGTTCCGGCGGCGAAATCATCTTCACCTTCGACGGTGACGCCGCAGGCCAGAAAGCCGCCATGGCTGCATTCCAGGAGGACCAGCGCTTCGTCGCGCAGACCTTCGTGGCGGTTGCCGAGAACGGCATGGACCCCTGCGACCTGCGCCTGCACAAGGGTGACGCCGCGGTGCGCTCGCTGATTGCTTCGCGCCGCCCGCTGTTCGAGTTCGCGATTGATTCGACCCTCGCCAAGTACGATTTGGCGACCCTTGAGGGCCGTGTGCTGGCGATGCGCGCTATCGCCCCGATTATTGCCGGCATTAAGGACCGCGACCTGCGCCCCGCCTACATGCGTAAGGTATCCGGTCAGCTTGGTCTGGAGCTCGACGAGATTCAGCGTGCCGTGGCGTACGCGCAGAATCACCCGAAGCTTTCTCGCTCCCAGCAGGCGGAGGCTACCGCCGCCGCGCCGCGTTACGAGCGTCTGAACGAGGGGCCGCAGGGAGTGTCGGGCACGCCGGGCTATGCGGGCGCTCAGGGTTACGTGGGCGCGCCGGGTTACGCGGGTGCTCAGGGCGCAGTTCATGCTGACGCGCCCTACGACCCCGCCTACGACGCACCGCCACCAGAAGACCACGCCGCACCCAGTGCCTACGCCGGTCAGAACGCTGCCGCGCACCCGCCGAGCAGCATTCAGCCCGCCGCACCCCAGCCGGAGGTGACCGCCCCCGCCGTCGAGGAATTCCTCACCCCCGACCCGCGCGACCCGGTTGCCCGCCTCGAAAAGGCGGCGCTCGAGATTGCCCTGCAGCACCCCGAGCTCATCAGTGTGGAACAGTGGCGTAACCTCGCCACCGTGCAGTTCCGCTACCGCACCCACCGTGAGGTGGCCGCCGGCATTATTCACGCGGCAACCGTCATGGCGCCCACCCCCGGCATCGAATGGATTAACTGCGTGCGCTCCGGCGCTGTGGAGGGCGTACATCCCGCCATCGCGGAGCTCGCCGTCTCACCGCTACCGGTCAGCAGTGCCGAGCGTCTGCCCGGTTTTGTGACTGGCGCACTCAATGCCCTGTTTGAACAGCAGATTGCCCGCCAAAAATCCGACCTGATGATGCGCCTAGAGCAGCTCAGCGCAAACCCCGACGACGAAGAGTTCGAAGCGGTACAGCGTCAGCTCCTCGAGCTGGAAATGCGCCGCCGCCAGCTCAGCGCACAGCGCGGCTAAGTACGGTTCCTTGTGAACGCCCCGGCTACCTGCCGAATGTCCTGTGTTCTGCAGGTTGCCGGGGAATACCGCGGGGTAGAAGCCTCCCTCACCACCCAAACCAACCACACACCCCAAAAGTGATGCACTTCATAGCATTTCAAGTTGCGGAGCCCAAACAGCCCCGGTATAGTTATTACTCGTTGCAAGGGAAACCAGCAACGAAAACAAAATAATCCCCCGTAGCTCAATTGGCAGAGCATTCGACTGTTAATCGAAGGGTTACTGGTTCGAGTCCAGTCGGGGGAGCGCATAAAGCAAGAATCCTCAGGGCTCCGCCCTGGGGATTCTTGCTATATACGTTCCTCTGACTCGAACCAGTAACCCCTCGGGCTTGCGCCCTCGGCGAGGCAAAGATTTTTGTTTCCTCGCGCGCTCGGAAAATCTTCGCCTCGCTAGTTCGAGTCCAGTCGGAACGTTCTCCCCAAGTCGTGAACCAGCAACCCCTCGGGCTTACGCCCTCGGCGGGATAACGGTTTTTACTTCCTCGCGCGCTCGGAAAAACCGTCACCCCGCTGTATCGAGTCCAGTCGGAACGTTCTCTCCAAGTCGTGAATGAGTAACTCCTCGGGCTTACGCCCCCGGCGAGGCAAAGATACTTCACCCTGCAAAAATGTGAAGTCTAACGCACAGAGAAGTTCCTCGCCCACATCAACCACACGCCCACTCGGCGCGTAACGGGGGAGCGGCGCATCGGCATCCTCTTACGCCTACTCCAGAGCAAATCCACAGGCGCAACCAAACCCAGAAACCTACGCCTGCAGCTCAACACAACCTCCAGAAAGTCGAAAATACCTGAAGAGATAGTGCAAACCCCCGCCCAAACGGTCACGCGGAGGTATCATAAGGGGCTAAACTATAGGAGGTGGAGTGCGAAAAAGAAGCCTCCAAAAACACGTCACGGAGAGGTGGTCATGACCACTACTACTAATCCCAAGGCACCTAAGCGTTTCTTTGCTGGCATTAGCGGGATTAAGTCCGGCGTCGCGAACATCATCGACGCTGGCAAAACCTTCAAGACCCTCGGACCCAGCCAGGTCAAGGACGAAATCCAGATTGCAAAGCACGAGCTGAAGACCAAGGGCATCGCCGTTGGTAAGGGCGCAGCCTTCTTCGGCGTCGCAGCAGTCTTCGGTCTGTTCCTGATCATTGCGCTGGTCGCCGCAGCAATCCTCGGCCTCGGCACCGTCATGCCCTACTGGGCATCCGCGCTGGTCTTCGCCCTCATCTTCCTCATCGTCCTGGCAATCTGCGCCCTGGTCGGTCTGAAGAAGGTTAAGGCTCAGCTGCCGTTCAAGCCCGAATCCGCAATCTTCGGTCTGCTCTTCGACCTCGGCGTACTCAAGGAAGGTACCGCTATGTCCGCTGAGCGCCTGAAGAAGGAACAGGCAGAGCGCGCTGAGCAGAAGGCTAAGGAAGCTGAAGAGGCAGCAGAACGCGCACGTCAGGAAGCTGAAGAGCGCAAGGCACGCGGTGAGGAAGAGCCCAAGCCGCCGACCTTCGAAGAGCTCAAGCAGCGCACCGCAGAGCGTCGCCAGCATCTGGCAGCCCTGCGCGACGACCTGCAGTCCTACACCGGCGACGTTCAGAACAACACCCAGCAGGCTCTGGACGCTCTCAAGGCAGTGCCCTCCGAGGTTGCCGCAGGTGCAGCAGCTACCGGCCGCGGCCTGGCAGAGAACGTGCGCAAGCCCGAGGTTCTGCAGGCACGCTGGAAGTCCTTCGCAGCACTGGGCGCATCCATTGCAACCGTCCTGCACTTCCTGAACCGCCTGGTTCGCCGCTAAACACTGTTCGCCGCTCAACCGGCACCGGTTAACGCCAAGCGTCTAAACGCCCCGATACTCGTATCGGGGCGTTTGTGCGTCTACGGGCAGGGCGCAGGCTCCAGCCTCAACGTGAGGTTTAGAGGCAACTCCCAGCCAAAGGCCCCGGCCACAAGTCGGAGAAGGACGCAGCTCACAGGTAGAATAGACAAGTGCTGTACGTACTGGACCCACCCGGTTCACGCGGCAGGCAGAGGTAGAAGCGGCGCACCGTCGCACCCGAACCCCCAAAGTCACCGACACACTACACCCCGATGAGGAGCCCCGTCATGGAACAGGCAAAGACGATTCTGATTGGCGCAGAAACCTACCCGCCGGACATCAACGGTGCGGCACAATTCGGTCACCGCCTCGCCACCTCCATGCTCAAGCGCGGCCACTCCGTACACGTAGTCGCAGCCAGCCCCATCCCCGGCCCCAGCTACCGCACCGAAGTAGAAGGCGGCATCGTGGAGCACCGCCTGCGCTCGCACCTGCCCCCGACCCATGAGACGAACCGCATCTGCCTGCCTTGGGAGATTTGGTCCGAGGTCGGCGCGATTCTCGACGAGGTGCGCCCGGACGTGGTGCACGTGCAGTGCCACTACATTATTGGCCGCGCCCTGATTTTCCAGGCGAAGCGCCGAGGTATTCGTGTTATCGCCACCAACCACTTCATGCCCGCGAACCTTGATCCGTTCCTGCCCTTCCCCTCTCCCGTGAAGCGCGTGATTGAGAAGGCAACCTGGAAGGATATGCGTTTCTGCTTCTCCAAGACCGCGGTCGTTACCACCCCCACCCAGATTGGTGCGGATGCGATGCGCGACCTGGGTCATTTTGATCGCCCCGTCATGCCGGTTTCTAACGGTATTGAGATCAGCGACTACGAGCTGGCTGAGGGTGCTGACGCCGGCAAGGTTCCCGGTGAGCTGCGTATCGCCTTCGTGGGCCGCCTGGCTGAAGAGAAGAACGTGGACGTGCTCATCGAGGCGCTCTCCCTGCTGCCGGATACTCTCGAGCACGTGGTGCTGGATATCGCCGGTGGCGGCGAGCTGCGTGAAGCTCTCGAACAGAAGGCGCACGATTGCGGCGTGTCCGACCGCGTGATTTTCCGCGGCTTCGTTCCGGAGGAGCATCTGCCCGAGGTGTACCAGATGGCTGATGTGTTCTGCCAGCCCGGTACCGCCGAACTGCAGTCCCTGGTTTCCCTGGAGGCGATGAGCGCCTCCACCCCCGTGGTGCTCGCGAACGCGCTGGCTCTGCCGCACCTGGTGGAGGACGGTGTGAACGGCTACCTCTTCGAACCCAATAACGCTCAGGATTTGGCGAAGAAGCTGGAGGCTGTGCTCTCCCTGCCCGCTGCTGAGCGTGAGCAGATGGGTCGTGAGTCCCGCCGCATCGTGGGCTTCCACAGCGCTGAGAACACCTGGCGCACCTTCGAGGAACTGTACGTGAGCGACGCTCCGTACCAGCGTTACCTGGATTCGCGCCGCTAAGCTTCTCTAGCCCCTGGGCGGCGGATTGAGCGTTTTTCGTTCTCAGTCACCGTTCAGGTACTCTAGAGGATGGTGCTGGCGTCCATTGCGCGCCGTCACTGCACCGGATGGGGAGTTAGCTCAGCCGGTTAGAGCAGGGGACTCATAATCCCTTGGTCGCGGGTTCGAGCCCCGCACTCCCTACGGCCCCGCCCGTCGACTTCACCCACTTGTCGGCGGGCGGGGCTTTTTCGCGCCCTCTTTTCGTGCTCTTTTGTCATGCTCTCGGAGGCGCGTATTTTCGTGCATGGAATGCATCAACGGTGATGAAAATGAGTAAATGACGAACGAAGACGCACCATAGCGTTCAATACGGTAGGGTTGAAGAGTCTTGTCACGAAAGACAGTGTGATGCCGCCGGTAGATGCCGATTCAGCCGGTAGGTGTTGCTTCCACACACCATACGAGAGGATCTCAATGTCGGAGAACACTCCCAACAACCCGTCGCAGGGTGCCGCCGGGGGCTACGGCTACGATGCTGGCGCGCGTCCCGCACAGGATGCTTCGCTGCCTGCTCAGCCGCAGCAGCCCGTGCAGTCGAGCCAGCAGGGTAATGCTGCTCAGCCTGCCGCACCGGCAGCACCTCAGCAGCCCGTCCAGCCTCAGCAGGCACCCCAGCCCACTCCTGCGAGCGCTCATGCACAGCCGAATGCTGAGGCTCAGGCAGCCCCCGCACAGCCCGGTCAGCCTGCCGCCGCACCCCAGCCCGGTACTGCTCAGCCTGGGGCCGCGCAGCCCGGTCAGCCCGGCCAGGCAACCTATGCGCCGAGCGCACCGCATCCGGCGGTGAAGGCACTGGGCGCTACCTGGAACGCGTTCCTGGACGTTTTCTCCAGCAACCCGGCGACCGCGCACGCCCGCATCTCTGCCGCCGGTGCGTGGGGTTGGATTGTTCCCACGACTCTGCAGGCGCTGGTGGGTGCCTTCTTCTTCAGCCAGCTGATTATCCTGGCTGCCGTTATCGCGATGTCCATGGTGGGCTACATGTTCGGCGGTCGAGGCGGTGCCGCTTACGGTGGTGCCTACGCCGCACAGGCCGTGCCGACCGGACGCATGATTCTGGCGTACGTGCTGATGGCTCTTGCAATCTTCGGTGTGCAGGTTCTGCGCGGTGTGCAGCTGCAGCTGACCGCGCGTATCGGTAAGGCGCCGACCTCCTTCACCGCGAGTATGCACGCCGTGTCGGTGTCTTCCCTGGCGCTGATTCCTTCGTTCCTGGTGCTGAACCTGCTCGTGTTCTTCCTGACCCTCACCCGTAGCGGTGGTGGTGCGTTCTTCCTGACCATGCTCATAGTCCTGGTGCTTGCTTTCGCCGTGTTCTCGGGTGAGGCTCTCACCTATCTGGGTCTGAACCGTCTGGGCCGCTTCGCGAAGTCCCCGATTATCATGCACGCGGCGCTGAGCACCGCATGGGTTCTGGCGTCCATGGTCGTCTATTACGTGGCGATTCGCCTGATGGGAGCCTAGTATGCACGCGATGACTCACGCCCCGAGCGCGCCGACTCGTCAGCGCTGGATGTTCCTGGCGGTTCTGTTGACCATTGCCGCCCTGATTCTGAGCGCCTGCAGCGCAAAGATTGAGACCCAGCTGGGCCTTGAGAGCGCTGAGAAGGGTACCCGCACCATTCTGGTTTCCTTCAACATGAAGGATAACCAGGACAAGGTTAAGGGTGGAACCCAGGCACTGGATGCGTCCGTACGTAAGCACCTGCCCGAGGGCCTGGAATACGAAGGTATTCAGTCTGAGGGTGACAAGGCTCGTGCGACTTTCAAGGTATCCTTCTCCTCCGTGGACGAGTACCACTCCAAGGTGACCTCTCTGCTGAAGGCTTCGGGCTCCGACATCAAGCCGCAGATTAGCATCGTCAACTCTGACCAGGGTCTGGTGCAGGGTATTCAGGTGAAGGAAAACTTCAGCTCGGGCGATCTGCTGGGCTGGCTTCCTGAAGCTCTGGTAGTGGACGGTGTTGTGTCTGCTTCCAATAAGAACAGCGTTCTCAGCAGTAGTGATGAAACCACTGTGAAGTTTGGCGAGAAGGAAGTGAAGAACTCCGGTGGGTCTAAGATTTCCGCGAAGGATGTTCAGGACCGCGGTTTCCGTAACGTCATCCTTGACGTGAAGGAGAAGGACGGCGGTTATGACGTCGCCATCTCCTTCGTTGCGAAGGAAATCATGAACACCGAGACCGCCGCTGCGGTCGACGCCTACCTGAACCAGGTCAAGCCTGAGGGCTCCGAGCTGAAGAAGGGTCTGGAATCCTCGCAGGCGAAGGCATACGCTCCTTCCGCATCGACCGCCAGCGCGAAGGAAGAAGTGGGCCGTACCCTGACCTTTAGCGCTTCTTCGATTGAGGATTTGGGAAATGGTCTCAAGAAGCTGTTTGGTGCAGGTAGTACCGATCTCTCCGCTAGCCGTGAGGTAGTGGCGAAGGATAATAACTTCACCGTTCAGAAGAAGATTTCGGGTCTGCTGGACTGCGCGCTGCTGTGCTCCCCGAGCGGTGATGGCCTGACCCTGACCATCGTGGACAGCAACGATAAGTCCTACATGGTTGACCCCGAGGGTCGCGCTAGCTCCTCCCGTTCGGGCGGTAGCAGTACTCTCATCGCGGTTGACCGTGTTTCTTCACGTCAGATTGAGATGAAGAGCATGAAGGTCGCTACCTCCCTGGGTCTGGACGGTTCCATGGAAGCGCGTTTCCTCTACGCATTCCCGACCGAGGATGTTGCGGGTGCTGAGCAGAAGCTCAAGGACGTTTTCGCAGGCGGCAGCAATGACGAGACTGAGGTCCGTCAGGACGGCGACTCCACCATTGTGAGCGTGAAGGTTCGCGGTAAGGATCAGAACGAGTTCAACCAGCGTCTGAACGAATACCTGCCCGATTCGAAGGTGACCGTTACCCGCCCCGGTGGCTACCACCCCTTCGGCTCCGACTACACGGTGACCCCTGAAATCAAGCTCTCTTCGAAGCTGGGTAACTACTACTCGGCTCCCTTCGAGTTCACTTTCAAGGCTCCGACCTTCTCCTCGCTGGATCAGCAGAAGGTTGATGCTGCGAACAGCCTCGCGAAGAACTCTCAGCACGTGCAGCTCACCGTCAACGGTGGCGAGCTGAGCGTCAAGACTGACCGCGGTGTCAGCACCACCTCCGGTCTGACTGTTCCGGTGTCCGGTCTGAGCATGACTGACGTGATTGTGGATGCAATCATCGTGGGTCTGTTGCTGCTCATCCTGGTTCTGCTCTTCGTCTTCCGCAAGAAGATCGCGGCGGCTCGTGCGAAGGGCCGTGAACGTCGTGCCGCTTCGGCTGCGGCACTGGGTGCTGCGGCGGGTGTTGCGACCGGTTACGGTGCAACCCAGGCTGACGTACAGAATGGCTACCCGGCACAGGGCGGATACGCGGCACAGAACGGCTACCCGGTACAGAACGGTTATGCTGCTCAGCCCGGTTACCCGGCACAGAACACCGCCTACACCGCCGGTGATGATTCGCCGACTCAGGTGTTCACCCCGCAGCACGGCCTGAACTATGGTGAGAATGAACCGACCAAGGCAATGCCCGCGTACGATGCACAGGCCGCGCAGACCGTACAGCCTGCACAGCCGGTTCAGCCTACTCAGCCCGGTCAGCAGGTTCAGCCCGGTCAGACTGCTCAGCAGCCTGTACAGCCGAACCAGTTCGGTGCTGATGACGGTGACGTCCTCCAGTAAGTAGCTGCCTCTAGCACCTACGCTAGTGAGCACAACCTAGACTGGCTCCTGTGGCCCGTTGCCTCCTTTTGGGGAGGTGACGGGCCACAGCCGTACCCAATGACTGCCAGCGCGAGTACTCGCCACCTAATATCCGCCCGGCACGGGTAGCAGAATGCTTGGTTCCTTCGAGCCCAGCAGGCTCATGGGGTTGATGTACTCGGCGTCCTTGCCGCTGCCGTCCCCACGGGTGCCTCCCTGTCGTACGCCCCAGTACAGGCAGGGGGTGGAGCATCGCCGGTAGGGGCGCTCGCTGTTGCCGCCCGCCGCGCCTGCGACGGTGCCGATGACCTCACCGGCTGTAACGGTGGTGCCGACCGGGAGCGTTTCATCCATGGGTTCGAAGGTGCTGCGCCGCCCATCTGGATGCGCAAGGACCAGTACTTTTCGGTTGACGACCGTGCCGCTGAAAACCACTTTGCCGGGTGCCGGTGCGTAGACGCGCCGGTCGTTCTCGGGTACGGCGAGGTCTACGCCGCGGTGCCCGGCGCTCCAGCGTTGGGTGGGCTTCTCAAAGGGGCGGATTACCTGCGGTCTGGATTCGGCGGTGGGGGAGCGGTAGCGTAGTTGGCTCGCGGCGAGCTCAACGGTGCCGGGAACTTGTGCGCTGTTGGGAACGTGCGCACTTGAGGTGGCACCCTCTGCGAAACCTGCCCCGTCTGTAGAACTGATCCAGCTCGAATAACCCTGACTACCCGCGTAGCCCTGCCCACCCGCACTCGCAAGTGCACCCAGTAGGCAGCACACCACCAGGATTGTGTGCCGTAGCGTTCCCTCTAATGTCTTCATGTTCTGCTTCATCTTCTGAGCACATCACGAATCGCCCCGCCCCGCAGCGCCTCACGAAAAATTGTGGATAACCCCGCTGTTTGCGCCTTAAAATCCTTTATCCACAGTGCCCCTGCACACACCTGCACCGCCCGCGCAGGTTTTAACCCCAACCCGGCGGATTAATCGCGGAATATACGGTACAATGTCGTATTGCAGTGTGCCTGCGCGGGTATTCTCCCTCTTCGAGGGGGCCGTACAGTACCACTGACGACGCGCGGCGTGAGCGGCATCCTCAAACGGGGAGCCGATAAGGGACCTTCGGTCCACCCATACGGGGTGGTTAGGGCCTGAGCTGAACGGGTAACCGTGAACGCTAACCGCCGCCAGGAAAAACTGATAACTACTATGCGCGCGTTGGGCTAGCCCGAATGGGAGGTCCGCGCGGCACAAAAAAGGAGACGACATGCCCGTCGTAACTATGCGTGAAATGCTGGACTCCGGCGTTCACTTCGGTCACCAGACCCGCCGTTGGAACCCCAAGATGAAGCGTTTCATCCTGACCGAGCGCAACGGCATCTACATCATCGACCTGCAGCAGTCCCTCGCCTTCATCGACAAGGCATACGAGGCTGTTAAGTCGACCGTCGCACACGGTGGCAACATCCTGTTCGTGGGTACCAAGAAGCAGGCTCAGGAAGTTATCGCTGAGCAGGCAACCCGCGTGAACATGCCCTACGTGAACCACCGCTGGCTCGGTGGTATGCTGACCAACTTCAGCACCATCTCCAAGAGCATTGAGCGCATGAAGGAACTCGAGCAGATTGACTTCGACGATGTAGCAGGTTCTCGCTACACCAAGAAGGAACTGCTCCTCATGCGTCGCGAGTTCGAGAAGCTCGAGAAGACCCTCGGCGGTATCCGCAACCTGTCCAAGGTTCCCTCCCTCCTGTGGGTTGTTGACACCAAGAAGGAGCACCTGGCAGTTAACGAGGCTCAGAAGCTGGGCATCCCCGTTGTTGCTATCCTCGACACCAACTGCGACCCCGACGAGGTTGCTTTCCCGATCCCCGGTAACGACGACGCTATCCGCTCCGTCAACCTGCTCACCCGCGTGATTGCTGACGCAGTGGCAGCCGGCCTGATCGAGCGCAACGCTAAGAAGAACGGCAAGGCTGAAGCAGCTGAGGAGCCCATGGCAGCTTGGGAGCGCGAGCTCCTGGAGCAGCACGAGGCTGCACAGGCTGAAGAGGCAGCTAAGTAAGCTTTCTTAGCCCACTAAGCTTTATGCTTTGTGGCCCCCGCCTGCGGGGACCACGTTCGGACGGCGCCCGCCCTGACCTGGGCGCGGCGCCGTCCGCCATTTGTACCACCGGGATGTCATCCCGATTTATTACAGCAACACAAGGAGTTCACAATGGCGAACTACACCGCAGCAGACATCAAGGCACTGCGCGAGAAGACCGGCGCAGGTATGCTCGACGTCAAGAAGGCTCTGGACGAGGCTAACGGCGACCAGCAGAAGGCTGCCGAGATCATCCGCGTTAAGGGTCTGAAGGGCATCACCAAGCGCGAGGGTCGCGCAACCGCTGAGGGTCTGGTGGCTGCACGCGTTGAGAACGGCGTTGGCTACATGATCGAGGTCAACTCCGAGACCGACTTCGTGGCAAAGTCCGACCCCTTCATCGCTTTCGGCCAGAACGTGCTCGAGGCTGCTATTGCTGCTGACGCTTCCACCCTGGAAGAGCTGCAGGCTGCATCCTACGAGGGCAAGACCGTTGAGGAGCTGACCACCGACGCTGGTGCACTGCTCGGCGAGAAGATCGTTGTCCGCCGCGTTGCACGCGTTGAGGGCGAGAACGTTGCAGTTTACCTGCACAAGACCTCCAAGGACCTGCCGGCACAGGTTGGCGTTCTGCTGGCTGTCTCCGGTGAGAACACCGACGAGATCGCACACGACGTTGCAGTGCACATTGCTGCAATGAGCCCCAAGTACCTGGATTCTGAGTCCATCCCCGCAGACCAGATCGAGACCGAGAAGCGCGTTGCTCGCGAGACCGCAATCGCTGAGGGCAAGCCCGAGAAGATTCTGGACAAGATTGTTGAGGGTCGCCTGAAGGGCTTCTTCAAGGAGAACACCCTGCTCGATCAGGACTTCGCGAAGGACTCCAAGAAGTCTGTCGCACAGGTTCTGTCCGAGGCTGGCGCAACCGCTACCGCATTCGCACGTTTCCGCGTGGGCGCATAAGGACTCGCTGCAGTTCTGCCCTCCCGTATTGCGGGTTCCCGGTAAGGGAAGTCGTATGAGGTTGGGATTATAGCCTGAAGCCGGGTAGTCACCACTGGTGGCTACCCGGCTTTGCTGTATCCTTGATAAGGACTAGGCGGCAGGAAGTCCGCCCCGATCACCTATAACAACCCCTAGGTAAGCCACTGGAGGAACCATGCCCGAAGCTATTTCGCACCCGATTCACCATGACGAGACCGGCCGTCGCCGCGTTTTGCTCAAGCTTTCCGGTGAGGTTTTTGGTGGCGGTGAAGTTGGTATTTCGACCGAGGTCGTGCGCAGCATCGCCAAGCAGATTGCCGCAACCGTCGGCCAGGTTGAAACCTCCATCGTGATTGGTGGCGGCAACTTCTTCCGCGGTGCTGAACTCTCTCAGGCGGGTATGGACCGCTCCCGTGCAGACTACATGGGTATGCTCGGCACCGTGATGAACTCCCTGGCTCTGCAGGACTTCCTGGAGCAGGAGGGTATTGACACCCGCGTTCAGTCGGCTATCACCATGCCGCAGGTTGCTGAGACTTACATTCCTCGCCGCGCGATCCGCCACATGCAGAAGGACCGCGTCGTGATCTTCGGTGCTGGTGCGGGTCTGCCCTACTTCTCCACCGACACTGTGGCTGCTCAGCGCGCCCTGGAAATCCACGCAGATGAGGTTCTGGTGGCTAAGAACGGCGTGGACGGCATCTACACTGCTGACCCGAACAAGGACCCCAACGCTGAGCGCCTGTACAACCTCACCTACGATGAGGCAATGCAGCGCAACATCCGCGTGCTGGATCAGACCGCGTTCTCCCTGTGCCGCGACAACAACGTGACCATGCGCGTGTTCGGCATGCAGGGTGACGGCAACGTGACCCGCGCAATTCTGGGCGAGAAGATGGGTACCCTCGTTACTCGCTAACGCCTAAATTTTTAGGTTGGGGCGTACGGAACGCGCCCTCACATTGTGACCGTGCTCGATAGCGCGGACTTATTCTGGACGGTACCGCGCGGGTAGGCGCTAAAACTCGCTTATGCCCGCCGGTACCGTCTAGACTTATATCAAATACGACGTTCTGCCTCTTTCCCGTCGACTTCGCATTATCCTTACGGTTTTCGCCTCGGATGCGCCGCGGACCGGTGGGGAATCATGAGGGCTGAGCGTGCGCCCACCGACAATTCTGGCACCCCAGAATTCCGACAAAGGAGATCCTTTCGTGATCGAAGAAATCCTTGCCGAAGCCGGCGAGAAGATGGAAAAGACCATCGAAGCAACCAAGACTGAGTTCGCTAAGGTTCGTACCGGTCGTGTGAACCCCGCAATCTTCAGCGGCCTGACCGCAGAGTACTACGGTGCGCCGACCCCGCTGCAGCAGCTGGTGTCCTTCAACGTTGAGGACGCACGTACCGTCAAGATCGTTCCCTTCGACGTGACCGCACTGGCAGCTATCGAGAAGGCTCTGCGTGACTCCGACCTGGGTGTTAACCCCAGCAACGACGGTGCAGCTATCCGCGTTGTCATGCCCGAAATGACCGCTGAGCGCCGTAAGGAATACACCAAGCTCGTCAACCACAAGGCTGAAGAGGCTCGTATCTCCATCCGTAACGTTCGCCGCCACGCTAAGACCGCTATCGACAAGCTGGTCAAGGACAGCGAAATCGGTGAAGACGAAGGCGCACGTGCTGAGAAGGAACTGGACGCACAGACCAAGAAGCACATCGACCAGGTCGACGCACTGTACAAGCACAAGGAAGCTGAACTGCTCGAGGTCTAAACCCTAATGAGTGCACGCAAAGAAGCGAAAGAAGAGAGAAGCGCGCCGCCTGCTCCACAGCCGAGCCCGCAGACCGCTGCAACGCCGGTGAAGTCGCGCAGCGCCAAAGCTGGCCGTAACCTGCCCGCCGCCATTAGTGTGGGTGTTGGTTTCGGCGTGCTATTGGTGCTGGGCCTGATTTACCAGCCGGTTTTTGTTGCGATCGCTACCGGCGCGGCAGCGTTGGGCGCCTGGGAAATTGGGCACGTGCTCAACACCCGCCGCGGCTACGGCATCCCGGAATACCTACTGGGTGCCCTGTCTGGCGCAATTGTGGTGGTGTCCTACCTGTTCGGTTTTACCGGGCTGGGCATCGCCCTGGCGGTGAGCCTGCTGGCGCTGTTGCTTTCTTCTGCTCTCGTGCGTGCTGACCGTCAGGTCTCACTGGGTAAGTCTTTGAGCGGTAGCGCCCTGGCTCTGCTGTGGGTGCCGCTGATGCTGGGTATTGCCATGGTCTACTTCCAGACGGACCACGGCGAGCGCGGTATCCTCATGATTCTGCTGATGGCCATCTGCAATGACACGTTCGGCTTCATTGCCGGCGTGAATTGGGGTAAGCACCCGATGGCGCCGAAGATTTCCCCGAAGAAAAGCTGGGAGGGGCTGGCTGGTTCCTTCGTCGGCTCGGCGGTTGTTGGCGCTATCGCCTTGGCAGCCATGGGTTCGCCCTGGTATTGGGCTATTCCGCTGGCGGCGGTCATGGTGGTCGCGTCGACTGCCGGTGACCTGGTCGAGTCCGTGTTCAAACGCCGTATGGGTGTGAAGGACATGTCGAATATTCTGCCCGGTCACGGCGGCATGATGGATCGCCTGGACTCGATCCTTTTCGCTGCGGCGGCTGGCTGCCTGATTTTCCGGTTTATTATGCCGCTCTAAAGCTTCAAGCTTTATCGCTTATGGAGGCGGGGCGTTTCTTCCCACGAATGGGGGAGGGGCGCCCCGCCTTTGCTGTGCCCGCTTTCGCTGTACCCGGTGAATAGAGGCGTAAAAGGCTATATCTAAGACGCCGCCCGCCCACCTTGCACCAGGTAGCCTGCGCATTGGTATTCTTAAAGTTCAATCGTCGAGAGGAGCCCACCTTGGCAAGCACCACCCACGGAGGCGGATTTGCCCGTGCAGCAGAAACCGAACCCGGCTACAAGCGCAGTGAAGTAGACCGCCTGTTCACCCGCCTCGCCGAGGACTACGAGAAGCTCAGCGGAGCCGCCGAACTGCCCGAAGACCTCTACACCTCCCGACGAATCCGCCAGGTCGTCTTCCGCGAAGAACCCGGCGGCTACCAGCTGGATGTGGTCGACCGCGCCCTCGAAAAGATTGAGGAACGCTTCGCCAAGCTCGAACGCAGCCGCTACATTGAGGCGTACGGCCTGGACAACTGGGAACGCTCCCTCGTAGAGACCGGCGAGCTACTCGCAGGCCGCCTGGAACGCCCCGCCGGTGAGCGTTTCCGCCGCCCCAGCAAGCGCCGCCACATGGGCTACTTCGTCGGCGACGTGGACGCCATCTGCGACCGCGTGTACGCCCAGCTCAACAGCGAGGAGCCGCTGGACCCGTCCGTGGTGCGCCACGCAAAGTTTCGCCCCGCCTCGGGCACCGTCAGCTACGAGGAATCCCAGGTGGACGCTTTCCTGGACCGCTGCATTGAGCTGTTGCAGGACCTGCTCTAAAACGTGAAGTGTTGAATCCCCCGCCCCGTATGACAGGGCGGGGGATTCTTCTGCGCTGGGGTCTTCTGTGCTGGGCCTTCTAAGATGAGAGGCGGCGCCAGTACCCGAACGTACCCGCGAGCTCATGAGACACTAGAACCATGAAGTTTGGATCCTCAGCACGCGTCGGCGGCAGCCGCGACCGCCTCACCGACGCCCTCACAGAACTCACCCGCGCACCGCAGCGCGTCACCCTCCTCGGCTCAACCGGCTCCATCGGCACCCAAGCCATGGAAGTCATCGACCACCTCGCCGCACTCAAAGGCACCAGCGCCTCCGCCGCCGACGCACCGCTGAAAGTCGTCGCACTCTCCGCAGGCTCCCGATCCCTCGAACTGCTTGCACGCCAGGCAGTGCACGTGCGCGCCGAACTGGTCGCCACCAGCGGCACCGCCGACGATGCGCAGCGCCTCCGCGAACTCATCGAGGCGGCAGCCTCCGAAGCAGGCGCCACCGGCTACACCCCGCAGATCGCCCACGGTGCCGAAGCATCCGTACAGGCCGCAGCACACCCGGCAGACACCGTCCTGAACGGCATCACCGGCTCCATCGGCCTGGAACCGACCCTCACCGCCCTCAACAGCGGCTACCGCGTGGCACTCGCCAACAAGGAATCCCTCATCGCAGGCGGCCCGCTCGTACGCGCCGCCGTCGATGCATCCCCCCTGAACACCCCCATGGTGCCCGTCGACTCCGAACACTCCGCCCTCGCGCAGGCGCTCGCCTCCGGAACCGACGCAGAAATCGACCGACTCATCCTCACCGCATCGGGCGGCCCGTTCCGCGGCTACAAGCGCGAACAGCTACACGACGTGACCCCCGCGCAGGCGCTCGCACACCCCACCTGGGACATGGGCCTGGTCGTCACCACCAATTCGGCAACCATGGTCAACAAGGCACTCGAAGTGCTTGAAGCACACCACCTGTTCGGCGTGGACCTGGACCGTATTGACGTGGCGGTTCACCCGCAGTCCATCGTGCACTCCATGGTGCAGTTCGTGGACGGCTCAACCATTGCGCAGGCGTCCCCGCCGAGCATGGTTCTGCCCATCGCGCTGGGTCTGACCTGGCCGCACCGAATCCCCGGTGCTGTGCCTGCTTGTGACTGGTCGAAGGCTGCATCCTGGACTTTTGAGCCGCTGGACGAGGAAGCATTCCCCGCCGTGCGCATGATCAAGGACGCCGGTGAGGTCGGCGGCACCCATCCGGCAGTGTTCAACGCCGCCAATGAGGAAGCCGTGGCAGCATTCCATGCGGGCGCGATTCGCTTTACCGATATTGTCGATTCGGTGGCGCGAGTGCTGGAGGAGCACACCGGCAGCGCTGAGGCTGTCTCTGACGCTGATTTGACGCTGGATGCGGTGCTGAACGCGGAGCGTTGGGCTCGCGTTCGTGCGAATGAGCTGCTGGGTATGACCGGACGCTAAATCGCTTTTGAGGGCGGTACTTGCCCCCGGATTGGGACTTGGAGGGGTGGTGTTTGTTCTCGCTTCGCTAGTTGGGACGGCACGCCGCATGTTTCCTCCGCGCCTACGCAGGGGCACCCGTCACCCGGACGCTCCGCCCCTCCTCGCTCCGCATCGGAGAGCGTCCGGGTGACACCCTGAGGGCGCTTCCGGAAAACACGGCGCGCCACCTCTGGTAGCCTAGCGTGCGTGGAGGGGCGGTGTCGTCCGAACGTGACATCAGGGTGCCCGAAGCGAAGCGAGGG
>NZ_KV801798.1:337981-412401 GCF_001810515.1 Rothia sp. HMSC075F09
AGGGCGGGTGCCCCTGTAGGAACGAGGACGAACACCGCCCCTTTTATCGTCCCCATCCAGCCCCTCCAGAAAGCGGGGGAGGGTGCCTTCACAGGCTAAGCGAGTATCCTAGAAGCTTCGTATCCCCGAACCGAAACGAGAAAAAGCGTGGAAATCCTGCTGTACGCTGTGGGCATTATCCTCATGGCAATCGCTATTGCCGTCTCGATTGCCCTGCACGAGGTGGGGCATCTGGTGCCCGCGAAGCTATTTAATGTGCGCGTTCCGCAGTACATGATTGGCTTCGGTAAGACCGTGTTCTCTTTCCGCCGCGGCGAGACTGAGTACGGTTTCAAGGCGATCCCGTTGGGCGGTTACATTTCGATGATTGGCATGTACCCGCCGAGCCCTGCTGAGGTGAAGGAGCACCATGAGGAGGGCCATTCGGGCAGTACCAGCCCGTTTGCGTCCATGGCTGAGGAGGCGCGTGCGGCGGATGCTGAGCGCATGAAGCCCGGTGATGAGAACCGCCTTTTCTATAAGTTGCCGGTGCTCAAGCGCATGGTGATTATGTTGGGCGGCCCGACCATGAACCTGCTGATTGGTGTGGTGTGTACTGCTGTGCTGATTTGTGGTTTTGGTACGGCTCAGGTGACGAATAAGGTGTCGGCGGTGTCTGAGTGCGTGCCGAGCGTGAATGTCACTCATGATTCGATTAGCTATGGCGAATGTACTGATAAGTCCACTCCGTCGCCTGCGAAGGCTGCTGGTGTGCAGGTGGGTGACCGTGTGGTTGCTGTGAATGGTGCGTCGACGGGTTCGTGGGAGGCTGTGTCTTCGGCGATTCGTGCGGCGGGTTCTCACCCGAGCACTTTGACGGTGGAGCGTAATGGTCAGCGTCTGGATTTGTCGGTGACTCCGGTTGAGATGATCCGCCCGGTTTCTGATGGTAAGGGCCAGTATGCGCGTGCTGCGGATGGTTCGATTGCGACGACTCGCGGCGGTTTTGTGGGTGTTTCGCCGTCGAGTGAGTTGGTGCCTGGTTCTATTACTGAGGTGCCTGCGATGGTGGGCGATACGCTCTCTCGTGTGGGTTCGTCGATGTTGTCGTTGCCGCAGCGTGTGTGGGAGTTGACGGTGACTTTGGTGACTGGTGGTGAGCGTAGTGTTGAGTCGCCGGTGTCTGTGGTTGGTGTGAGTCGTATTGCCGGTGAGGTGACGGCTACTGACCGTATTGATGTGAAGGCGAAGGCTGCGATGTTGGTCTCGCTGGTGGCGAATATGAATTTGATGCTTTTTGCGTTTAATCTGATTCCGCTTCTGCCTCTGGATGGTGGCCACGTGTTGGGTGCGCTCTGGGAGGGTGTGCGTCGTTTCTTTGCACGTTTGACTGGGCGTAAGGATCCGGGTCCGTTTGATCCGGTGAAGTTGTTGCCGCTGACGTATGTGGTGGCGGGCGCGTTCATTGTGATGTCTGTCATTCTGATTGTGGCGGATATTGTTAAGCCCATCACCCTGTTTTAGTGTGTTGTCACGCGCGGTAAGGGTACCCGTATTAGTGCTTTCTTTCGCGTCAGTGGCACAATAAAAAGTTGAACGAAGGATGCGTCGTACGTCCTTCATAACCCATGTATGGAGGAAAACCTTGTCGGTCAGCCTTGGTATGCCGAAGCCCGCTCCCGCGGTTCTGTCCCCGCGTCGTAAGACTCGCCAGTTTAAGGTGGGTTCTGTCGGTGTTGGGTCTGAATCTCCGATTTCGGTGCAGTCGATGACGACCACTAAGACCCACGACATTGGTGCGACTCTGCAGCAGATTGCTGAGTTGACCGCTGCCGGTTGCGATATTGTGCGTGTGGCGTGCCCGACTGATAAGGATGCGGAGGCTCTGCCCATTATTGCGAAGCAGTCCCGTATTCCGGTGATTGCTGATATTCACTTCCAGCCGAAGTACGTGTATGCGGCTATTCAGGCTGGTTGCGGTGCTGTGCGTGTGAACCCGGGTAATATCCGTAAGTTCGATGACCAGGTGAAGGAAATCGCTCAGATGGCTTCGGACCACGGCGTTTCTCTGCGTATTGGTGTGAATGCTGGTTCGCTGGATAAGCGTCTGTTGGAGAAGTACGGTAAGGCTACTCCGGAGGCTCTGGTTGAGTCTGCTGTGTGGGAGGCGTCGCTCTTTGAGGAGCACGGTTTCCGTGATTTCAAGATTTCTGTGAAGCATAATGACCCTGTGGTGATGGTGGAGGCGTACCGTCAGCTGGCTGAGCGCGGTGACTGGCCCCTGCACCTGGGTGTGACTGAGGCTGGTCCGGCGTTCCAGGGCACTATTAAGAGCTCGGTGGCGTTCGGTACTCTGCTGTCTCAGGGTATTGGCGATACTATTCGCGTGTCGCTGTCTGCTCCTCCGGTTGAGGAGGTGAAGGTGGGCACCAAGATCCTGGAGTCGCTGAACCTTCGCCCCCGTAAGCTGGATATTGTTTCTTGCCCGTCGTGTGGTCGTGCGCAGGTGAACGTGTGGGAGCTTGCTGAGAACGTGACTAAGGGCCTGGAGCACATGAAGGTTCCGCTGCGTGTTGCCGTGATGGGTTGCGTGGTGAACGGTCCGGGTGAGGCTCGTGAGGCTGACCTGGGTGTGGCGTCCGGTAACGGTAAGGGCCAGATTTTCGTGAAGGGTGAGGTCATTAAGACCGTGCCTGAGGATCAGATTGTTGAGACTCTGATTGAAGAGGCGACCCGTATTGCTGCTGAGATGGAGGCTTCGGGCGAGTATGTTCCCGAGGGTTCCCCGGCTGTTTCGGTGAGCTAGTTAGCTTTTGTGCGCGGAGGCGCCCTGGTGAGGGCGCCTCCGCGCTTTTCCGGTTATGTCCGGTTATGGTGGTGGCAGGCTTGGTGCTTGCCGCTGCTGGTTGTGGCCGCAGGATCCGGTTGCTTTTTCGGGGTGCGTGTCCCCGTATTTTCACTTATTTTTTGTCGCTCTTTCTCTATCACTCAACAGGTCATGTTCACTCTTTTTTCTCGCCGCCGTAAGGCTGATCGTGCCCGGCGTGCTGCTGTTTCGTCGATGGATTCTTCCCCTATGCCTGATCGCGTGAAGGAACACGTTTTTGCTCTGGATGCTCGGTGGTGCGATGAGCTGGAGGAGGTCCTGTTTAGTGACCCGGTCCCGAATCTGTACTCCATTGAGCATTATTTGGCGTGCCCTCTTCCGGTGAGGTCCCCGCGTATTCCGCTGCACTACTATCAGGGTTTTGTGGGCTGTGAGCGCGATGGGCAGTTGTGCTGTGTGCTTTTGTTGGGTTCGAATGTGGTGCCGGTGCGGCTGTGCGGTGCCGCGGTTGAGCATGATGTTGCCGAACATGTAGAAACCTATGACGCCACCACCCTGGATACTCCCGCTCTGGATGCTACGGCGCTCGCGCATCGTGACGCGCTGGCTCAGCTGCTACTGCAGGTGGGTTCTCGCCTGGATTCCATGTTCGGTGAGAGCACCTTCGTGATGCCCCTGTGGACGCGCATGCAGGAGCTGTGCGAGCAGACTCGCGGCGGTAAGAGCCCGCTGTTGCAGATGCTGCAGCCGAGCCTGGGTGACGGTTGCGATCACCGTGCGCGGGTTCTGTCGGAGCGTCCCAATCAGCCGCTGCTGTATTTGCCGCCGGAGAAGGACCTCGCCCGCTTCTACGAGGCGGAGCTTCCTGAGCTGCCGGCGCACCTGCCCGCGCCTCTCAAACCCGTGCCCATCAAACCCGAGCCCCTCAAGCCGGGGCAGAGCCCCGCCGGTGCTGTCCAACTCAGCGGTGAGCCTGCCGGGTATGCGCGCCTCGCCACCTCCGCGGACCTGGGGGAGCTTCTGCCCGCTGCAGCCGCCATGTTCACCGAGGAGGTCGGCTTCGACCCGGTTGCCCGCTACGGTGACGGCTATGCGGCGCGCCTGCGCACGCTGATTGCCGGTCAGCGTTGCGCCATTGTCACCGATGTGAACGGTCGCGTTATCTTCAAGGCGGATGCGGGCATCGTGAACCTGGATGCCGCGCAGGTGCAGGGCGTGTGGCTGCACCCGGACTACCGCGGCTATGGGCTGGCTAAGCCGTTCTTTGCCGCCGCCGCGCAGATTCTGCAGCGCCGCTACCCGCATTTGAGCCTGTACGTGAACGACTACAATGCCCGCGCTCTTGCCATGTACCGGGGGACCGGTTGGGAGCAGATTGGGCAGTTCTCGACCATCATTTTTGAGCGCTAAACACGCCGAACCCTAAAACGCTATAAAATTAAAGACGACTGTGCCTTTTTCGTGGCTTACCCGGTGAGCCGTGGGCACCCTACCTAAACCTATCGACCTTTCAAGGAGAATCGTGGTACTTCGCCTTTCCAACCTCTTCGTGCGCACTCTGCGCGAGGACCCCGTAGACGCTGAGGTCGCCAGCCACAAGCTGCTGGTTCGCGCCGGTTACATCCGCCGCGCAGCCCCGGGCGTGTACACCTGGCTGCCCCTGGGCCTGAAGGTACTGCGCAAGGTCGAGAACATCATCCGCGAAGAGATGGACGCCATCGGCGCGCAGGAAGTTCACTTCCCCGCACTGCTGCCCCGCGAGCCCTACGAGGCAACCAACCGCTGGGACGAGTACGGCGATAACCTCTTCCGCCTCAAGGACCGCAAGGGTGCCGACATGCTGCTGGCACCCACCCACGAGGAAATGTTCACCCTGCTGGTCAAGGACCTGTACTCCTCCTACAAGGACCTTCCGGTTTACCTGTACCAGATTCAGACCAAGTACCGCGATGAGGCGCGCCCCCGCGCGGGTCTGCTGCGCGGCCGCGAGTTCGTCATGAAGGACTCCTACTCCTTCAACATTGACGATGAGGGCCTGAACGAGGCGTACATGGCGCACCGCGCCGCATACCAGCGCATCTTCGAGCGCCTGGGCCTGGAGATTGTCATTGTGACCGCACAGTCCGGCGCAATGGGCGGCTCCCGCAGTGAAGAGTTCCTGCACCCGACCCCCATCGGTGAGGACACCTTCGTGCGTTCCGCGGGCGGCTACGCGGCAAACGTTGAGGCCGTGACCACCGTGGTTCCCGAGGAAATCGAAATCACCGAGGACACCCCGGCGGCAATCGTCGTGGACACCCCCGACTCCGCCACCATTGAGACCCTGGTGGAGCGCATGAACGAACTGCACTCCGAGGTGACCGGCGGCACCCTGGAAGCTTCGCAGACCCTCAAGTGCTTCCTCGGCACCGTCATCACCCCCTCCGGCGAGCGTAAGGTCTTCGCCGTGGGCGTTCCCGGCGACCGTGCCGTGGACCTGGGCCGCGTTGAGGTCAACATCGGCGCCCTGCTGGGCATCGGCGGCGAGGTTGAGGTTGAGGCAGCCAGCGAAGAGGACCTGAAGGCATACCCGCAGCTGGTCAAGGGCTACATTGGCCCCGGCCTGAGCCTGGATGCGCCCCTGTTCGGCGCGCACACCGAGGACGAGGATGCGGTAGCTTCCGCAACCGGTATTCCCTTCTTCGTTGACCCCCGCGTGGTGCGCGGTACCCGCTGGGTGACCGGCGCAAACGAAGAGGGCAAGCACGTGGCGAACCTGGTCTTCGGCCGCGACTTCACCGCCGACGGCGTGATTGAGGCGTGCGAGGTACGCGAAGGCGACCCGGCACCGGACGGCTCCGGCGAGCTGGTCGCAGCCCGCGGTATCGAGATGGGCCACATCTTCGCCCTGGGCCGCAAGTACGCTGAGGCACTGGGCCTGAAGGTCCTGGACCAGAACGGCAAGCTGCAGACCGTGACCATGGGATCCTACGGCGTGGGCGTGACCCGCGCACTTGCCGCTATCGCCGAGGGCAACCACGACGAGAAGGGCCTGATCTGGCCGCGTAACCTGGCACCGGCAGACGTGCATATCGTCATCACCGGCAAGGATGCAGCATCCCACGAGTACGCTGAAGAGCTCAGCGCATCCCTGGAATCCGCCGGCCTGCAGGTCATGCTGGACGACCGCCCGAAGACCAGCCCCGGCGTGAAGTTCGGCGACGCCGAGTTGCTGGGTGTGCCCACCATCCTGGTGATTGGTCGCGGCTTCAAGGACGGCGTGCTGGAGCTGAAGGACCGCCGCAGCGGTGAGGCTCGCGAGGTGTCCGTCGAGAACGCGGTGGCTGAGGTCATCGCTGAGGTGCGCGGCGCCTAAGGCACGCCACTAGCCCGCAAAGACGTAAAACCGTCGCCACCTGCCCTACCTCCCAAGAGGTGGGGCAGAGCAAGCGGCGGAAGAATGAAAGAAGAGAACTATGGCATACAAGCCGAAGCGTTCTGGCTCTAAGAAGAGCGCCCCGAATGCGCGCGCTCGCCGTGCCGCATCCCGCGTGGCCAATGGTGTGAACACTCCCCGCACTCGCGTTGAGAGTGAGCCCGTGGTGGAGGCACCGGTGCGCGTGGGTACCCGCGCGATCCGTGAGGAAGAAGTTGCCGAGGCGATTGCCCCGGTTATCTCCGAATTCTCGCTGGTGCTGGAGGGCCTGAAGATTTCGGGCCCGGCGGCGAACCGCACCGTGAAGATTACGGTGGACTACACCGCTGAGCGTACCGATTCGCTGTCGCTGGATTCCCTCGCGGAGATTTCCGGTGCGATTTCGAGCGCCCTGGATCGTGCGGATGAAAACGACGAGTTCTTCCCCTACGAGCTGGAGGTGTCCTCGCCCGGCGCTACCCGCGCCCTGACCGAGCGCCGCCACTGGGAGCGTGCCCGCACCCGCCTGATTGCGGTCACCGCACCCGACGGCACCGAGTACCTGGCGCGTCTGCACGAGGTGCAGGATGAGGGGCCGGTGCTGGCTCGTAAGAAGAACACGA
The DNA here is from genome assembly GCF_001810515.1 of Rothia sp. HMSC075F09. Taxonomy (NCBI): domain Bacteria; kingdom Bacillati; phylum Actinomycetota; class Actinomycetes; order Micrococcales; family Micrococcaceae; genus Rothia; species Rothia sp. HMSC075F09. The sequence goes on from NZ_KV801798.1 coordinate 344,805, forward strand.
AGAAGGGCCAGAAGGAGTCCTACCACGAGCCGTCTTTGCTTCCGTGGGAAAATATTGCTTCTGCTCACGTCGAGATTGACTTCAATTCGCCTGCTGAGCCGGTAGAATAGAGTTATTAAAGCTTCAGGCACGGGGTGCTCCGTGCCAGGTATATACCGTTCGGGAGCCGGGGCGCACTAAGCGTCCCGGCGCCGTGCTAACTGGGAAAGGCTGAAAAGCGTGGAGGATATTAAAACTATTGACCTGGGCGCACTGCGCGCATTGGCGAAGCAGCGCTCTCTCGTCATGGAGGAGCTCTTCACCCTGGTTGAGAACGCCCTGCTGCTCGCATACATGAAGCAGCCCGGCGCTATTAAGGGCTCTCGTGCCGTCATCGACCGCACCACCGGCGAGTTCGTCATTCTGGCTCCTGAGCTTGATGAGGACAACCAGAAGATTGACGAGTTCGACGATACCCCGAACAACTTTGGCCGTATCGCTGCCGCAACCGTCCGTCAGGTTCTGTCACAGCGTCTGCGTGACGCTGAGGACGCATCCGTTCTGGGTGAGTTCAAGGACCGTGAGGGCACCCTGGTGTCCGGCGTGATTCAGCAGGGCAACAACCCGCGTATGGTTCAGGTTGACCTGGGCACCGTTGAGGCTGTTCTGCCCAGCAACGAGCAGGTTCCGGGCGAGAAGTACCTGCACGGTACCCGCCTGCGCGCCTACCTGGTTGAGGCTCGCCGCGGCCCGAAGGGCCCCTCGATTGTGGTTTCTCGTTCGCACCCGAACCTGGTTCTGCGCCTGTTCGAGCACGAGGTTCCCGAAATTTCTGAGGGCTTGGTTTCCATTAACTCCATCGCACGTGAAGCTGGCCACCGCTCCAAGATTGCTGTGTCCGCGAAGAACCCGACCATTAACGCTAAGGGTGCGTGCATCGGCGATATGGGTGCCCGCGTGCGTGCGGTTGCTGCCGAGCTGAACGACGAGAAGATTGACATTGTCGACTACTCGACCGATCCGGCAACCTTCATCGCTGCGGCGCTGTCCCCGGCGAAGGTCACCGAGGTCATTATCGCGAACCCGCGTGAGTACTCCGCTCGTGCCGTGGTTCCGGACGATCAGCTGTCCCTGGCTATCGGCCGTGAGGGTCAGAATGCGCGCCTGGCAGCGAAGCTGACCGGCTGGCGTATCGATATTCTCTCCGAGTCCAAGTACGCTCAGGTTCGTGCCGAGGAAGAGGTTGCAGCTCGCGTGGCTCGTAGCCTGGCTGAAGAAGCTGCAGTTGAAGAGGCAGCAGAAGAGTCCGCACAGAACGCTGAATAAGCATTAGCCCCGGTGAGGGGCGTATCCCGCGGCATATCCGTTTGATGCAGGCGCAAGATATCGGGCAGGTACGTGCCCGGTGTTCTTGCGCCTGCGTCACAGTTTTGCCCATGATTCTTAAAAACGGGATACACTATTAAGATGTGCCGGTGTGTAACCGGGCGCTTTAACGCGCCCTCGCACACACCGGATAGAGCATCACGAATGTACTGCGAACGCGGTTCTGCACACACGCTAGAGAGGGGAGAGGACCATGAGCAATCACGACCTCACCGCAACCTCCGAAGCGTTTGAAGGACCGGTCCGCACCTGCATCGGATGCCGTGCCCGCGATGAACAGCGCAACCTGCTGCGCATCGCCCGCACACCCGTCACGTCTGCTACCGAGCAGGCGGACACCCCGCCCTATCAGCCCGATACGGCGGGAACTATGCCCGGACGAGGCGCTTGGATCCATCCGAGCGAAAAGTGCGTAGCCGCTCTGCAGAAAAAGAACGGTCTGGCGCGCGCCTTCAAAAAAGCGGTCCCTGCAGCCCAGCTGCAGGCGTGTTGCGAGCAGATTCGAGCCGTGATTGCGGACTCGACCCCCTCGTAGACGCTTTTCGGGTATATGCCCTCTGTAAGTCAACGAGTTTGACGACTTCTTATCTGAAAGCGAGTCAGAAAACTGATGGATATCTAATGAGTGCCGCGAAATGAGTACCCTTTCGTGCTCACCCACCGGCAATTTCACGAATTGGCGCGCCTTCGGGCGTGCACCCCGTAAACATTAGTGTCCGCACCATTCCCGGTGCGGACCGGGAATGGAGAAAATTTGGCTCAGCCTCGAGTACACGAGTTTGCTAAAGAAGTAGGCGTACCTTCCAAGGAAGTTATCGCCAAGCTCAAGGATATGGGCGAGTTCGTTAAGAGCTCCTCTTCCACCCTGAACCCCATGGTTCTGAAGAAGCTGCGCGCGGAATTCCCCGCCGCAGCCGCTAAGCCTGCCGCAAAGGCAGGTCCCGCAGAGTCGGCAGCTAAGCCGGCTCCCAAGCCCGCAGCGGCTAAGCCTGCAGCTAAGCCGGCACCCAAGCCCGCAGCGGCTAAACCTGCCGCTAAGCCGGCACCCAAGCCCGCAGCGGCAAAGCCTGCCGCTAAGCCGGCACCCAAGCCCGTAGCTGAGAGCGCAGCTCCCAAGCCTGCAGCAGCTAAGCCCGCCGCAAAGCCGGCAGCAGCACCCAAGCCCGGCGGCCCCCGTCCGGGTAACAACCCCTTCGCATCCCAGCAGGGCATGGCACGCCCCGAGGCAGCACCGAAGCCGGCAGCACCCAAGCCTGCCGCTCCGAAGCCCGGCCCCAAGCCCGGTCCTCGCCCCGGTAACAACCCCTTCGCATCCCAGCAGGGCATGAAGCGTGGCGGCGGCGACTCCCAGCGTTCCGGCGGTCCCCGTCCGGCACGTAACGGTCGTCCCGGTGGCAACGGTGGCGCACGCCCCGGCGGTAACGGCGGTCCCCGCCCGGCAGGTGGCGCACGTCCCGGTGGTAACGGCGGTCCTCGCCCGGCAGGTGGCGCACGTCCCGGTGCACCCCGTCCGGCTGGCGGCGGCGGCGCACGCCCGAACCCCTCGATGATGCCCAAGGTTTCCAACGTTGGTGGCGGCGCGTCCGGTTCCAACAACGGTGGCGGTAACGGCGGCGGCGCACGTCGCGGCGGCGGTTCCGGCGGCTTCAACCGCGGTCCGGGTCGTCCCGGCCCCGGCGGTCGCGGTAATGCACAGGGTGCATTCGGTCGCGGCGGCTCCAAGCGTAAGGGCCGCAAGTCCAAGGCAGCTCGCCGCCATGAGCAGGAGCAGCTGAACGCACCGGCACCCGGTGGCGTGGTTGTTCCTCGCGGCGACGGCTCGACCGAGATTCGTCTGCGCCGTGGCGCGTCCATCATGGACTTCGCTGAGAAGATTGGCGCAAACCCGGCATCGCTGATTACGGTTCTCTTCCACCTGGGTGAGATGGCTACCCAGACTCAGTCCCTGGACGAGGAAACCTTCGAGCTGCTGGGTGCCGAACTGGGCTACGTCATCAAGATCGTTTCCCCGGAGGATGAGGAGCGCGAGCTGCTCGAGTCCTTCGACATCAACCTCGAAGCCGAAGCAGAAGCTGAGGGCGAGGACGTCCTGGAGGTTCGTCCCCCGGTTGTTACCGTCATGGGTCACGTTGACCACGGTAAGACCCGCCTGCTGGACGCTATCCGTAACACCAACGTCATTGAGGGTGAGGCCGGCGGCATTACCCAGCACATTGGTGCATACCAGGTCCACACCACCGTTGAGGGTGAAGACCGCGCGATTACCTTCATCGATACCCCCGGTCACGAGGCGTTCACCGCTATGCGTGCCCGTGGTGCGAAGGTCACCGACGTGGCAATCCTCGTGGTCGCAGCTGATGACGGCGTTATGCCCCAGACCGTTGAAGCACTGAACCACGCACAGGCAGCTAACGTGCCGATCGTGGTTGCTGTGAACAAGATCGATAAGGAAGGCGCGTCCCCGGACAAGATCCGCGGCCAGCTCACCGAGTACGGTCTGATCCCCGAAGAGTACGGTGGCGACACCATGTTCGTGGACGTCTCCGCTCGCAACGGCACCAACATCGACGAGCTGCTTGAGGCTGTCACCCTGACCGCTGACGTGCTCGAACTGACCGCTAACCCGAACAAGGAAGCACGCGGCGTTGCTATTGAAGCAAACCTGGACAAGGGCCGCGGTGCGGTTTCCACCGTCCTGGTTCAGTCCGGTACCCTGCACGTCGGTGACGCTATCGTTGCCGGTGTTGCTCACGGTCGCGTTCGTGCAATGTTCGATGAGAACGGTCAGGCTGTGAAGGAAGCTGGCCCGTCCCGCCCCGTTCAGGTGCTGGGTCTGTCCACCGTTCCTCGTGCAGGCGACACCTTCCTCTCCACCGAGGAAGAGCGCACCGCTCGTCAGATCGCTGAGAAGCGTGAGGCTGCTGATCGTAACGCTCAGCTGGCTAAGCGTCGTAAGCGCGTGACCCTCGAGTCCTTCGACGCCGCTGTGGCTGAGGGCAAGATGGACACCCTGAACCTGATTATTAAGGGTGACGTCTCCGGTGCTGTGGAAGCGCTGGAAGAGTCCCTGATGAAGATCGACGCCGGTGGCGACGAGGTTCAGCTGCGCGTCATCCACCGCGGTGTGGGTGCTATTACCCAGAACGACGTGAACCTGGCTACCGTGGACAACGCGGTCATCATCGGCTTCAACGTCCGCCCGGCAGAGCGCGTTGCAGAACTTGCCGACCGCGAAGGCGTCGAGATGAAGTTCTACTCGGTCATCTACCGTGCGATTGAGGAAATTGAGCAGGCCGTCAAGGGTATGCTCAAGCCCGAGTACGAGGAAGTGGAGCTCGGCTCCGCAGAGATCCGCGAGGTCTTCCGCTCCTCCAAGTGGGGCAACATCGCAGGTTCGATCGTCAAGAACGGCATCATCAAGCGCAACGCCAAGGCACGCCTGGTGCGCGACGGTTCCGTGGTGGCAGACAACCTCACCATCGAGTCGCTGCGCCGTTTCAAGGACGACGCTACCGAGGTTCGCGAAGGTTTCGAGTGTGGTATTGGCCTCGGCTCCTTCAACGACATCAAGGAAGGCGACATTATCGAGACTTGGGAGATGCGCGAAAAGCCGCGTGTCTAAGACTCACACGCTGATGCGCCCGTCACCCGCTAGTGTTCCCGCACCCGCAGGCTTCTAAAACTTAGAGCCTGCGGGGCGGGTGCTGGCGGGGCGGGCGCTTCCGCATTACCTGGAACGCTTCCAAAGCACCTCGAGTGCCCACGGAAGCGCCACAACATTTCAAGGAGAAACACATGGCTGATGCAGCCCGCGCGGCACGACTTGCCGACCGCATCAAGGTAATTGTGGCGAAGGCGCTGGAGCGTCGTGTTAAGGACCCCCGCCTCGGTTTTGTGACCATTACCGATGCCCGCGTGACCAACGACCTGCAGCACGCAACCCTGTACTACACCGTGTTCGGCTCCGAAGAGGACGCCGCAAACACCAAGAAGGCGCTGGAATCCGCTAAGGGCATTCTGCGCGCCGAGGTTGGTAAGAACATCACTGCCCGCCTGACCCCCACCCTGACTTTCGTCGCTGACGAGGTTCCCGAGAACGCCTTCCACATTGAGGCGCTTCTGCGTGAGACTCGCGAGCGCGACGCCGCCCTGGCTGCTGCAGCCGAGGGTGCCGAGTACGCTGGTGAGGCTGACCCCTACAAGAAGGATGAGCCTGCCGAGGGTGAGGACGCCTAAGTGGCGAAGAAACAACCTCAGGGCCCGTCCGGCCTGATGGTCATTGATAAGCCCGCCGGGATGAGCAGCCACGATGCGGTCTCTCAGATGCGTCGTATTGCTGGCACCCGGCGGGTTGGTCACGCCGGTACGCTGGATCCCGCCGCGACCGGCGTGCTGATTTTGGGCATCAATAAGGCGACGAAGCTGCTGACCTACCTGGTCGGTCAGGATAAAACCTATGACGCGACGATTCGCCTGGGCATTGAGACGCTGACTGAGGATGCCGAGGGCGAGCACACCGCCGCGCATCCTGATGCCGTCGAGGCGCTGACCGGTCTGGACGCTGAGCAGATGCACTCGCGCATCCTGGAGGCTGTGGCGCAGCTGAGCGGCGATATTCTGCAGGTTCCTTCTGCGGTGTCCGCTATTAAGATCAACGGTGTTCGTTCGTATGCGCGTGTGCGTAGCGGTGAGCAGGTTGAGTTGGCGGCGCGTCCGGTGACGATTAGCGAGTTCACGGTACATTCCATCAACCCTGGTTTTGCCGAGTACGTGATTGAGGACCCCGAGAATGAGGGCGAACACGCGGCAACCTCGGTTCCCGTGATTGACTGCAAGGTGACGGTTTCGTGCTCTTCGGGCACCTATATTCGTGCCCTGGCGCGTGATTTGGGCAAGATTCTGGGCACCGGTGGCCACCTGACGGCTCTTCGCCGTACCCGTGTGGGCGCGGTGGTGCTTGAGGATGCCGCCGATTTGGCGCAGTTGAAGCAGCGCCGTGAAGAGTCGGAGGCACCGCTGGAAGATTTGCCGCTGCTTCCCCTGGAGGAGGCGGCACGCCGCATCTTTGGTGCGCGTGAGCTCTCTGCCGCGGAGGCGAGCGACATTTCTTACGGTCGTCGTATTAGCCCCAGCGGTGACGGTTCCGTGGTGAAGCGTTCCGTGCACGCGAGCGCGGATGAGTCCGGCGCGGTGCAGCATGCCAGCGTTGAGGGTATTGTGGCGGGCTTCGCCCCGGACGGTACCCTGGTTGCCCTTCTGGAGAATAAGAAGCAGCGCGGGAAGGTGCAGGCCGCCCCGGTGCTGGTTTTTGAGGCGAATCGTTCCTTCAACTAGGCGTTGAGGGCTTATGATGGGCGAAGAGGGTTCGGCGTTTGCGCCTGCCCACACCTGATTCCTTCAAGCCTGATTCCTCAAGCCTGATTGATCCAGTGCCTATTGAATATGCGCCCTACCGAATGTGCGCCCCCTATTCATTCAACACGCTAACGTAAACAACCCCTGAACACACATGACTACTCGTGCGGGTGCCGCCCGGCCCCGCTGAAGGAGAGAAGATGAGCGAGAACCAGAGCTCTGCTAAGAAGGCGAGTGAGCCTCGTACCGCGCCGGTACCCCGCGTGGAGTCTGCACAGGCTGAAGCTACCGTAACCGGGGCTGCTACTCAGAGCGGTGCCGCGAAGGCTGCCGGTGCTAAGAACGCTGAGCCTATTTCTGCGGCGAAGGCACCCGAGGGTGTTCGCGTAGCCGCACCGGCGTCCGGCGATAAGGCGTCGCAGAAGGCGGCTAAGAAGGCTGAGAAGAAGGCAACCCGCGAGGCGTTTGCCCGCCCCAAGAGCCTTGAGGAGGCGGCTAAGCCTCAGAACCGTGCGGCGTTCCGCGCGGCGGTGGCGCTGTACGGTCTGTTCATGATTGCGTACGGTGTGTGGCAGGTTCTGGGCGGTGTCCGCGTCATTCCGGATGCGCCTCAGGACTTTGCGAACGCCTCGGTGCAGTCGAACTACGTGTTCTTCGCGGCAGCCTATGTGGGTGTGGGCCTGTCCTTCGTGTTCATTGCCCTGAAGTTCAAGTGGGTGAACATGCTCGTGTTCTCCTGCCTGGTGGTTTTCTTGGGCGGCGTGGGTCGTATCCTGTCGTGGGCGTTCTTCGGCACCCCGCACTGGTCGCTGATCGTGCTGATGGTGACTGAGCTTGTGATTCCTCCGTGCCTGCTGGTGTGGTACGGCTGGATTAACAAGTCCAATAAGATTCGCGAGGAGATGCTGAAGGCTTCTCGTAACCAGGCTCGTAAGTAGTCGTAACGCCCGGGAAGGTTCCTGCCGCACGGTGGGGTGCCTGCCCGGGCTTTCTTATGGGTGGGTGCTGCGCATGGATTTTCCAGGTGCGGAGGCTGCACAGTTGAGTGCCAGATACCCCGCCGCATCCGCAAAGGTAGGGGAGAGGGCACCGCCTGCGAGGGGCGCCGTTCCATTCCCTGTTGATTCCCGTTTTGAATTCTGCATCCTGCCGCCTGTGGTCTAGGATGGTTAGGTACATTTATCTTTTTCAGGAGAGCCCGTGACCCTCTACACCGCTTTGAGCGAGGTCCCCGCCGGCTACGGCCCCTCGGTCGTGACCATCGGCAATTTTGACGGCGTGCACCGTGGACATGCCCGCGTGATTTCGCGCGTGGTCTCCCTTGCTGAAGAGCACGGTTTGAGCTCTATCGCGGTCTCTTTTGACCCGCACCCGATGCAGGTGCACCGTCCCGAGGCGGCCCACCACGACATTATGGGTCAGGGTTCGCGCCGCTACTTCATGTGCCTGCTGGGTCTGAACGATTACCTGCTGCTGAACTACAACCTGGAGTTCGCTGCGCAGACCCCCGAAGAGTTCGTGAAGTCCACCTTCGTGGATGCGCTGAACGCGCGTTTCGTGGTCATCGGTGACGACGTGCGCTTTGGTAACAACAACTCCGGCGACCTGAACACCATGCGTGAGCTGGGGGAGAAGTACGGCTTTGAGGTGGTTGTCGTTGAGGATCTGATGGTGGATGAGAACACCCGCTGCTCCTCGACCCGCATCCGCCAGCTGCTGCTGGAGGGCGATATGCCCGCCGCAACCGAGCTGCTGGGCCGCCACCACATGATGGCTGGTGAGGTCGTACACGGTCTGGCGCGCGGCCGCGAGTTGGGCTTCCCGACCGCGAACCTTGAGCTTGAGGCACGCGGCCTGATTCCCGCCGACGGTGTGTACGCCGGCTGGCTGGTGGACGAATCCGGTAACCGTCACCCCTCCGCTATTTCGGTGGGTACGAACCCGACCTTTGACGGTATTGAGCACCGCCAGGTTGAGGCGCACGTGATTGACCGCCCGGAAGAGCGCGTGGAGGATTTCAACCTGTACGGTCAGCGTGTGCTGATTGAGTTCGTGAAGCGTCTGCGTCCCATGGTGGCGTACACCGGTGTTGAGGCGCTGATTGAGCAGATTAACGATGATGTGGTGCAGACCCGCGAGGTGCTGGCTGAGGACGCGAAGAACTACTGCCCGCCGGAGTGCCCGGTGCAGGCGGAAGTGAAGCATCCCCAGCTCTAACCCCACCACGGGTAACCCAGCCACAGGGCGCCGCAGCCTGCATTTTCTGCGGTGATGACGTGTGATGCCCCGGCGGTAAGATTTTCGGATCTGCCGCCGGGGCTTTTGCGTACCCGACCGGACGGGCAAAAGCGGGCACCTTCTTCGCGCCTGACCGCCTGCGCCTCCGAAGAAACAACCCGCGCCGCACGCCTTGATGTCCTGCGCCTCCCGTGAGGCACCCCTGTTTTAGTCGTCCTCGTTTTAAGAGAAGATAGAGTCATGGAAAAAATGAACGTCGAATCCTTCAACCTCGACCACCGCGCCGTAGCAGCACCCTACGTGCGTATCGCAGACCGCAAGATCCTGCCCGGTGGCGACACCCTCATCAAGTACGATATCCGCTTCACCCAGCCGAACACCGCGCACCTGGAAATGCCGACCGTGCACTCCATCGAGCACCTGAGCGCCGAGCACATGCGCAACCACACCGACCGTCTGATTGACTTCTCCCCGATGGGCTGCCAGACCGGTTTCTACGCGCTGACCCTGGGCCTGGAGCCCGAGGATTTCTTCCCCATCCTGGAAGCAACCCTCAACGATATCCTCAACGCGACCGAGGTTCCGGCAGCGAACGAGGTGCAGTGCGGTTGGGGTGCCAACCACACCCTCGAAGGTGCGCAGGCTGCGGCTCGCGAGTTCCTCGCGGCACGCGATGAGTGGGCTCAGGTGATGGCGTAATGAGCGCACAGATCCCTGATGCTTTCGCATCCGCCTTCAACCCGGTGGACTTTGACCCGAACGCTTTCGACCCGGCTGAGGCATTCAACAGCATGTTTGAGCTGATGGACGGCATGTCCAACGCCATCATCATTCAGGTGGCTATGGATGAGGAGCTCGCACCCTTCCTGAAGGTGACCGAGGAGCTGCAGCCCTCCTTCACCGAGGGTGCGGCGGTATTCCACCCGCGTTACCTGCAGGTGGGCGAGGACCAGGTTCCGCTGCTGCTGGTTCGCTCCAAGATTGGTCTGGTGAACGCGGCGAGCGCCGTCACCGAGGCGATCAGCTACTCCTCGAACTGCCTGGGCGTCATCAGCGCAGGTACCGCCGGCGGTTTGGCTCGCGGCATTAACGTGGGCGACGTGCTGATTGGCGAGAACTACACCTACACTGACGCCGACGCGACCGCCTTCGGTTACGCGCGCGGCCAGGTTCCGGGCATGCCCGAAAGCTACGACGGCCAGGCGGACGAGTGGCAGGATGCTCTGGAGCATGCGCTCGCCGCACTTGAGCCGGTGCGTGAGCAGGCTGAGAGCGTGTGGGAGGTGCGCCGCGGCCAGATGCTGGCGGGTAACTCCTTCGTAACCGCCCACAACGTGAAGGACACCCGCGAGGCGTTTGAGGGCGCCATCAGCACCGACATGGAGACCACCGCTATTGCGCAGGTCTGCCACAACTACGAGATTCCGTTTATCGGAGTGCGTTGCGTGTCTGATCTGTGCGGCCCGGAGGCTGACCAGGACTTCCACCTCTCCGTGGATGTGGTGGCTCCTCGTTCGGCTCGTTACGCTCTGCAGCTGGCTGCTGAGCTGTGGACCGAGGCGCAGCTGGAGGCGCTGGAGCTGGCTCTCTAAAGCTCTAGAACTAACGATCCAGAGCATGCGGCACGATGTGAGCTCGCATGCGGCAAGTGCCGGGGCGTGAACCTGACGGGTTTGCGTCCCGGTATTTTTGCGCCCCGGTCCTTTTGTGCCGGTCTTTTTGTACTGGTTTTTGTACCCCAGTCTTTTTCTGATTAGGCACCTGATGTACCCGGTCCGTAAGAAACGCAGAAATATTAACCGCGGTGAATATACATTCTGTGTGTCGTGGAGTACTATGAATGAGGAAACTGTCCGATCTCACAGAGGAGTACGTCGTGAAGTTCTGCCCGACTCTCGCCTCCGTCACCGGTCTGCTCGGTGGCTACAAGGTTGCATCTAGCACCGGCATCCGCCCGCTCGGTGGCGCTGTCCTGGCACTGTGCGGTGCCGTGGCTTACAAGAATTGGAAGCGTAAGGCTGGCGCAGGCCGTGCCACCTTCCTCACCGCTGTCTACCTCGGCGCGTTCGGCGCCGCTCATCCGCTCGCCAAGAAGCTTGGCGCGTGGCCTGCAGTCTACACCGTGACTGCTGCAACCGCTCTGTGCTCTATCGTCATTGGACGTAAGCGACAGAAGTAGTCTTTGACGAAAAGACGGCGGAAAGGCAACGTTGCCTTCCCGCCGTCTTTTGCGTTCCCTCCCACCGTACCGGTTGGGTGGGGATGCGACGGGGCGACGCGCGAAGGCAACACCTTCTGCGCATCGCCCCATCACTCGATGGGGAGTGAATCAACCGGTACCGCTCTCAGCCACCTGCTAAGCTGCGGCACCGCCCGATAAGTTTCCCCGCCACCGGCGGGTACACCCCACGAGGTAAAGGAAAAGAAGAAGATGAATACCACTCCGGACTCATCCCCGGTACAGCAGGGCGTAGCTGAGGCTACCTCCGAGAGCCCGCAGCTAGCGCGTGGACTCTCCCTGCGTCACATCATGTTCATCGCCCTCGGCTCCGCCATCGGCACCGGCCTGTTCTACGGCTCTGCATCCGCCATTCAGCTGGCGGGCCCCTCCGTGCTGCTTGCCTACGTTATTGGTGGCGCTGCAGTGTTCATGGTAATGCGCGCAATGGGCGAACTCGCCCTGGCGCACCCGGTCTCCGGAGCGTTCTCCGAATACGCCACCCGCTACCTTGGACGCTGGGCGGGTTTTGTGACTGGCTGGACCTACGCCCTGGAAATGGCGCTGGTCGCCATCGCGGACGTCACCGCCTTTGCCGTGTACATGAAGTTCTGGTTCCCGAACAGCCCCTCCTGGATCTGGATCGTCTCGGTTCTGCTGATTCTGCTCGCCATTAACCTGGCGAAGGTCAAGGCGTTCGGCGAAACCGAATTCTGGTTCACGCTCGTGAAGGTCAGCGCCATTATCGCCATGATCGTTGGCGGCGTGATTCTGCTCTTCGTGGGCGTGCAGGCACACGACTCCGTAGCGCCCTCGGTTACGAACCTCTGGGCTCTTGAAGGCGGCTTCTTCGCGAACGGATTTACCGGCTTCCTCGCTTGCTTTACCGTGGTGATGTTTGCCTTCGGCGGTATCGAGAACATCGGTATTGCCGCCGGTGAGGCGAAGGACCCGCGCACCTCAATTCCCAAGGCGATTCGCACGGTGCCGTTCCGCATCCTCATCTTCTACATTCTGACCCTGTCGGTCATCATGTCCCTGTACCCCTGGTACTCGGTGACGAAGGCGAACTCGCCGTTCGTGCAGATTTTTGAAGGTCTGGGCATTCCGGCTGCCGCTTCGATTCTGAACGTGGTCATCATTACCGCCGCAATCTCTGCGCTGAATGCGGACGTGTACGGTGCCGGCCGCATGATGTACGGCCTGGCGAAGCAGAACTTGGCGCCGGCTTCCTTTGCGAAGGTTACGAAGAATGGTGCGCCCTGGATGACCACCCTCATCATGGTGCTGGTTATGGCGGTCGGCGTGATTGTGAACGTGCTCTTCGAGAACGCGTTCGAGGTGGTCGCCTCCCTGGCAACCTTCGCGACCGTATTCGTGTGGGTCATGATTCTGCTGGCGCACATTGCCTTCAAGCGTAGCGGCGCCGATACCGAGGCGCAGCCGGTACACCAGCCCCTGTGGCTGAGCTACATGGCGTTGGCGTTCATGGTCTTTATCGTGGTGCTCTTCGGCTGCTTCGCGGACACCCAGCTGGCGCTGGTGATGGGCGCAATTTGGTGCCTGTTCCTGCTGGTCTACTACCGCCTCGTGGTTGTGCGCGCTCGTGCAGAAGCAGCAGAAGCATAGGGAGCAGAAGCACAGACACCGAATAAACGTAGAGCCCACTGAATAAACGTAGAGCCCGGTGCGAGGACTCGGCGTGAGAACCCGACTGTGAAGCCCGGCGACCGGTAGTGTGATGAGCTACCTGTCGCCGGCTTCTGCTCACCCTTCCACGAAAGCGCCCCGGTAGCGTAGAATGGGAAGAACGCGTCTGCAGTCCGCAGTAGACGACGTGTATTACAGGGCGTAAGCCCACCACCCGGCGGCAACCGTCCGTACGGGACGTATGCGGTACTAACTCTAGGAGTTAAAAGTGGCACTGGATCCCGCTGTCAAGCAGGCAATCATCAAGGAATACGCAACCCACGAGGGCGACACCGGTTCGCCCGAGGTTCAGATTGCAGTTCTGTCTCGTCGTATCGCCGACCTGACCGAGCACCTGAAGTTCCACAAGCACGATCACCACTCCCGTCGTGGCCTGATGATCCTCGTTGGTCGTCGCCGCAACATGCTCGGCTACCTGAAGAGCGTCGACATCGAGCGTTACCGTTCGCTGATCGAGCGCCTGGGTCTGCGCCGATAAAACAGGAGCGTCTTGACGCTTTTGTGGTGATTAATCGCCTTTAGGCGGTGTGTGCGGACGTGCTGTCAGCACTACCAACCCTCCAACACGGAGGCGGGTAGCGCCAGCGCGTCCGTACTGCCGCGTTGAGGGGCGCATCTTCCGCTCGCTAGATTCGGCGCTAGATTCCAACGCTAGATTCACTGCGAGAAATCGGTAGAAGACGCCGCCCCACCTGAAAGAAAGAACAGAAGGCCGTACTGGCACACACGCCGCGGTCCTCGGTAGCGAATTACGGAATAACACCACTCCCACAACCGTGCCGACACACGTCAAGCACACGAAAAGGCGGGGGAGAGGTGCCGTGGTTTCCTATCGAAGGCCGACTCGTGCGCCGTACGGCCTGCCAAGAAGAAAGAAGGAACCGTGGAAGGTCCCGAAATCAAGTTTGCTGAAGTCGAAATCGACAACGGCATTCACGGTAAGCGCCACGTGCGCTTTGAAACCGGCCGCCTCGCAAAGCAGGCTGCTGGCTCCGTCCTCGTCACCATCGATGACGAGACCACCCTGCTCTCCGCAACCGCAATCGGCAAGTCTCCCCGTGAGGGCTTCGACTTCTTCCCGCTGACCGTGGACGTGGAAGAGCGCATGTACGCAGGCGGCAAGATTCCCGCATCGTACTTCCGCCGCGAAGGCCGCCCCAGCACCGAGGCAATCCTGGCTGCACGCCTGATTGACCGCCCGCTGCGCCCCGCCTTCACCAAGGGCATCCGCAACGAGGTTCAGGTCGTTGTGACCGTCCTGACCTACGAGCCGGACGAAATCTACAACACCTTCGCAATCAACGCTGCGTCCGCATCGACCTCCCTGTCCGGTGCGCCGTTCAACGGCCCCATCGGTGGCGTGCGCATGGCACTGATCGACGGCCAGTGGGTCTGCTTCCCCAAGTACTCCCAGCTGGAAAACGCTGTGTTCGACATGGCTGTTGCAGGTCGTATCGTCACCAAGGCTGACGGTACCGAAGACGTCGCCATCATGATGGTTGAGGCAGAAGCAACCGACAACTCCTGGAAGCTCATCAAGGAAGACGGCCAGACTGCCCCCACCGAAGAGATTGTCGCAGAGGGCCTGGAAGCAGCTAAGCCCTTCATCGCAGCACTGTGCAAGGCGCAGGCTGACCTGGTGGCTCGCGCAGGCAAGCCCGCCCTGGAACTGCCCTTCTTCGGCGGCCACGGTGAGGACGTCGACGCAGCAGTTGAGGCATTCGCAGCAGACCGCCTGGCAGAGGTGTACTCCATCGCTGGCAAGCAGGAACGCGAAGCAGCGGCAGCTGAGCTGCAGGAAGAGCTCATGGAAGCTCTCACCGGCGAAGGTAAGGAATTCGAAGAGCGCTCCAACGAGGTCTCCGTAGCATTCGCTGCCCTGACCAAGCACGTGGTTCGCCAGCGCATCCTCACCGAGCAGGTCCGTATCGACGGCCGCGGCCTGACCGACATCCGCCAGCTCACCGCTGAGGTCGAAATCCTGCCCCGCGTTCACGGCTCCTCGCTCTTCGAGCGCGGCGAAACCCAGATCATGGGTATCACCACCCTGAACATGCTCAAGATGGAGCAGCAGCTGGACTCCCTGCACCCGGTCAAGTCCAAGCGCTACATCCACCACTACAACTTCCCGCCGTACTCCACCGGTGAGACCGGCCGCGTGGGTTCGCCCAAGCGCCGCGAAATCGGCCACGGTGCACTCGCAGAACGTGCAATCACCCCGGTGCTGCCCTCCCGCGAAGAGTTCCCCTACGCAATCCGTCAGGTCTCTGAGGCTCTGGGCTCCAACGGCTCGACCTCCATGGGTTCGGTCTGCGCATCGACCCTGTCCCTGCTGAACGCCGGTGTGCCGCTGCGCGCACCCGTTGCAGGTATCGCAATGGGCCTGGTCTCTGACGAGGTTGACGGCGAGACCCGCTACGCAGCCCTGACCGACATCCTCGGCGCGGAAGACGCACTGGGCGATATGGACTTCAAGGTTGCAGGTACCTCCGAGTTCGTGACCGCTATCCAGCTGGACACCAAGCTCGACGGTATCCCCGCATCCGTGCTCGCTGGCGCACTGACCCAGGCACGTGAGGCTCGCCTGCACATCCTCGAGGTGCTCGTCAGCGCGATTGACGCACCGGATGAGATGAGCGAGTTCGCACCGCGCATTATTTCCGTGAAGATCCCGGTAGCCAAGATCGGTGAGGTCATCGGCCCCAAGGGTAAGATGATCAACCAGATCCAGGAAGACACCGGCGCAGACATCTCCATTGAGGACGACGGCACCGTGTACATCGGCGCAGCTGACGGCCCCTCCGCCGAGGCTGCACGTTCGGCAGTGAACGCTATCGCTAACCCGCAGGTTCCCGAGGTTGGCGAACGCTACCTGGGTACCGTAGTGAAGGTGACCGACTTCGGTGCGTTCATCTCCCTGACCCCCGGTAAGGACGGTCTGCTGCACATCTCCGAGATGCGTAAGCTCAACGACGGCAAGCGCGTTGTTGACGCTGAGGACGTTGTCTCCGTGGGCCAGAAGGTCCAGGTGGAGATCACCAAGATTGATGACCGCGGCAAGCTCTCGCTGGCACCGGTCGTTGAGGGTGGCGACGACGAGTAGTCGTAACCCCCGCTAAGTGATGAGGGGCGTTCGGCGCACCCGGTGCGGTTCACTCCCCGCCGGGTGTGTCGGGCGCCCCTTCGCTGTGCTTGCCCTGCATCTTTTGATGCTCACCCACCCCACCAACTGTGGGACTGCCTACAGGCAGTGGGGCGGGAATGCTTACCTTCAGACGTACCTGTTGAAAGGTTCTTCTCCCTATGTCTATTTCCCTGCCCGTCGAGCTTGAGGCCATCGCCGAAGAGCTCAACTACGAGCACGGCCGCCTCATCTACGAGGGTGTAGGCGGCAATGAGGTGCGCCGCTCCATCCTGCCCGGTGGTGTGCGCGTGATTACCGAAAAAATGCCCGGTACTCGCGGCGTATCCATCGGCTTCTGGGTGGGAGTCGGCTCCCGCGACGAGGCCCCCGGCATGCTTGGCTCCACCCACTTCCTGGAGCACCTGCTGTTCAAGGGCACCGGCACCCGCACCGCCCTGGACATTGCATCCTCCTTCGACGCGGTAGGCGGCGAATCTAACGCCCTGACCGCTAAGGAGCACACCTGCTACTACGCGCGCGTGCTCGACGATGACGCGCCCATGGCGGTGGACGTCATCACCGACATGGTCACCAACGCCCTGCTGGACCCGGCTCACCTGGAACAGGAACGCGGCGTGATCCTCGAAGAGATCGCCATGGACCAGGACGACCCGACCGACGTTGCCTTCGAGAACTTCGTGGAGCAGCTCATGGGAGAGAACCCGCTGGGCCGCCCCATCGGCGGTACCCCGCAGGAGATTACCGAGGTGCCGCGTGACGCCGTGTGGGAGCACTACAAGCGCTACTACACCCCGGACCGCCTGGTCATTTCTGCCGCTGGTTCGCTGGAGCACAGCACCATGGTCCGCCTCGTATTGGAGGCGCTGACCCGCTACGGCTGGAACCTGCAGGAGGGCGTGGCACCGGCACCGCGTCGTGTACGCACCGACAGCGGCATTGTTCCGCTGAGCGAGCTGCGTGAGGTGGAGAAGGGCTTCGAACAGACCAACATTGTGATGGGCTGCCCGAGCATTATCGCCGGTGACGACCGCCGCTACGCGATGAGCGTGCTGACCAGCGCATTCGGTGCGGGCATGTCCTCGCGCCTGTTCCAGGAGATTCGTGAGAAGCGCGGCCTGGCCTACAGCACGTTCGCGTTTTCCGGTGCGTACTCGGATGCCGGCTACTTCGGCATGTACGCGGGCTGCCTGCCCGCTAAGACCGAGCAGGTGCGTGAGGTCATGGGCTACGAGTTCGATAAGCTCGCCACCGCCGGTATTACTGAGGAGGAGCTGACGAAGGTCCGCGGCCAGCTGGCTGGCTCTACCGTGCTCGGTAGCGAGGATTCGGGTTCGCGCATGTCCCGCCTGGGTCGCGCCGAGCTGGACTCTGGACTGTTCACCAGCACCGATGAGCTGCTGGAGAAGATTCGCGCGGTCTCCCTGGAGGAGGTTCGCGACCTGGCGGCGTACCTGGGGCAGCAGCAGATGATTACCACCATCGTGCGCTAACCCCTGAACATCCCTAACGCACAACGCTGGTAAGGCATAGAATGCCCGTTCCCACACCCCACCAAAGCGGGGGAGGGAACGGGCATTTTGTGTGCATCGGTATCTACGAAGAGATACTTCCAAGAAGTGCTTCCGAGTGTTCTGCCGCCCATGCTCTTGACGCTCAGCATGAGCGGCAGAACCGAAAAAGCTACCGCTGAGAGCTACTACTTCTGTGCCTTGGCAATAGCTTCCATCAGCACCTGGGCGTAGAGCTCCTGACCAGCAACCTCAGGGTGAACACCGTCAGAGGCCAGCAGACCACTCTGAGTCTGCAGAGCCTGGCGGATCGTAGAGTTCCAATCCGCAATGATCACACGATCAGAATGCTGAGCCGCAAACTCACGAATCTTACCGTTCGAGTAGTCAATCCAGGTCAGGTTGCGCGGGCCGTAACCGGTGACCAGCACCAGCTTAGAATCGGCGGGCATAGCCGCCAGAACCTCGTCGAGCTGACCATCCAGAATGGTCGAGTTCGCGGTCACCGACAGCACGAAGGTCTTACGGATCTGGCCGTTGGAACCCATAGACTTAATAATCGGCAGGGCCTTAGCAATGGTTCGTCCCTCAGCCGCATCGATAGATGCCTCGGGCATCTTGTCGTACAGCTCGGGGGACACAGCCACCACAATGGAGTCACCCACAATGGTCACCTTCGAAGAATCCACCGAACCTGTAGCAGCCTTAGAAGCCGAGGGGCTTGCCGAAGCCTTCGCGTCCTTGCCCGCAGCGCTCGGGCTTGCAGATGCGCTCGCAGCCTGCGCCTCCTGGCGTGCCTTCAGACGCTCAGCGGCGGCACGCTTGCCGTCCTCAACGGACTGCTGGGCGGTGGTCATCGCCGGAGCGGTGTGTACCGCCAGACCGGTCGAAGCAGCCGCCACAACAGCGGCAAGAGCCACCGAAACCGGCAGGAACTTGGTGCGAGAGGACTGGAAAGCCGCCACCGCACGGTTAGCGCTACCGCGGAAACCGTAGCGGCGGATCGGGGTCTCAACCCAGCGGTACGACATCTCCGCAATGGCGAAGGTCGCCACCAGAACACCCACGTTCACCAGCGGGGAACGGTCCGCACCCAGCAGGTAGTGCATGACCACGGCAAGCGGCCAGTGCCACAGGTACAGGCCATAGGAACGTTCGCCCACCCAGCGCAGGGGAGCGAAGTTCAGCAGGCGGCGCAGTATTTCGGAGGCGCCAGCGAGCATATCGGGCAGCATACCCTGAATCACGCCCAGCGCCAGCAGGGAGGCGCCGAACAGGCCCCAGGGAATCGCTCCGGGTGCCGACTCGGGAACCAGAATTGCGTAGGGAATCAGCGCGAACAGGGACAGCCAGCTGATCATGACGCGGGCGAACGCGACCAGGCCGAAGGGCTGAGCCACACGGTACAGCACGGACTGCTGCAGCGGCGGGTACAGCGACCAGGGGCGCGCGAACGCCAGCAGGGCGCCGAGCAGCAGGCCGTACAGGTGCGTGTCGGTACCGTAGTAGACGCGGCTAATGGGTGCGCCAGACATCAGAAGAGCGGTGGCGGTGCTCAGCGACGCAATAATACCCAGCACCATGACCACGCTAAAACGACGCCAGCGGCGGCGCAGCAACAGACCAGCCGCAACAATCAGCAGCGGCCACACCACGTAGAACTGTTCTTCCACCGCCAGGGACCAGAAGTTCGTGAAGAGCTCCGGGGAGGTCTGCGTGAAGTAGTCGTTACCGGCAAAAATAGAAATCCAGTTGGACGAGAAGGTCGCCGCACCGGCGAGCTGTCGGCCGAGGTTCACCTGAATATCGCCGCCAATGAGCAGGCTGACCGGTCCGAGAACCAGAATCAGCAGGGTAATGGCGGGAAGCAGTCGGCGGGCACGGCGGATCCAGAAGTTGCCCAGGGCAATTTTGCCGGTGAGCGCACCTTCACGCAGAAGCAGGGAGGTAATCAGGAAACCGGAGATGACGAAGAAGATATCCACGCCAATCATGCCGCCGGGTAGTACGGTGGGCCAGAAATGGTACACCATCACGAGGAGCACAGCGATTGCTCGCAGACCGTCCAGACCCGGCAGAATATAACGCCGGTTAGCCTCATCTGGACGCACGGAGGAGGTAAAGAGGGACTTCATACTGTCAAGGCACTCCGTAGGATGGAAATTATAGAAATACTTCCTAATTATATGGTTGCTAACTTTAGATAACGTATTAAACGGCTTGTATGACGGTTAGATTACTTCGCTTTTTATGCCGCTGAGGTTCCGCAGGGCATCTCACCCCGTGTGTGCGATGGCGTGCACCGCGCCCACACGGGGGATAATAGAGGCTGTACGTCACAGCGTCTGCCCCATCGTCGGGGTGCACAAAAGCTACGGAGGAGAGAAGATGGCCCACGAGGGCGACGAAAAAATCTGGAAGGTAGCGGTACTCGGTGCCGCAGGCCGCATGGGCTCTGAGGCGGTGCGCGCCGTCAACACCTCCGCAGACATGGACCTGGTGGCGGCACTGAGCCGTGGCGACGACCTGCAGGAGCTGGTCGATGCCGGCGCAGAGATTGTTATTGACCTGACCGTTCCCGAATCCAGCGAGGCGAATGTGCGTTTCGCGGTGGAGCACGGTATGCACGCGGTGGTTGGTACGACCGGTTGGACCCCCGAGCGCCTGGACTCCCTGCGCGAACTGCTGACCGAGCACCCCGAGGTGGGTGTGCTCATCGCCCCGAACTTCGCGATTGGTTCGATTCTCGCCACCGAGTTCGCGGCGAAGGCGGCACGCTACTTCGAATCGGTAGAAATCATTGAGATTCACCACCCGAACAAGGTGGACGCCCCCTCCGGTACCGCTGTGCACACCGCCCGCAAGGTGGCAGCCGCCCGCGCGGAGGCTGGCGTGGGCGCAAGCCCGGATGCCACCACCTCCGATCCTTTGGGCTCGCGCGGTGCCGTGGTCGACGATATTCACGTACACGCGGTGCGTCTGCGCGGCATGGTGGCGCATCAGGAGATTCTGCTGGGCGATCCCGGTCAGCAGCTCGTGATTCGTCACGATTCCTTTGACCGTGTCTCCTTCATGCCCGGCGTGCTGTTGGGTGTGCGTGAGGTGGCGGCGCATCCGGGTTTGAGCGTGGGCTTGGACGCCTACATGGATTTGTCCTAGGAGAGAATATTGTCTGAACAGACTTCACCCGACACCTCGCCGGTATCTTCCGAGGCTCGTAGCCCCTGGTGGACTTCGCTACGTTTGTGGACTGTCTGCGCCTGCGTGCTGATGGTGCTGACCGTGCTGATTCTGCCGCTGCCTCTGGCGGCGCGTGCCTCTATCCTGGGCGTGCTGATTTTTAGTGCCGTCTTTGTGACGGTGGATGCCGGCGGCTGGGGTAAGACCTTCGCGGCACTGACTTGCGCGCTGCTGACCCTGTACCTGGTACACATTGCGCAGCAGGGGTTCGTGATGCTCACCTCCGGTTCGGTGGCTGGCATTGTGCTTGGCGCGGGTATGATTTTGCTGCCGATTCTGGGTGCGTGGGCGCTGGTGCGTGAGGTGCTTTTCGGTGCTCGTATTCAGCGTATGGCTCAGGAGTTGGCTGCTTCGGGTGAGCTGGCGGAGGATACCCTGCCGCGCACCCCCTCCGGTCGTGTGGACCGTGAGGCGGCGGCGGTGGAGTTTGAAGGCTTTGCGGCGGCGGTTGAGCAGGACCCCGAGAACTGGAAGGCGTGGTTCAACCTGGCGTGCATGTACGATGCCGGTGGTGAACGCAAGCGTGCCCGTGCGGCGATGCGCAACGCGTGGGCGTTGCGTTCGGGCGGTCAGGCGAAGGGCATGCGTTAGGCTCTGACCCTGCGATCCCTAGTCAATGCCACATTTATTTTCGGTATGAGACTGATAACGCCGAGGCTATGTGCCCGGTTTCATAGGCTCTCGTGGAAGTACCGCGGGTTTGAAAGAGTCCGAATAGTAGAACACGCATGAAAACTTATGCGTTCTAACGGAAAAATCTGCATTTCGGGCGTACTCTGGACATATGTCTGAGAACCTTTCGAACCCCGGTACTTTTGTTGAACCCGTCTTCGGTCGCCTCCTGACCGCAATGGTGACCCCCTTCGCGAAGGACGGCTCCGTTGATGAAAAGCAGGTCGCAGACCTGGCGAACTACCTTGTGGAGAACGGCCACGATGGTCTGGTGGTCTGCGGTACCACCGGTGAATACTCCACCATGACCGATGACGAGAACGAGCGCGTCTTCCAGATTGTGAAGGATACCGTCGGTTCTCGCGCGAAGATTATTGCCGGTGTTGGTTCGAACGATACGGCGCATACTATTGAGCTGGCGCACCGTGCCGAAAAGATTGGTGTGGACGGCCTGCTGGTTGTGACCCCCTATTACAACAAGCCGACTCAGCCGGGTGTCTACGCCCATTTTGCGACCGTTGCGCAGGCAACTGAGACCCCCGTCATGCTTTACGATATTCCGGGTCGTGCGGGCATCCCCATCGCACCCGAAACCTACCGTCGCCTTGCAGAAATTGATAGTATTGTAGCGGTGAAAGACGCCAAGGCAGACTTCGGTGCCGCAACCGAGGTCATGGCAACCACCGACCTGCACTACTACAGCGGCGACGACGGACTGACCCTTCCCTGGATGGCAATGGGCGCCGTCGGCCTCGTTTCGGTGACCGCACACGTGGCACCTGCACTCTTCCGTGCCCTGATTGATGCTGTCGTTGCACAGGACCTGGTGGAGGCTCAGCGTCTTCACCTGGAACTGACTCCGATTGTCCGAGCAACCATGGGTCGTGCCCCCGGTTGCGTTGCCGCCAAGGAAATTCTCTCCTGGCAGGGTGTGCTGGATGAGCCCGTCGTTCGCTTGCCGCACGTACTCTCCGAACCGGAGGTTGCCCAGGCTATGCGAGCTGACTTGCTCTCCTCGAGTATCGCTCACACCCTGAAGAACGCCTAAACTTTAACGCAGAACCTGCACAACTTATCGTGCAGAGCGCGTATATATAGAGGACTTAGGCTACCGTCACACCCCGCTTTTGGGGCGCATGATGTAGTCAACGGATGCGGACTCCACACCTAGCAATGGGTGAGGGGTCCGCTCTGGCGTATTGCCACGGTTTACCGCCCAATGATTCGGCCCCCACTCAGACAGGGGCCCAGCTTAGGCAGAGGCACCCGCGCACTACGCCCCCGAATACTTTTGAATACTTTCGGTGATTTGGACGCACCGGCAGCACCCCACCTCCTCGGCATGTGAGAGCCGAACCGGCGGGAGCGCTTGCGGTACGAAGCGTCGCCTACGAATCACAGACATCACAAGAAAACATAGAAGAAAGAGGAGACACACGATGAGCGTCTTTGAAGCGAATCTTCCCCTCCCTCCCCGCCTGAAGAAGGACACCCTGCGCGTGGTGCCCCTGGGCGGCCTGGGCGAAGTCGGTCGTAACATGACCGTGTACGAAATCAACGGCAAGCTGCTGATTGTTGACTGCGGCGTGCTCTTCCCCGAAGAGTCCCAGCCCGGCGTGGACCTGATCCTGCCCGACTTCAGCTACATTGTCGACCGTCTGGACGACGTGGTTGCCATGGTGCTGACCCACGGCCATGAAGACCACATCGGCGCGGTTCCCTACCTGCTGCGCCGCCGTCCCGACATCCCCCTGGTCGGTTCCGAACTGACCCTGGCACTGGTTGAGGCAAAGCTCGCCGAGCACCGCATCAAGCCCTACACCCTCGCGGTGAAGGAACACCAGGTGGAGCGTTTCGGCCCGTTCGAGTGCGAGTTCGTTGCTGTGAACCACTCGATTCCGGACGCGCTGGCTGTCTACATCCGCACCAAGGCCGGCAAGGTTCTGCACACCGGTGACTTCAAGATGGACCAGCTGCCGCTGGACGGCCGCATCACCGACCTGCGCCACTTTGCTCACCTGGGCGAGGAGGGCGTGGACCTGTTCCTGCCGGACTCCACCAACGCTGAGGTTCCCGGCTTCACCCCGACCGAGAAGCACATCGGTCCGGTGCTGTCGAACGTCTTCCGTGACGCAAGCGGCCGCATCATTGTGGCGTCCTTCTCCTCGCACGTTCACCGCGTGCAGCAGGTGCTGGATGCAGCCGCTGAGCGTGGCCGCAAGGTCGTGCTCGTGGGCCGCTCCATGGTGCGTAACATGACCATTGCTGAGAAGCTGGGCTACCTGAAGGTTCCCGCCAACGTGCTGGTGGACCTGAAGAAGGTTGACGACTACCGCCCCGACCAGATCGTGATGATGTGCACCGGTTCGCAGGGCGAGCCGATGGCGGCACTGTCGCGCATGGCGAACGGTGACCACAAGATTCAGATTGAGCCCGGCGACACCGTGGTGCTCGCCTCCTCGCTGATTCCCGGTAACGAGACCAGCGTCTTCCGCATCATTAACGCCCTCATGAAGCTGGGCGCTAACGTGGTGCACAAGGGCAACGCGAAGGTTCACGTTTCCGGTCACGCTGCCGCGGGTGAGCTGCTGTACTGCTACAACATCCTCAAGCCGAAGAACGTTATGCCGGTTCACGGTGAGGTTCGCCACCTGATTGCTAGCGGTGACCTGGCGATGGAGACCGGCGTTCCGAAGAAGAACGTGCTGCTCTGCGAGTCCGGCACCGTCGTGGACCTGCGCGATGGCGTGGCGTCCGTGGTGGGCGAGGTTCCCTGCGAGTACCTGTACGTTGACGGCCGCTCCGTCGGTGAGGTCACCGAGAGCGACCTGAAGGACCGCCGCATCCTGGGTGAAGAGGGCTTCGTGTCCATCGTGACCGTCATTGACCGCGCAACTAAGCGCGTGGTGACCGGCCCGGATATTCACGCTCGCGGTATCGCTGAGGACGACTCGGTCTTTGACGAGATTGTTCCGAAGATTACCGCCGCTCTGGAAGATGCTCTGCACCGCGCACCCGAGAAGGTGCACACCGTGCAGCAGCTGCAGCAGATTGTGCGCCGCACCATCGGTGCTTGGATTTCTCGCCGTCTGCGCCGCAAGCCCATGATTGTTCCCGTGGTGGTTGAGAACACCTCGAAGGCTGCGAAGAACTAATACTCTGCGCGAGGCTAACTGCCTGGCATAGCGAAAAGGTGGGGTCGATACTTGGTGTCGGCCCCGCCTGCCGTGTATCTGCCGAATGTATGCGCGAAAGCTACGCGAAAAGCTGCGTAAGCGCGACCGCAGTAGGGGAGAAGTGCCTCATCAGTGCCCTATCAACACCTCTATAGGCACCGGGCGGGGCACACTTTTTAGCTCACTGATAACGAAAGAATCGGTACATTAACGGGAAGGTTGATACCCTAAAAGGTATGGCTCCACGGACCACGAAGGGTCGTAACACGACCTCTACTAAAGCAAATACTAAGAAGACCACCCGCAAGCGCACCACCTCCCGAGGCGGTGCCCAGCGCGGTGCCAATGCGGCGAACCCTGTAGCGGGCGCTATCTCCTCCGTCTGGCTGAGCATCGCTCACGCTATCGGTGGGCTCTTCCGCTCCATCGGCGCGGTGCGCACCGACCTTGCGCCCGAAGACCGCCGTGACGGCGGCGCGCTCACCATCCTGCTGTTCGGCCTGATCAGCGCCGGAGTGGAGTGGTACAACTGGCGTGCCCACACCTCCCTCGGTTTGTTGCGTGCGCCCCTGGACGCCTGGCACACCATGCTGGGCGGTATTTTCGGTCAGGGCGCCCTGCTGGTCCCGGTGTTCTGCCTCATCATGGCGTGGTGCATTTTCCGTGGGCCCGACCTGATTAAACGTAATAACCGCGTAGCGGTGGGCTCCTTCATCATGCTGGTGGCGGCCTCGCTGTTCTTTGCTCGCCATGCGGGTCACCCGACCTTCGCGGATGGTTTTGACGCCGTCTGGGCTGGTGGTGGCGTGGCTGGCGTGCTGCTGGGCACCCCCATTGTGCGTGTGAGCGGCGGTATTGCGTTCGTTGAGATTCTGATCCACCTGCTGCTGGGTATTGCCGGTCTGATGGTTCTGACGAACACTCCGATTCGTCAGGTGGTGCCGCGTACCCTGCATTTGGTCGGACTGGCTCTGGGCGAGAAACCGAACGGCACGACTCGAACCTCCGCGAAGGACAGCCCTTCGGATGCGACTCAGACCGTGGACCTGAACGCTGAGGAGCACGACCGCAGCTACCTGTACGAGGATGAGAAGCCGGCGCGTACGGCTCCGAAGTCTGGCGGCCTGTTCTCTCGTCTGCGCGGTTGGTTGGGCATTGCTCCCGCTGCCTCGACCGATTCTTCCCTGGACGAGTACGCCGGTGATGAAGCATTCGTGAGTGCCGTGGTGGATGAGACTCACCCGGAGACCACGCAGATGCCGGTACAGCCGGCGGACTCTGCACAGGATTCTGCGCAGGGATCCGCTCAGCAGACGCGCCCGGCGGCTAAGCCGAACCGTCTGTCCCGTCTGCCCGGTCGCCTCAACCAGGCACCGGCCGCGCAGGGTGCGTCCGCCCAGGGTTCTTCTGCACAGAACGGTGCTTATTCGAGCAGCCCTGACCTCTTTGACGTTGAGGCGTCGGATGCGCCCGCAGCCCGCCTGGACCAGGTGCAGCGCGCCGCCGTGGCGAACGGCCGCGTGAACCGTATTCCTGGCGAGGAGCCTCTCTTTGACGTTGAGGCATATGACGGCTTCGGTGCTTCTGAGGAAGCTTCACCGCAGACCAAGCCTCACCAGGTGGTGAACCCTGCGCAGTCTGCTACCTCGGCTTCCGCATCCCAGGCTCCTGCCGCACCAGCGGCGCAGCCGCCGATTCCGACCCGCATGCACTCGCCGGGTGCGCACCCGAAGAACGCGGCTCCCGCGGCTTCGCGAGCGCCCGAGGCTGGTGCATCCCGCCCGCTGCAGAACAACACTCAGGTGGCGACCACCGAGCAGGCGCGCGGCGAGCAGGTTGTGCAGTCCTCCCGCGGCGCGTACGTGCTGCCTTCTGAGGAGATGCTGGTTTCTGGCCCGCCCGCTAAGGAATCCTCCGAGGTCAACGAGCACGTGGTTGAGGCTCTGACGAACGTGCTGGAGCAGTTCAAGGTGGATGCGCAGGTCACCGGCTTCTCGCGCGGCCCGACCGTGACCCGCTATGAGATTGAGCTGGGTCCCGCCACGAAGGTTGAGCGTGTGACGGCGTTGAGCAAGAACATTGCGTACGCTGTGGCGAGCCCGGATGTTCGTATTCTGTCCCCGATTCCGGGTAAGTCCGCGATTGGTATTGAGATTCCGAATACGGACCGTGAGACCGTTGCCCTGGGTGATGTGCTGCGTTCCCCGCAGGCTCACGCGAACCACCACCCGATGGTCATGGGTGTGGGTAAGGACGTTGAGGGCGGTTTCGTGCTGGCGAACCTCGCGAAGATGCCGCATATGCTGGTCGCTGGTGCGACCGGTGCGGGTAAGTCTTCGTTTGTGAACTCGATGATTACCTCGATTCTGATGCGTTCGACTCCGGACCAGGTGCGCCTGGTGATGGTTGACCCGAAGCGTGTGGAGCTAACCGCCTATGAGGGTATTCCGCACCTGATTACGCCCATCATTACGAACCCGAAGAAGGCCGCTGAGGCCCTGCAGTGGGTAGTTCGTGAGATGGACGCCCGTTACGATGACCTCGCCCACTACGGCTACAAGCACGTGGACGACTTCAACAAGGCGGTGCGTGAGGGTAAGATTCAGCCCGATCCCGGTAGCAAGCGCACGGTGCACGAGTACCCGTACCTGCTGGTGATTGTTGACGAGCTCGCCGACCTGATGATGGTCGCTCCGCGTGACGTGGAAGAGGCGATTGTTCGTATTACGCAGCTGGCGCGTGCGGCGGGTATTCACCTGGTGCTGGCGACCCAGCGTCCGTCGGTGGATGTGGTGACCGGTCTGATTAAGGCGAACGTTCCGTCTCGTATGGCGTTTGCAACCTCCTCGGTCACTGACTCTCGCGTGGTGCTGGATCAGCCCGGCGCAGAGAAGCTGATTGGTCAGGGTGATGCGCTCTTCCTGCCGATGGGTGCTTCGAAGCCGATGCGTGTTCAGGGCGCGTGGGTATCTGAGTCTGAGATTCACGCCGTGGTTGAGCACGTGAAGAAACAGGCGCCGACCATCTACCGTGAGGACGTGATGGTGTCTGCCGCGAAGAAGCAGATTGATGAGGAAATCGGCGATGACCTCGACGATCTGCTGCAGGCGGCGGAGATTGTGATTACGACCCAGTTCGGTTCGACCTCGATGCTGCAGCGTAAGCTGCGCATGGGTTTCGCGAAGGCTGGCCGCATCATGGACCTGCTGGAGTCGCAGGGCGTGGTGGGCCCCTCGGAAGGCTCGAAAGCACGTGAGGTGCTGGTCCGCCCGGATGACCTGCAGGCGACCCTGGCGCGTATTCGCGGTGAGGAGCCTCCGGCGGCTGACCCGTACGCGAACGCGGTTGACCCTGGCGAACCGGTCACCGACTATTTCGATGAGCCCGATGATGAGGGCTCGGAGGACGCCTGGCAGCTGACCGGCCGCTAGTGCCTCAGCGCCCTGCCCGCTCGGCTGACCCACTCAGTTGAGTGAGCGCGCGACATGCACCCCGCATCGTCCCTGTGATGTCTGCTACGGCACACGTATAATGGACGGTACGGGGTGTTTGCGTACCCCCGATACGTTTAGGTGTCGGTGCGTACGCGGTCTCTCACCGTCGAAAGCCATCTACCCGTAAGGAGCCGTTATGAGTGAAGCTCGCAATTCCGCACCCGCAGGTGCGGTCAGCACAGCGAAACCTTCGAACTGGAATGTGCCGAATGTGTTGACGGTTCTGCGTATTATTGCGGTTCCTTTCTTTATCGTTGCCCTGGTTGCGGGCGGTACTTTTGGTGCCGCTGATCCAACGCACCGCTGGCTCGCATGGATTATTTTCATTCTTGCCATGCTCACGGACTGGGCGGACGGCTACTTGGCGCGCTCGCGTAATCTGATTACGAGCTTCGGTAAGATTGCTGACCCGATTGCCGATAAGTTCCTCACCGGCGCGGCGTTTATTGTGCTGTCGGCGCTGGGCGAGCTGTGGTGGTGGGTCACGATTGTGATTCTGCTACGTGAGTGGGGCATTACGATCATGCGCCTGTTCGTCATTAAGTACGGTGTGATGGCCGCTAGTAAGGGCGGCAAGATTAAGACCGTGCTGCAGACGGTGGCGCTGGTGCTGATGCTTCTGCCGCTGGGGCAGCTGGGTATCGGTTGGCTGATTCCGGGTTGGGTTCTGATGGGCGCGGTCACCGCGATTACCGTGTGGACCGGTCTGGTGTATGTGCGTGATGCGTATATTTTGCGTCGTAACTGGTTGCAGGCTCAGGCCTCCCAGGGCGGCGGTAACTAGAGGCGAGGGGAGTGGCGTGTGCTGCTCCCCTTCGCTGTACCTGCGGTGCGGTGTGTACCGCGTAAGGTTCGGGCGGCGGTGCGCCGCTGAAAGGAGAGAATGATGGTTCCCCTCGTACTTGAAGATGCTCTGTCCGCTGGGCTTTCCTCCGCTGAGGTTTTCTCCGGCACCCCGGAGGCGGCGGCGCTGCTGCTGCGTGATGCGGTGCGGTTGCGTGCCTCCCAGGAAGGCCCGGTGCAGGTGGCGACGGCTGAGTCGCTGACCGGCGGGGATGTTGGCGGCACGATTTGTACGGTGCCGGGCGCATCCGCGTATTACCGCGGCGGCGTGATTTCGTACGCCTACGAGGTGAAGTCTCAGGTGCTGGGCGTGGACGCTCAGCTGCTGGCACGTGAGGGAGCGGTGCATCCTGCGGTGGCGGTGCAGATGGCGGTCGGTGCGGCGCGTGTGTGCGGTGCCGATTATGCGGTGTCGACCACGGGTGTTGCCGGTCCTGATTCTGCGGATGGTCAGCCGGTGGGTACGGTCTATATTGGTGTGTGTTCCCCGTCCGGTTCTGAGGTGTTTGAGCGGCACTATTCGGGGGACCGGGCGCAGATTCGTGCGGCGGCGAGCGCGGATGCGATTGCCCTGCTGGCGCGTGCGGTGCGCGGCGGTGCCGGTGGGGTTCTGGAGAACGAGCAGGCGTAGCGTGCTGGGCTAGACTGTGCTGTGCTGTGCTGTGCGGCGCCTGGAACGGCTGTGTAGTCGTCTGTGCAGCGCCTACCTGAGAAAAAATTTTACGGTTCAAATATATTCACAGGGTTCTTTCAGCTCCGAGGGAATAAAGGCATAGGTTCGTCTGTTTGAATAGATACAAGCCGTAAGAAAAAGACAAAAATGGCGGGGCTCCTAGCTCACGCTCCAAAAATCAGTTAGGCTTAACTATGTACAGTCCCGCGCGTCGGGAATACCTACTCAGGAAAGTGATATAGAAGCTCATGGCTAAGCAGCGCGTATCGATTAATGGCATTACTAAGTGGAAGGAAATCGAGGAGACCCCCCGACAGGCCGCCCCGGTCGTTGAGGAAGCCAAGGTTGTTCCCCTGCGACAGGCAATCGGTGAGGTCCTTCGCGACGTTCGCCAGCGTCAGGGCCGCACCCTGCGTGAGGTTTCCCAGCGTGCCCGTGTTTCCCTCGGTTACCTGAGCGAAGTTGAGCGCGGTCAGAAGGAAGCTTCCTCCGAACTGCTGGCATGGATTTGCCAGGCTCTGGACATTCCGATGTCCCAGATGCTGCGTGAGGTTGCCGACCGTATGGCGGTTCTCGAGGGCGTTCAGATCCCGGATACTGTTCCGGCTGAGATGTCTGAGCAGTACAAGAGCGATTACTACATTCTCTCGAAGTAACGCGAGGCGGCACATGCCGCACTAAACGTGAAGCGATGCCGTGCATCCCCGTAAGGTGGGTGTGCGGCATCGCTTATTCTCGGTTTATTACCGAGCGATGTGACGAATTATGAAGCAAACTAGCGGTGAAGCGGAAGGAGCGCTTGTGAAGCTGAGCGAATTTTGGGCGTGCATGGAGTATGAGTTCGGTGCCGGGTATGCTCCGGTACTTGCGCGGGACCTGGTGCTGGGCTCTCTGGGGCATGTGACCGCTGCGGAGGCGCTGGACCAGGGCGTTAACCCGAAGGATGTGTGGCTTGCGATCTGTGAGGAGCAGGAGATTCCGCAGGAGCGCCGCCTGGGTCCCGATAAGGAGCCATTGCGCTAGTCGGTGAGTCTGGCGTTTTCTCGCGTAGGGGCGGGGCCTGCCGTTTGTTCGAGTGCTAGCGCCTGCGCGGGAGGTATTTTCGAATAATTAGCCGATAATCCGGGGTTTTTCGAAAATATATGCCGAAACCCTATCCGATTTATTCGAAACTGGGTCGTAATTTTGTTCGACTCATGCTAGACTTTTCCACATCAGGAATTTTTTGGAAAAATCTTCAAAGTTTTCCACAGATTTTAAAAAATGGCCTTATCCTGTCAGGCTGTGACCCTAGAGTAGTCTCAGAAGGAACCGGTAGGCCAAAACCTTCAAGGTCTCGATTACGAGTCCCACCGATTCCGAAGAAACATTACTCCCGTCAACCACTGACAACACAAAGAACGAGGTACTACCGTGGCTAAGAACACCAAGTCTCAGAGCGTAGCTCGCGTTCCCGAAGAGGGTCGCGCCAAGGCACTTGAAGCCGTGATGGCACAGATCGACAAGAACTACGGCAAGGGTGCAGTCATGCGCCTGGGTGATAAGGAAATCACCAAGACCGAGGTTATCTCCACCGGCGCTATCGCCCTGGATGCCGCTCTGGGTATTGGCGGTCTGCCCCGCGGCCGCGTCATCGAGATTTACGGTCCCGAGTCCTCCGGTAAGACCACCGTTGCGCTGCACGCTGTAGCGAACGTTCAGAAGGCAGGCGGCGTGGCGGCGTTTATCGATGCCGAGCACGCACTGGACCCAATCTACGCGGCTAAGCTGGGCGTGGACATCGACCAGCTGCTGGTCTCTCAGCCCGACACCGGTGAGCAGGCACTGGAAATCATGGACATGCTGGTTGGTTCCGGCGCCGTTGATATCGTGGTCGTCGACTCCGTCGCCGCGCTGGTTCCCCGCGCCGAAATTGAAGGCGACATGGGTGACTCCCACGTGGGTCTGCAGGCTCGCCTCATGAGCCAGGCGCTGCGTAAGATTACCGGCCGCCTCTCCGCAACCGGCACCACCGCAATCTTCATCAACCAGCTGCGTGAGAAGATTGGTGTCTTCTTCGGCTCTCCCGAAACCACCACCGGTGGTAAGGCGCTGAAGTTCTACGCTTCGGTCCGTATCGACATCCGCCGCATTGAGACCCTCAAGGACGGCGCTAACCCGATCGGTAACCGCACCCGCGCCAAGATTGTGAAGAACAAGATGGCTCCGCCCTTCAAGCAGGCTGAGTTCGACATCCTCTACGGTGAGGGCATCTCCGTTGAGGGCGGCATCCTGGACCTGGCGGTGGAGAACGACATCGTCAAGAAGTCCGGCGCATGGTTCACCTACGACGGTGAGCAGCTGGGCCAGGGCCGCGAGAACGTTCGTAAGCTGCTCAAGGACAACCCCGAGCTCACCGAGGAACTGCAGTACAAGGTTCTGGTGAAGCTGGGCATCATTGAGGAAGAAGCTGACGAGCAGGCAGCTGCTGAGTCCGAGGGTAACGACCCGCTGGACGAGCTGGCTGAGGAGTTCTAAACCGGCCCGCGTAGCTTCTTGCTAACGCCACGACTAATTGCCGTGTGCTGTGCATTCCGCACGGTGCACGGCAATCTGTCGTTAACGGAAGCGCATTAACGGGCGTGCATTAAGGGGAGTATCGGGGGCGCCGAGATAAAGCCTCGTTACAATGGGGGAGCGCCGTACAACCCCGGCGCACGGGCCATCAAGCGAGCCAACACAGGGGAGAGGAGGAACTGAACATGACGGAACAGAACGGTCATGAAGAGCACGAGCGAAACAGCGCGCGTGACGGCGACGCTGGTTTTGCGGCGCTGGATGCGACCGAACCGCACTTCGGCTCCTCAGCTCTGCAGGGGTCAGCCTTCCATGACCCTGCCTTCGAGGACTCGACTTTCTCTGCGCCTGTTTCCTTTGAAGCTACCGGTTCGTTTGAATCTACCGCCCCGCCGGTTGAGGTAGGCGGCTTCGAGGCGCTCAATTTTGAGGCGCCCGCCGCCCTGGCGGAGCCCACCCTCAACTGGGAGACACCTCCTGTTGTTGCGCCTCCTATTGTTGGAGAGCTCCCGTATGAGGATGAGCCCCCATACCCTGACGAGCCTCCCTACGAGGATGAACCTGCGTATCCGGCAGAGCCTTTGTACCCTGAAGCAGAGTACACAGGGGAATATTATGCGGGGGAATATTGGGTGCCCTCGGACGAAGCGGCACCCGCAGACGCGATAGCGAAGAAGCATGGGGGCCAAGAAACCGCACCCCAGAAACCTAAGCCGAAAGCGCGGCAGGCTGAAAAGCCCGCGCATAAGAAGAAGCCAGCGCCTCAGAAGAAGTCAGCGGCCACAGAAAACGCACCCAAAAAGTGGGTGCGGAACAGGACCGCGGATTCGGTAGCCGCTGAGGAGTTCCCGGACTGGCACCCCGCCGCGCACGGCTTTGTTGAAGAAAGCATCGCCCGCGATAACGGCGGCGACTACGCCGGGGAGTTCCGCGTGCCCGAGCTGCCCCTGCAGGCTGTGCCCGGCAACTTTGAAGATGGCAGTTCTGGGGGAGATGGCGAATCGCCGCGCCGTAGCCTGCTCGTTGACCCGAACCTACCCGCCGTCTCCATTGACGAAGCGCCCGCTCGTGCCTTCACCCCCGGCGGTGCCGAGCCGCGCCCTATGGCGGCGGGGCGCATGAGTCGAGCCGGTGCCGCCTCCATCGGATCGGGGCTCACCGCCGAAGAAAAGGAAGAAATCGAGAGGCAAGCCGCTCAGCGGGATAAGCAGAAGAAACGCAAGTCTTCGCGTGCCTCCAAGAACACCGACTACAAGCGCGGGTTCCGCCGCATGAGTGCGGCGCAGCAAGAGAAAATGCGGAGCCGATCGCCCTACGCGCCCGCCTTCGGGGCTCGAAATGACGACGAGGAAACCCGCAAGAGTCCTGCGGGCCGCGGCTCGGGGAGCAACCTATTTAGGGAGGGAAGTAGCTTGAACGAAGAACTCACCCCCGCCGAAGAAGCACTCATTCGCGGTATTGCCGAGGAGGAAGCACAGGGCGTCGGTATTGGCAAGCGCCGTGCCGCTTCGGCTGGATCCCCAAAGGGTGGTTCTCGAGCACGCGGCTCCCAACCGGGCGGCTCTCAGATGGGACATGCTTCCTCACAACCGGAAAGTAACGTGCCTTCCTGGAAGCAGAAGGTGCGTGCCGCCCGAGCCGCGGAAGAAACAGACCCCTACACACGCGCTAAAACCATCCTGTACAACCAGCTGGCGTACTCGGCAAAAACCCGAGGTCAGCTGCGGAAGAAGCTGCAGGCAGAAGGCTTCGACGCGGAGCTCATTGAGCCGCTGCTCGATAAATTTGAGGCGGCAAAACTCATTGACGACGCCGAATACGCCCAAACGTTTGTGGCGCAGAAGAGCCGCACCAAGAAGCTCTCCCGCGCCGCGCTACGCCGTGAGCTCGCTGAGCGCGGGGTGCGCGGCGAGGAAGCGGAGAACGCCCTGGCCCAGCGCACCGACGAGCAGGAACGTGAGGACGCCGCCGAGCTGGTGTGCAAGAAGCTGCGCCCCGGCATGGATCTGAGCGACCGCGCCGAGAAGGATAGGGTCACCCGTCGCCTGCTGGGGATGCTCGCGCGCCGCGGGTACTCCTCTTCGGTGTCGATGTCGGTGATTCGTGAGGAGCTTGCCGCCTACGGTGAGGAGGACGAGCTCTGGTAGAGGGCGAATAAATACGGTTCGCACGCACGAATAGACCCATGCCGGGGCGACCGTGAAAATAATAGGCACAATAAAGGGTGAGCCCGCTACAGACACACTCTGTGGCGGGCTCCCCCTTTACGTTTTGAGCTTTATAAAACGCCTTGTCGAAGGCTATATCCGCTGTTTACTCTGCTGCTTATTCAGCGGCCCCCAGACGGTCCGCGAATTCGGCAAGGGTTGCATCCTGAGAACCGGCAATCTCAAGGAGCAGGCGCATCAGCTGCGCACCTTCACGGCGAATACGAGGCAACAGATCGGAACGCGCCGAAGAAGAGTACAGCTCCAACAGAGCGCACACGGTCACCGCCGTGCACACCGCCAAATCCTCCGCCAGGTGCTCATCCAGCGGGGCGTCCTCAAAGAGGGCAGAGTACAGCGCCGGCAGCGCCTTCTTGCGGTCCACCCGGTAGCGCGGGTACTCCGGCGAGGAAGGGAAGCCCAGCATCGCCTCAACGAAGGGGAAGCCGCGGTGGTGCAGGCAGGTGCCCTCCGCATCGACCATGCGTACCTGCGCGCCGTCTGCCGAACCGATCAGCACGTTCTGCGGCGAAAAATCACCCGAAGAGAGCATATATACCCTGCCGCGGTTGAGCTTGAACTGCTCGGGTACCGGCGGGCGCTTGGTAAAGAAAGGCTGCAGAACGCGGCGGAAACGGAAGGACAGCTCCTCAACGGCGGCGGGAAGAACGGGCGCGTCCCCATGCGCGGCAGAGCTGGAAGCTGGGCTGTCAGCATCGTGCTCGGGGGCGCGCGCCTCATCAGTCACACCGTACAGCTTCTTCAAACCGCGCTCGGCCAACCCCGGCGAGGCAATAGCGCCCGGGAACTGTGCCTTGCGGTCAGCACGCGCCAGGTTCAGGCGGTAATCCTCCACCGCCTCGCCCATAATGCCGCTGGCGGCAAGGGAACGATACGCCTCAATGTAGTAGTTCAGCGCGTCCAGCGCCTGCTGTTCGGTGCCCTCCAGTAGGGCGTGGGCGACCGAATACTGCTCGCCCTCAACGGTTCCGGCGCTCACATCTTCCAGCGCCAGCACGCGCAGCTCAGGATCCGCGCCGTAGAGCTGCGGGAACAGACCCGGAACCTGCCGGTTCAGCGCCTCCAAACCGTAGCGCTCACGCAGGTACCCGAAACCGCCGGCGTTCACCGTCGAATCCTTACGGCGGTAACGCTTCACAATAATCGAGGTCGGCAAAGACTGTGCAGATTCGAAAGACTGGGCAGACTCGGCGGCAGGCTCATACGCCACACGCACCACAACGGAACGCATGCCGGTGCCCAGAATCTGCACGCGCTCAACCGTGCGGGCAGCCACCTGCTCCAAAGAATGCGCCCAGCTGAGCAGCTGCATCAGGGTCTGACGCATCGAGGCAGAATCAGCGCTCGCCTGAGGCGGAACAGGGGAGTAGGCGGCAATCGCCTCCTCAATGAGGGTGTTCAGAAGCTCCCCGTCAGGGGCGGGGGCGGAAGAATCGTTCGGTGACAGAGCCGGAAAGTTGCTACTAAGGGAAACCTGCATAGAGCCATTATCCCCCATCGGATACCCTATAGGGCATGACTTCGACCCTCAGCGATTCCGCCCAGACCCCCGAAACCAGCCCCCGCACCTACGAAGTGCGCACTTTCGGCTGCCAGATGAACGTGCACGACTCCGAACGAATGTCCGGCCTGCTGGAGGCTAACGGCTACGTTCGCGCTGAGGAAGGCACCCAGCCCGACCTGGTGGTGTTCAACACCTGCGCGGTCCGCGAAAATGCTTCCAACCGCCTGTACGGCAACCTCGGTCAGCTGGCGCCGGTCAAGCGCGCCCACAAGGGCATGCAGATCGCTGTGGGCGGCTGCCTGGCGCAGAAGGACCAGGACGCCATCATTGAGAAGGCACCCTGGGTGGACGTCGTGTTCGGTACCCACAACATTGGTTCCTTGCCGGCGCTACTGGAGCGCGCCCGCCACAACCACGAGGCGCAGGCAGAACTGCTCGAATCCCTCGAAGTTTTCCCCTCCACCCTGCCGACCAAGCGCGACCACGTGTACTCCGGCTGGGTGTCCATCTCGGTGGGCTGTAACAACACCTGCACCTTCTGCATCGTGCCGTCTCTGCGCGGTAAGGAGAAGGACCGCCGCCCCGGCGACATTCTCGCCGAGGTTCAGGCGCTGGTCGATGACGGCGCTATTGAGGTGACCCTGCTCGGTCAGAACGTGAACTCCTACGGTGTGGAGTTCGGCGACCGCCAGGCATTCTCCAAGCTGTTGCGTGCCTGCGGCGAGATTGAGGGGCTGGAGCGTGTACGCTTCACCTCCCCACACCCGGCCATGTTTACCGACGACGTGATCGACGCGATGGCCGAAACCCCGAACGTCATGCCCGTGCTGCACATGCCGCTGCAGTCCGGTTCCGACAAGGTGCTCAAGGACATGCGCCGTTCCTACCGCTCCAAGAAGTTCCTGAACATTCTGGACAAGGTGCGCGAGCGCATCCCGAACGCCGTGATTACCACCGACATCATTGTGGGCTTCCCCGGCGAGACGGAAGAGGACTTCCAGGACACCCTGAAGGTTGTGGAGCAGGCTCGTTTCTCCTCCGCGTTCACCTTCCAGTACTCAATCCGCCCCGGTACCCCCGCGGCGACCATGGAGAACCAGATTCCGAAGGAAGTCGTGCAGGAACGCTACGAGCGTCTGATTGCCCTGCAGGACCGCATCGCCGGCGAAGAGAACCGCAAGCAGCTCGGTAAGACCGTTGAGCTGATGGTCGTTGCCGAGGCAGGTCGTAAGGCTGAGCAGACTCACCGCCTCTCGGGCCGCGGCCCGGACCAGCGCCTCGTGCACTTCTCCGTGCCCGAAGGTTGCGAGACTCCGCGCCCCGGCGACATGGTGACCGTGCCGATTACCGAGGCTGGTTCCTTCCACCTGATTTCTGACCCGACCGCCGAGCAGTACCAGCTGCGCCGCACCCGCGCCGGTGACGCGTGGGACCGCTCCCAGGCTGACTCTTGCGGTACCGGCACCACCCAGGTGCCCGGTGCGCCGGTGGGTCTGGGCATGCCGACCATCGGTCTGCGCCCCTAAAACCTATATCGAATCATGCGCCCTGTTCTTCGGGTCCTCATCCTCACCGCAAGTGGGGGTGGGGGAACCGGTAGAATGGGGCGCATGACTATCTCCGAAACTCTGCCCGTTATCGCTATTGTGGGCCCGACCGGCACCGGTAAGAGCGCGCTCGCCATTGAGCTGGCTCTGCGCCTGAACGGTGAGTGCATTAACGCTGACTCTATGCAGTTCTACCGGGGTATGGATATTGGTACCGCGAAGGTCACTGCGGAGGAGATGCGCGGCGTTCCGCACCACCTGCTGGACATTATGGACGTGCGGGATGAGGCGTCCGTGGCAGAGTTTCAGGAGCGTAGCCGTGAGCTGATTGAGCAGATTCGTGCCCGTGGCCGGTACCCGATTTTGGTGGGTGGTTCCGGCCTGTATGTGCGTGCCGCCCTGGATAAGTTGGAGTTTCCCGGCACGGATGCGCGGGTGCGTGAGCGTCTGGAGGAGCAGGCACGTACCGAGGGTATTGGTGTTCTGCACGCCCGCCTGGCGGAGGTCGACCCGGAGTCGGCTGCGCGGGTGAAGGATGAGCGCCGCATTATTCGAGCCCTGGAGGTGTTCGAGGTGACGGGCCGCCCGTTCTCGGCGTTCATGCCGGTGCGCGAGTACGTGACTGAGAGCGTGCAGATTGGCCTGGATATGGATCGTACCCTGTTGCACGAGCGTCTGCACCGCCGCGTGGAGCTGATGCATGAGCGCGGCCTGCTGGACGAGGTGCGCACCCTGAACGAGCAGGGACTGCAGGAGGGGAAGACCGCCTCCCGCGCGATTGGTTACGCGCAGTTTGCCCGCGCCCTTGAAGATGAGGATTACAGCGTGGAGCAGGCGATTGAGGATACGACGATTGCCACCCGCCAGTTTGCACGCCGCCAGCTGACCTGGTTCCGCGCGGACCCGCGCGTGCACTGGCTGGACGCGCTCTCACCCACCCTTGCCGACGAAGCGGAAGCCATCATCCGCGAAAGCACCCGATAAGCCACAATAACGAGCCGCAGCCGAACAGATACCTCGTCGAGTCGGTCGGCGCGGTAAAATCATAAACGGACAGGTCACCAACCTTAAGGACAGCATATGAGCGAGAACCCTTCCATCTGGGGCGAGCTGGCAGGCCTGACCCTCACCAAGGGTCACGGCACCGGTAACGACTTCATCTTTCTGACGGATGAGAACGCAGAAATTGCCCTTACCCCCGAGCTGGTAGCCCGCGTCTGCGACCGCCACTTCGGCATTGGCGCGGACGGCTTCATTCGTGCTACCCGCAGCACCGCCTCCCGCGCGGGCCAGAAGCTGCTCGAGGAGCACCCGGACGCTGTCTGGTTCATGGACTACCGCAACGGTGACGGCTCTATCGCTGAAATGTGCGGCAACGGTGTGCGCGCGTTCGTGGAGTACCTGCGCACTGAGGGCCTGATTGAGCTTGAGGTGGGCGAGACCGTCAAGATTGGTACCCGTGCCGGCGTGAAGACTGTGGCGCGTACCGAAGAGGGCTACGCGATTGATATGGGTCCGTGGAGCTTCATTCACGGTGAGGCTGCCCGCGAGGGTGGCGAGGACTGCCTGGTGTCTGCTCGCGGCCTGAAGACTCCGCGTGCTGGCCTGTCCATTTCGATGGGTAACCCGCACACCGTGGTGATGCTCGGCTCTGACGGTAAGCTGGACGGCCTGGACCTGCACAGCCTGCCTCAGGTGAGCCCCGCCCCGGTCAACGGTACGAACGTTGAGTTTGTGGTGCCGGTCGACCTGGACGTTGAGAGCGGCGCGCATGTGGGCGCTATCCGTATGCGCGTGCACGAACGTGGCGTGGGCGAGACTCTGTCCTGCGGTACCGGCGCGTGTGCGGCTGCTGCTGCGACCCGTTTCTGGGGCGGCGAGGAAGCACCGGATGAGTGGCTGGTGCATGTGCCCGGCGGTACCCTCGCGGTGACTTTCGTGCTGGGCCCGGATGACCTGGAGCATGTTGTTCTGGCTGGTCCGGCGCAGATGGTTGCAACCGTCGTGCTGCGATAACGTGCTGTTTTAGAACAGAGATTTTATAGAGAAAAGCGGCGGGTGTTTTCTGATAACACATTCAGAAAACACCCGCCGCTTTTACGTTTTTAGCAATGAGCGCCAGAGGAATCAGCGCCAGGGGCTTTAGTCCTCGTAGCGGTGCACCTGCAGAATACGGAAGCCCTTCGAAGTCGTATAGCGCGACACCTCAAACTCGCCGGGGTGCAGCTCCTCAAGCTGCGCGTCCATCCACTTCTGTAGTGAATCGGAGCCCAGGTTCTTCTGAACCACCAGGTAGGCGTCACCGCCGGGCGCCAGACGCGGCAGCCAGGTCAGCAGGATCTCGTGCAGAACCTCCTTGCCCACGCGAATCGGCGGGTTCGACCAGATGGTGTCAAAACGCAGTTCGGGGTCAACCGATTCGGGGGTTCCCACGGTGACGTTGGACAGGCCGAGAGCGGCGGCGTTGCGTTCGGTCAGGCTAATGGAGCGGGAGTTCACGTCCACCGCGTGCACCTGCGCCTGCGGTGCGAGCATCGCCAAAGTCAGGGTGATGGGGCCCCAACCGCAGCCGATGTCGAGCATGCGTTCGCCCTGCGGGTCGGGTGCTTCCTGCAGCAAAATAGCGGTGCCCTTATCAATGCCGGAGGGGCTGAAAATGCCGTTGGCTGTAGTGACAGTGACCTTGCGACCGGCAAGCTCCACCTGCACGGGGCGGGGCTTGAACTCGGTCTCGGGGGTTTCAGAGAAATAATGCTGCTCGCTCATGCTATCCAGTGTACCGGTAGGGCAAGAACCCGCCGCACACGGGCAGAGTATGCGCGGGTGGGGCAATAGCTTGCACGCCCTGAGCGCACAGGCGACCGAACCCCCTACCCGATGCGGGCAACG
Source organism: Rothia sp. HMSC075F09 (assembly GCF_001810515.1). Lineage (NCBI taxonomy): Bacteria > Bacillati > Actinomycetota > Actinomycetes > Micrococcales > Micrococcaceae > Rothia > Rothia sp. HMSC075F09. Next base: position 385,166 of record NZ_KV801798.1, read on the forward strand.
GCGGTAGAATTAGAATCGTATGAATTCTAAGAACACCCCCGTATCTGATACCGAAAAGCTGCCCAGCGATGAGCAGCTGCGCCGCACCGTAGACCGCGTTCTGGGCCGATCCCAGGCCGCCGCCTCCGTCACTACTTATGACGCCGCCGGTACCGCGCATCACAGTGATAACTCCTCCAGCACCCACGGTAACAATAGCCGCCGCGTGCTGGATACTCGCGCGCGCGAAATTTCTGACGTTCAGCGCGAGCACTCCGAATATGACGGTGATCAGGAAGATCTCGCTGAGCGCCGCGCCCTGCGCCGTACCGCGAACCTCTCAACCGAACTTGAAGACGTCACCGAGGTCGAGTACCGCCAGCTGCGCTTGGAGCGCGTGGTGCTGGCTGGTCTGTGGACTGAAGGCACCGTAGAGGACGCAGAGAACTCCCTGCGTGAGCTCGCGGCACTGGCTGAAACCGCAGGTTCCGAGGTTCTGGACGGCCTGGTTCAGCGCCGCCTCAAGCCGGACCCCGGCACCTTCCTCGGCTCCGGTAAGGCACTGGAACTCAAGGACATTGTGGAGGCGACCGGCGCCGACACCGTCATTGTCGACTCTGAACTGGCTCCCTCTCAGCGTCGCGCCCTCGAAGACATTGTGAAGGTCAAGGTTATTGACCGCACCGCCCTGATTCTCGATATTTTCGCTCAGCACGCTAAGTCCCGCGAGGGTAAGGCGCAGGTTGAGCTGGCTCAGCTGGAGTACATGCTGCCGCGTCTGCGTGGTTGGGGTGCGTCCCTGTCCCGTCAGGCGGGTGGCCGTGCCGCAGCCGGTGAGGGTATCGGTTCGCGTGGTCCCGGTGAAACCAAGATTGAGATGGACCGCCGCCGCCTGCGCGCTCGCATGGCGAAGCTTAAGCGTGAGATTGCTGCGATGGCGCCGGCGCGTGAGACGAAGCGTCTGAACCGTCGCCGTAACCGCGTGCCTTCGGTGGCTATTGCCGGGTACACGAACGCGGGTAAGTCCTCCCTGCTGAACCGCCTGACCGATGCCGGCGTGCTCGTGGAGAACGCCCTGTTTGCGACGCTGGACCCGACCGTCCGTAAGGCTCAGACCCCGGACGGTATCGGCTACACCCTCTCTGACACGGTGGGTTTCGTGCGTTCGCTGCCGACCCAGCTGGTGGAGGCGTTCCGCTCCACCCTGGAAGAGGTCGCTGACGCTGACGTCATCCTGCACGTGGTGGATGCTTCGCACCCGGACCCGGAGGGGCAGATTCGTGCTGTCCGCGAGGTCATCGCGGAGGTTGACGCCCGCCATATCCCCGAGATCATTGTGCTGAATAAGGCGGATGCCGCCGACCCGTTCGTGCTGGAGCGTATGCGCCAGCGCGAGCCGGAGCATGTGATTGTTTCGGCGCGTACCGGTGAGGGTATTGAGGAGCTGAAGCAGAAGATTGCGGACACCATTCCGCGCCCCTCCATTGAGGTGAAGCTGCTGATTCCGTACTCGCACGGTGAGATTATTTCGCGCCTGCACGAGTGGGACGCCGAAATTAAGAGCACCGATTTCGTATCGGACGGCACCTTCGTGGTGGCTCTGGTCCGTGAGGATGTCGCCTCCGAACTGTCCGAGTATGTGCTGGAGGGCGACCTGCTGGAGGTCCTGGAAGAGGAACTTGCGGAGGCACACGCCCTCACTGAGGCGACCGCATCTGACTCCGAGCAGCCCTCTAACTCTGAGGCTCTCTAGGAGCGGATGAGCGTGACCGAGAGCATCAACGCGCCCAAAAACGCCCCGGAAACTTTGCCCGGATCGGCGACCGACAGCACCCGATTCACCGGGCAGGAGCTTGAGACCCTGCCCGGTGCGAAGGATGCCCTGACCCTGCTGGATGAGGCGGTTGCCGCCACTGGCGGTCAGAATCGTGCCGGTCAGCGCACCATGGCGGCGCATGTGGCGCAGGCTCTTGAACTGCAGCGTCACCTGCTGGTCCAGGCGGGTACCGGTACCGGTAAGTCCCTGGGCTACCTGGTTCCTGCCCTGGCGCGGGTGGGGGAGTCGGACCAGCCGATTGTCGTTGCGACGGCGACCCTTGCCCTGCAGGCGCAGATCGTGAACCGCGATATTCCGCGTCTTCTACAAGCGCTGGAGCCGCGCCCGGAGTCGCAGGCGCAAGTGGCTCTGCTCAAGGGCCGCAATAACTACCTCTGCCTGCACAAGCTGGAGGGCGGCTACCCGGAAGACGAGCCGGATGCTCTCTTTGACATGCCTTCTTCGACTTCCCGCGTGGGTGAGGAAGTGGTGCGCCTGCGCGAGTGGGCTGACCTCACGGAGACCGGCGACCGTGACGAGCTGAAGCCCGGCGTCTCTGACCGCGCCTGGGCTCAGGTGTCGGTCAGTGCCGCCGAGTGTCTGGGCCGCCGCTGCCCGCTGGTGGAAGAGTGCTTTAGCGAGATGGCGCGTAGCCGTGCCGCTGAGGCTGACATTGTCATCACGAACCACGCCCTGCTGGCGATTAACGCTTTTGAAGGCATGAAGGTTCTGCCCGAACATGAGACGGTCATTATTGATGAGGCTCATGAACTGGTGGACCGTGTGACCGGTGCCGTGTCTGGTTCTTTGACGGTTGCGATGGTTCGCCGTGCGGCACGTAGCGTGAAGAAGCATTCGAAGGCTGATTCCGGCGCGCTGGAAATGGCTGCTGGCACCCTGGAGACCGCTTTCGAGGGTCTTGCCGAGGGCCTTCTGAAGGGCCTGGACGGTCGCCTTTTGACCGCTATTTCTGCGGTAAATGATGCCGCCCGCACCGCCCTGTCCGATACCAAACCGGACGGTCAGGACGTTGACGCCGGCCTGCAGATGGCGCGCTCGCGTGTCTCTGAGGTGCACGATATGAGCAGCCGCATTCTGGAGGCTTCGGGCGAGCAGGACGTTCTGTGGATTTCTCGTCAGGGTGGTTGGGAGAACGGCCGCTACGTGGCTGCTTCCGATACCGACCCGGCGACCCTGAATATCGCTCCGTTGAGCGTTGGCCTGCAGTTGCGTGACGGCCTGTTCGCTGACCGCACCGTGATTTTGACGAGTGCGACCCTGACGGTGGGTGACTCTTTTGATGTTGCAGCCGCTGCCCTGGGACTGCAAGGGGAGGGTGCGCCGCGCTGGACGAGTATCGATGTGGGTTCACCTTTCGACTACCGCAAGCAGGGCATCATGTACGTTGCCGGAGATTTGAAGCCTCCGGGATTTGGTGTGCACGAGGGTCAGCTGGAGCGTCTGCGTGAGCTGTGCGAGGCGTCGGAGGGCGGCGCCCTGGGCCTGTTCTCCTCGAAGCGTGCCGCTGAGCGTGCCGCCGAGTACATGCGTGAGCATAGCGACCTGAACATTCTTCTGCAGGGTGAGTCTTCGCTCAAGGCTCTGGTGGAGGAGTTCAGCGAGGACGTTGACTCATGCCTGTTCGGAACGATGAGCCTATGGCAGGGCGTGGATGTTCCGGGTGACTCTTGCCGCCTGGTGGTGATGGACCGCATTCCGTTCCCCCGCCCGGACGACCCGATTGCGCAGGCTCGTACGGAGGCGGTGAACCGTCACCGCGGTAACGGCTTTATGGCGGTTTCTGCTCACCATGCGGCGATTCGTATGGCGCAGGGCGCGGGCCGCCTGATTCGTTCGGTGTCTGACCGCGGCGTGGTGGCTGTACTGGATTCTCGTGTGGCGACTAAACGTTACGGCGGTTTCTTGATGAAGGCGATGCCGCCGATGTGGTCGACGCAGAATAAGGCAGCCGTGATTGGTGCGCTGGCTCGTCTTTCGGCGAGTATTGAGCGTTAGCTCGGGCGAGATCCATTCCTTGCCGCGCCGCCGCCCCGTTTTGGGCATATAGATTTAGACATATAGAAATCACCCCGGTGATACGTGAACGTTTACGTATCACCGGGGTGATTTCTATAGAGAGCTAAAAGCCTCGTAGCTATGTCTTTTAGAGGCTGTGTTGTTTAAAACAGCTTCTTTGAGATGCTGTGGCTGTTTAGAGCCCGCGTCTTTCAGAGACTGCATCTTCTAGAGGCTGTGGTTTTCTAGAGACTACGCAGCACGGAGACGACCTTACCCATGACGGTTGCGCGGTCACCCATAATCGGCTCGTAGTTGGAGTTGCGCGGCATGAGCCAGGTGTGGCCGTCAACCTGACGGAACACCTTTACGGTTGCTTCATCGTCGAGCAGAGCAGCAACGATATCGCCGTTGTCTGCGGTGTGCTGCTCGCGGACAACCACCCAGTCGCCGTCGCAGATTGCGGCGTCAATCATGGAATCGCCCTTGACCTTGAGCATGAAAAGCTTGCCGTTACCGACCAGCTGGCGGGGCAGGGCAAGCACATCCTCCACGGACTGCTCGGCGGTAATGGGGCCGCCCGCTGCAATTCGTCCAACCAGGGGAACGGGTACGAGGTCCTCATCGCCGACTTCGAAGTTCGGCAGCTCGGGCAGGGAAGAGGAAGCGCTACCGTGGATGCCGACGCCGTTCTCATCCAGCACCTCAATGGCGCGGGGGAGCTTGGGGTCGCGGCGAATGTAGCCCATGGTCTCGAGACGGCCGAGCTGGTGAGTGACCGAAGACAGGGACGCAAGACCCACCATGTCACCAATCTGGCGCATGGACGGCGGGTAACCCTTTTGTTCAATCTCGGTGCGGATCGCGTCAAGAATCTTCTGCTGGCGCGCGGTCAGCGCCGGACGGGGTGCTGTTGCCATTTCTTTTCCTTCGGTCTGTGCCCCGATTTCTGTATTCCGGTCTCTGCAGTCTGTTTGAGACACAGTCCGGTCGGGGCACGGATGGGTGCTTCACACGTTTTCCGATGGTGTCCTAAAAATTTTTTGGTTCTGCTGAAATTGGTCTTATCTCGTCAGGGGGTGGAGGAATTCTATCCGTGCCGGAGCGATACGCGGGCAACGAGTATGCGCCTCCGCCCTATAAAACTCAGTCAGCAGCACCTGCATTTAGATACAGAACCAAGCTGTAACGGGTACAGAAACCTGCTGTGAGTAGGACTCATCAGGAGCGTGTGGAACGTCTCTTGACACCAGTGTAGAACACTACACCGAAAAACTCAAACAAATATTCTAGATTTTTTCTTCGAAACTCGAAGAAATTTTTAGTACATCTCTGCTAGACTTTAGAACAAGAGTTCGTATATACTCTTGAATCTCTCCTGGAATTCAGGATTTACGGGTGAATGTTCGAAAAATATTCGAAGATTCAACCCGGAGTCTTTCGGGAGAGGAGAGTGAATGGGTGTTCGAATGTATTCGAATCCTCTGCCTCTCTCTTCGCATGATCTACCTTGGATGCTCTAGGGAGCATCTGGCGAAGAGAGAGCGCAGGGGATGGGGTTCCGGGGTCACCCAGTGCGACCCAGCGCAGCCCGGTGCATCCGACGCTCTGACCTAACTAGGGACTAGCTACCCAATAGTTATCGCCTAACAATCACCACTCCATAGTTATCACTCAACTAGGACCTCCGAGCGGGTATCGCTCGGCATTGCTAGACCCGCGGGGCAACCCCGGGGCGAGCTGAGAGAAAGGAACCACAATGACTACTGCAGCACCTATTGCTTCTCGTGGCACTTCTGCACACCTTCCGGCAGGTTTGGTGGTACTTCACCCCGCCCGCACTGCGTCCGCCAGCACCGTGTCGGCCCGCACCATGCAGGGGCGTTCTCGTGTGCCTGCGTCTTCGCAGTCTGTTCGCTCTTCTCGTGCGGCTCATGCGCCTCGCCCCGCTCAGGTGGGTCAGCCTACTCGTGTTCCCGCCGCTTCTGCCCCTGCTGGCTCTATTCAGGCACCGGTTCGCTCTGTAGCTTCTGGCGCGCAGACTGCTTCTGATGCGCAGACCCCTAGCGTGAAGAGTGTTCTTCTGGCTAAGGGCGGCGAGTTTCTGCGCGCGGTTCCCGCTTCTATTCGTCGTCTTGGTACTGTGCGCGGTTTCCTGAAGGGGCTGCCTCTGCTGACTTTGGCGGCGCTGATTGTGCTCGGTGCTATTAGCTTCTTTGGCCCGGCGGCTTCTGCTTCTGTGGAGAACGCTTCGGTGACTCGAACCGTCGTTGTGGTCAAGCATGGCGAGACCCTGTGGGATATTGCTCAGGCGGTGGATCCGCAGGGTGACACCCGTGATACTGTGGTTCGTATTATGGAGTTGAACTCGTTGACCAGCACCTCTGTTGATGCCGGTCAGCGTCTGGAAATTCCTCAGACTCAGCGCTAAGCATGGACACGTACGTGGTTGGCTTCTGCATGAGGTTGATGTCTTGACTCCGAACCCGCTATCTCTCAAGCTGAGCGCTTGAGTCGAATTCTTGAGCCTATGAAATAGGAGCGCACCGATGCCTGTTCCCGCTGAACCCACACCCGCTGCAACCACACCCGTCGAAACTGAATCTGTACAGACCACTCAGCCCGCTCGTCCCGTGGTTGCCGTTTTGGGGGAACCCGGAACTCGTGGTCCTCTGGTGAAGCTTCTTCAGGATGCGGGGGCGGACGTTATCGTGACCGCTGTGCCCGACCAGTTGCGTGAAGCTGACGGCATGGTGGTGACCGGCGGTGTGAGCTCTCTCGAGGCGTACGAAGACCTGAAAGCTAAGGACGCTGAGCGCGTGATTGGTCGCCGTGTTGCTGGCGGTCGTCCGGTGCTGGTTGCCGGTGCGGCGTTGAGCTGCCTCTTCGACTCGGTGACGGTGGAGCATCCGCAGATGGGGCAGGTTCAGGTGCAGTGCATGGGGGAGTGGCCCGGTGAGAGCGTGGAGCTTTCTGCCCGAGACCTGGCGCCCGGTGCTTCTGCCCTGCGTTCTTCCTCCGATAGTACGTTGCTCAAGGATCTTGAGGGTGAGGCTCACTTCAAATCTGAGCACGGCGTTTTTGAGTGGGCTTTTGATCAGAGCATTGAATATATTGCCCCTCCGGCGGTGACGTGGACTGTCACCGAGCCCGCCTATATCGCGGCGGTTGAGAACGGTCCGCTGACGGCGGTGCAGTTCTGCCCGGTGGGATCTGGTGAGCTGGGTGCGGAGTTTATGCGCCGCTGGGTTGCATCCCTGGCGGCGACCGGTCGCCTGTCTTCTGGTGACTCCGCTACTGCTGCGGGAGGTAACTAATGTCTGCACCCGTTCTTGAACTTCTGCCCGCCGTTGATATTTCTGAAGGCTACGCGGTGCGCCCGGTGGGTGGCACCCTGTCCGGTGGTGAGCAGCGCCTCGACCCCGTTGAGGCGGCTCTGACCTGGGTGAAGGCTGGTGCTCGCTGGATTCACCTGGTTGACCTTGATTTGGCGTTTGGTCGTGGCACGAATACTGAGGTTCTGGCTGAGGTGGTTGCCGCTGTCCGCGCCGAGAATGCCTGGATGACCGGCTCCGCTCCGGTTCGTGTTCAGGTCAGTGGCGGTGTGCGTAATGCTGAGAGTCTGGAGCGCGCCCTGAGCCTGAATCCGGACCGCGTGAACGTGACTAGTGCGGCTCTGGCGGATTCTTCCTGGCTTGAAGGTGTTCTGGCTCATTATGCCGATTCTGATCTTCTGGCTCTTGGCCTCGATGCCCGTTATAACCCCGAGCGGGGCTGGGTGACGGTGGCTCGCGGTACCGATTGGTCGGGGCCTGATTTGGCGGAGGCGCTGGCGTGGCTGGAGAGCGCGGGTGTGCGCCGCTATATCGTCACGGATGTGAGTAAGGACGGTTCTCTGGCGGGCCCGGGTGCGGAGCTGCTGGATGAGGTGCTGGCTCAGACTGCCTGTCGGGTGGTGGCGTCCGGTGGTGTGGCGTCGCTGGCTGATCTTGTGAAGCTGCGTTCTATGGTGCCTTATGGTTTGGAGGGCGTGGTGCTTGGCAAGGCGCTGTATGTGGGTAACTTTAGTTTTGAACAGGCTCTTGAGGTCGCTGGCTCCCGCTAAAGCTACCGCTCTGCTTTAGCCCGCGTAGATTTCTTATCCGCATAGGTTTTATATATGACGAAGCCCCGTCTTCCTCAATACGAGGGATGCGGGGCTTCGTGATGGCATACACCAGATATGGCTTAGTAGGCCTGCTGGTTTAGCGCACGTCCTGGCTTAGTACACCAGTTGGTTTAGTACACCGGGCCGGTGAGCTTTTCGCCGGGGCCCTTGCCGGGTTCGTCCGGGAAGGGGGATGCTTCGCGGAATGCGAGCTGCAGGGTGCGCAGGCCGTCGCGCAGGGGTGCTGCGTGCTGGGAGCCGATTTCGGGTGCTGCGGCGGTGACGAGGCCTGCCAGTGCGGTGATGAGCTTGCGTGCTTCGTCGAGGTCCTTGAGGTCGTCGGCGTTTTCTTCGGCTGCGAGGCCGCACTTGACGGCTGCGGCGCTCATCATGTGGATGGCTGCGGAGCTGATGATTTCGATGGCGGGTACGTCTGCGATGTCGCGCAGCTGTTCGTTGACGGCTTCGACCTGCTCTTCGGTGAGTTCGGTGTGGCCGTGTACGGGGGTTTCTTCTTCCGCGGTGAAGCGGAAACTCGTGTTTTCAGTGCTCATAGTCCTAGAATCTCATATTTCGTTTGTTTCGGTAAATGCGTCCTTAAGAGTGGGCGCTTCTGTGGACTTTCTGGGGGAGTCCCCGCAATTTTTATGGTGTTTTGCGTCTATTTCCTTGCGTCTATCGGGGATTCTGCGGTATGGTTGTAGGCAGTTTGCAAGTGGAGCATGCCTCCCACCCGGTTGACCGCCGCAGGCGTTAGTTTGCGAGTTTTGAGGTGAACGGGTTCGTACGCTACTTTCGGCGTACGCTGGTTTGTGCCTCCGCTTGTGTAACTGCGGGGGCTTTTTTAGTGCCCGCAACGGATAGTATTCACGGGGAAACCCACAGAGCACAGGAGCTAGTCATTAGCGAACCACGCATTAACGATCGTATCCGCGTTCCCGAGGTCCGTCTTGTCGGTCCCGGTGGCGAGCAGGTAGGCGTTGTCCCTCTGAAGGACGCTCTGCGTCTGGCTGAGGACGCCGAACTCGACCTGGTCGAGGTTGCCCCGAACGCGAAGCCGCCCGTGTGCAAGCTCATGGATTACGGTAAGTACAAGTACGAAGCCGCAATCAAGGCTCGTGAATCCCGCAAGAAGCAGGCTAATGCCGTTCTGAAGGAGATCCGTTTCCGCCTGAAGATTGATACCCACGACTACGAAACCAAGGTTGGACACGCTCGTCGTTTCCTTTCCGGTGGTGACAAGGTCAAGGCAATGATTCAGTTCCGTGGTCGTGAGCAGCAGCGCCCCGAGATGGGTGTGCGTCTGCTGGAGCGTCTGGCGGCTGAGCTGGCTGAGGTGAGCACCGTCGAGTCTCGCCCCCGTCAGGATGGCCGCAACATGGTGATGGTTCTGGCTCCGCTTCGCGGTAAGGCAGAGGCTCGCCGTGAGCAGGGCGCCGGCGGTCGCAAGGGTCGCGAGCGTATTGACACGACCAAGGCGAAGCCCGTAACTAATTCTCTGGCAGACGCTATGCCTGCCGAGTTGAAGGCACAGGCTTCCGCCGAGTAGGGAACCGGGTCGTCACTTTAGGATGGGCACGCGCCTCCACCGTTGGGTGGGTGTTGCGGGTTCACCCGGTGCCGGTTCCGAGGCACCTCGTTGGGGGTGCCTCACCTTTGGTCCTTGGGGCTGATGCGTGTATCGCTCAACCCCACTAAGCTACCCCGCCGTTGTGGCGGGGGATGAATGTAAGGAGAACGGCAGCTATGCCGAAGCAGAAGACCCACTCTGGTGCTAAGAAGCGCTTCAAGCTCACCGGTAGCGGCAAGGTTAAGCGCCAGCAGGCGAACCGTCGCCACTACCTGGAGCACAAGTCCTCTCGTCTGACCCGTCGTCTGGCTTCTGACCAGATCGTTACCGGCGGCCAGGCAAAGGTTGTCAAGAAGATGCTGGGTAAGTAAGCAACGCTTACTCTCTGCACCTGGCGCACCGATAGTGGTGCGCACTGATTAAAGACTCGCTCCTGTTCAGCGTGATATGTGAGCTGTTCAGGACATAAGACGAAGGAGACACACGTGGCACGTGTGAAGCGCGCGGTTAACGCGCACAAGAAGCGCCGTACTATTCTCGATCGTGCATCCGGCTACCGCGGTCAGCGTTCTCGCCTGTACCGTAAGGCTAAGGAGCAGGTCACTCACTCGCTGGTTTACAGCTACGACCACCGTCGTAAGAAGAAGGGTGACTTCCGTCGCCTGTGGATTCAGCGTATCAACGCTGCTTCCCGCGCACAGGGCCTGACCTACAACCGCTTCATCCAGGGCCTGAAGGCTGCTGGTGTTGAGGTTGACCGCCGTATGCTGGCTGAGCTGGCTGTTAACGAGCCCGCTGCCTTCAACGCACTGGTTGAGATTGCTAAGAACAACCTGCCCGAGGACACCTCGGCTCCCAAGGCTTAATTAGCCTAGGTTGTGTTCTTACCTCGAAGATCTAGGTTCGGGGTAGGATACTTAAGCGTCATGAGCGGCCGTCTGCACTTTTGAGTGTGGGCGGCCGCTTTCTGCGTATCCGAGGTTGTGCGTGTGGCTGTTCTGCGTTTTGGGGTGTGCCTTTGCCTGTACCCTTTAAGAGTGAACTTTTTTGAACGTATTAGTACCCCCGTTGTGATGTCCAATCCGCAGGCAGATCGTGTGCGCGATATTGCGAAGCTGCGTACCCGCGCTGCCCGCACGAAGAAGGGCCAGTTCCTGGTGGAAGGCCCGCAGGCTGTGCGTGAGGCATTGAAGGCGCACCTGAAGAGCCCCATCCTGGACGCTGTGTATGTCACGGAGGCGGCTTTTGACCGTCATGAGGATATTGCAGAGCTGCTGGAGCAGGTGTACGGCACCCCCACCCCGGAGGAGGGCCGCCGCGTCTTTATGCGTGTGGTGACCGATGAGGTGCTGGAGGCGATGGCTGATTCGGTGAGCCCGCAGGGTATTATTGCGGTTTCCTTTATGGTGGATGCGTCGTTCTCGTTGCTGTGGGGCGAGGGCGCATTGAACCCGAAGTTGATTGCTGTGCTGTCTCGTGTGCAGGATCCGGGTAATGCGGGCACTATTCTTCGCGTGGCTGATGCGGCCGGTGCTGACCTGGTGATTACGACTAAGGGTTCGGTGGATTTGTATAACCCGAAGACGGTGCGTTCTACCGCGGGTTCGCTGTTCCATGTGCCGATCATTCAGGGCGTGCAGCTGGAGGATTTCGCGGAGGATGTGAAGTCTCAGGGTACTGCTGTGCTGGCTGCTGACGGCTATGGTGCGGTGAATCTGCAGGAGCTGAGTGAGTACACCGCGGCTCGTCGTGCCGGTGTGGAGGCGAGTGCTCCTTCCGGCGTGAAGGGTAATTTTGATCTTTCTAAGCCGACGATGTGGCTTTTCGGGAATGAGGCGCAGGGCTTGAACGCTGAGGAGAAGGCAGCCGCTACGATGCGCGTGGCTGTTCCTGTCTATGGTTCGGCTGAGTCTTTGAATGTGGGTACGGCTGCTGCTGTGTGCCTGTATGCTTCGGCGATGGCTCAGCGTGGCGTGTCCCGCTAGTTTCTCGCTAGATTTTGGGCGGTTCACGGCTGTGGTACAGCGGTGGGCCGCTTTAGCATCATAGGTTTTAGAGTTTTAATTTAGGGCTGAGAAAGGGAAATCATGTCTGCTCCTTCTGGTCATTCGGGTTCGGGCGCGATTATTGCCGCGCTGGGCGCGAACCTGGGTATTGCGGTGCTGAAGTTTTTGGCTTTTGCGCTGACTCGTTCTTCGTCGATGCTGGCGGAGGCTATTCACTCGGTGGCTGACTCCGGTAATCAGCTTCTGTTGCTGCTGGGCGGTCGTGCTTCGCAGAAGCAGGCTGATGAGGAGCACCCGTTTGGTTATGGCCGTAACCGCTATATTTACGCGTTTATTGTTTCGATTATTATCTTCGCGCTGGGTGGTTTGTTCGCCCTGTATGAGGGTTATGAGAAGCTGCATGACCCGCACGGTATTACTGAGTGGCAGTGGGTTCCGGTGGCTGTTCTGGTGGGTTCGATCCTGCTGGAGGGTAACTCGTTCCGCGTTGCTGTGAAGGAGTCGCGTGAGCTGAAGGGCAAGCAGAGCTGGATGCGTTTCTTGCGTACTTCGAAGAACCCGGAGCTTCCGGTGCTTCTGCTGGAGGATGCGGGCGCGCTGCTGGGTCTGATTTTTGCGCTCTTTGGTGTGGGGCTGACTCTGCTGACTGGTAATGGTCTGTGGGATGCTTTCGGCACCCTGGCTATTGGTATTCTGCTGGTCTTTATTGCCGTGTTCCTTGCGGTGGAGATGAAGTCGCTGATTCTAGGTGAGGCGGCATCCCCGGAGGATTTGGCGAAGATTCGTGCGGCGATTGAGGATGGCGATAGCGAGCGCATTATCCACATTAAGACTGTGCACCTGGGTCCTGAGGAGATTCTGGTGGCGGCAAAGATTCGTATTCATGATGCTGACACTGGTCGTGCGGTAGCTGATGAGATTGACGCGGCTGAGGTTCGTATTCGCGAGGCTGTTCCTGCGGCACGCATCATTTATTTGGAGCCGGATATTTTCCGGGCTTAGTTCTAGGAGATTTTTGTTATGACCGTTGAGATGATCGTTGATGGTTTGCTAAAGATTTTCGTTGGCCTGATCATTCTTTTGGTGTACCTGCGTCTGACTCACCGTTCTCAGGCGGGGCACCAGACCCCGATTGATACCATCGGTAACTTTGTCATCGGTGGTGTGTTCGGTGGCGTGTTGTACAGCAAGCAGATTAGCCTGTTCTACTTTGTCATCTACATGGTGTTTACGCTGTGCATGATTCAGCTGCTGAACGTGGCGACCACGAAGATTCGTTTTCTGCATATGGCGGTGCGTGAGCAGCGCGTGCCGGTCATTACGGATGGTGATATCGATATTAAGAGCTTCCAGCAGGCAGATGTGGTTCTTGATCCGATGCGCCTGATTGCTGACCTTCGTGCGCAGGGTATTTACGACCTGGAAGACATTGAGTTCGCTCAGATTGAACCGAACGGTGCGCTGAGCGTGATCCGTAAGGGTGACGGTGTGCCGAACTTTGCTCTGATTGTGAAGGGTACCTTGGTCACTCGCGATATCGCGGATGCGCACAAGACCGAGGATTGGGTGTACCTGCAGTTGCGTGCGGCTGAGGTCGAACTTGAGGATGTCTTCCTCATGGAGTTCAAGAACGGTAACCGCCTGCTCATTCTGCTGAATGACGGCACTACTATTCGCCGTGAGGTGGCAGAAGCCTCGAATATGAATGATGAGGAAGAAGAATGGCAGGAAGGCGTGGAGGAAGCTCCTGAGCCTGAGGATACTGGGGATGCCGAGAAGGAAGTATCGGAGCACGCTGCTGAGGATGCGCATCCGATGAAGGATTCTAAAGCGTAGAAGAAGGTAGAGAAAGATGAGTGAAGTGTCGCCCTCGTTTGAGGTTCAGGTGGTTGGCGCCGCCGTGGTTGATTCTTTGGTGGCTCCGACCCGTATGCTGGTGGCTCAGCGTTCTGAGCCGCAGACTGTTGCCGGTATGTGGGAGTTCCCTGGCGGTAAGGTCGAGCCGGGGGAGAGCTGCGAGCAGGCGCTGGTGCGTGAGCTGAAGGAGGAGCTGGGCGTGCAGGCGCGTTTGGGTGCTGAGGTGCCCGGTGCGTACCCGCAGGGCTGGCGTCTGAGCGAGCGTCTGGCGATGCGCGTGTTCTTTGCGGAGATTCTTTCGGGTACTCCGGATACTTTGGAAGATCACAGCGCGCTGCGGTGGATGCCGCTGCCGAAGTCTAAGGATGACGCACAGGCGTACGATGATTTGCTGGGTTTGCCGTGGATTCCGGCGGATTTGCCGATTGTTGTGGCTCTTCTGCAGCAGCTGCAGGACACTGGCACTGGTGAGGCGTAGACCCAAGGTATGACCTAATGCTCTGCGCTAGTTCGTTGCGAGGCTAATTCGCCGTTGTGTGACACATTCGCGGCGGTAACAGGATAAATTTTCTCTATCTTTTGTGACACTGTTTGAAGGCGGGATTCCCTGTGGGGAGTCCCGCCTTTATTCATATTTTGAGGGGGATTTATGCGCCGTGTAATCCTGACTTGTGTGTTTGTTGGGGAGGGGATTTTGTCATATATGGGTTCGACACGGATACATACTTTGGAAACCAATCGGTAGGCGGGTAGTATTGAGGGAGAAATCACATACGTATTGGGAGACAATGATGACTGCTCAACCCCCGTTTGATCCGGGTGCCTACCGCTCCGACGCGGTTCCCTCGGACACTCAAGCTATTTATATTCAGGAAGGCGGCGCTGAGCCGCGCGGAATTCTGTTCCACTCGCCGACCAAGCACCCGAAGATTCTGCGTCTGCAGGAGATTATGATTGTCTCCGCGCTGCTCTGCTTGATCCACGGTGTTATTTCCTCGTTCGCACCGGATAACCTGTCCCCGCTGAAGGGTCTGCCGGAGGTCGGCGTTGCAGGCGGTATCGGCCTGCTGGTTGTTTCTGCGGTTGTGTACATCTGGGTCTACTTCACGATTCAGAAGGGCAAGCGTCTGGGCCTGACTGTCGGTCTGATTTTTGCGATTCTGGGTGCGTTCGTGGCGATTCTGTCTCTGATTGGTAATGTCATTGACGCTCAGCGCTACGGCTTCGTGCCCCTGTACGCGGCATGGTTCATTGCGAACGTGCTGTGGATTCGTGCTTCTTTTGACCCGGCTGTGAAGCAGGCTCTGAAGTAGAAGTACCCTCTTCAACCCTGTTGTTGAAAAGATATACTCTAGAACGCCCGGATGGACTATCCGGGCGTTCTGCTGTTTACGTTTCCTTCTCTGGTCTAAAATGGATAGGATATGCGCCCGTCGCCTTCCCCCCTGTTCCGCACCCGGTGTGGGCAGCCGGGGGAGAGCTGACGGTGCTACCTAAGGTGTATAACGAGCCAGCCGGTATAGTGCCGGTGGTATGCAGAGAAGAGTGACAATGACCGATTCCGTGCAGGAACACGAGGGTCTTAACGGCCCGGCTCAGGTTCTCGCCCGCATTGCGCAGGTTCTGGAGGAGAACCCCGAGAACGGTTTGGACGCTATCCGTGAGGCTTTTGAGGCTGAGCGTGAGCGCGCCCGCCAGGAGATTCGCGAGAAGGCTAAGGACTTTGACAGCCTCAAGGAGGTGCGCCTGAGCTTCTTCGGTGAGAAGGGCATCATGAGCATCGCTAACCGCCAGATGCGTGATCTTCAGAACCAGCACAAGGGCCCGGTGGGTAAGCTGATGGGGCAGGCTCGTGCAGCCCTGACTGAGGCTATTGAGGCTCGTACCGCTGAGCTGGAGGCTGAGCGTGAGGCTCGCATCCTGGCTGAGGAAGCTGTGGACGTTTCTGCTGCTTCGCCTCGCCGTTCCCTGGGCGGCCGCCACCCGATTGCTCTGATGCAGGAGCGCCTGACCGACATTTTCGTCGGTATGGGTTGGGAAGTTGCTGACGGCCCGGAGCTGGAGTCTGAGTGGTACAACTTTGACGCTCTGAACATTAAGCCGGATCACCCGGCACGCGAAATGCAGGACACTTTCTACGTTGAGCCGAAGAACGCTCACCTGCTGCTGCGCACTCACACGTCGCCGGTGCAGATGCGCTCGCTGCTTTCGCGTGATTTGCCGCTGTACATTGTGTGCCCGGGCCAGGTGTACCGCACCGATGAGCTGGACGCGACCCACACCCCGGTCTTCCACCAGATTGAGGGCCTTGCCGTGGATAAGGGCCTGACCATGGCTGACCTGAAGGGCACCCTGGAGTACATGGCACGCGCCATGTTCGGTGAGGACGCTAAGATCCGCCTGCGCCCGAACTTCTTCCCGTTCACTGAGCCTTCCGCTGAGCTGGATTTGTGGCACCCGAACGCTAAGGGCGGCCCGCAGTGGATTGAGTGGGGCGGCTGCGGCATGGTGAACCCCAACGTTCTGCGTGCTGCGGGTATTGATCCTGAGGAATACTCGGGCTTCGCTTTTGGTATGGGTATTGAACGTACCCTCATGTTCCGTAACAACGTCGCTGACATGCATGACATGGTTGAAGGCGACATCCGTTTCTCTGAGCAGTTCGGGATGGAGATCTAAATTATGCGTGTACCCCTGTCATGGCTGCGCGAGTTCGTGCCTGTAGCCGAGGATGCTTCGGCTGAAGATTTGATGGCAACCCTGGTGAAGGTTGGCCTGGAAGAAGAAGACGTTCACCGCCCCTCTGATGAGCTGTCTGGCCCGATTGTGGTTGGTCAGGTGCTCTCTATGGAGCCGGAGACCCACTCGAACGGCAAGACCGTGAACTGGTGCCAGGTGCGTGTGGTTCCGGAGGGTCAGGAGCAGACTCTGACCGGTAAGGGCATTGAGCCTTCCGGTGTTCAGGGCATTATTTGTGGTGCCCACAATTTCGTACCCGGCGACAAGGTTGTTGTGACCCTGCCCGGCGCTGTTCTGCCCGGTGGTTTCGCGATTACCGCTCGTAAGACCTATGGCCACAAGTCGGCTGGCATGATTGCCTCGACTCGTGAGCTGGGTATTGGTGATGATCACGGTGGCATTCTGGTGCTTTCGACTCTGGGCCTGGACCCGGAGCTTGGCACCGATGCGATGGAGCTGCTGGGCCTGTACGATCAGGCTGCCGAGGTGAACGTGACCCCGGACCGCGGTTACGCGTTCTCTCTGCGCGGTATTGCTCGCGAGTGGTGCCACGCTACCGGTTCTTCTTTCGAGGATTTTGTGCTGGCGTACGGCGAGCGCGCCCCGGAGGCAAACGACGCCGGTCACCCGGTTGTTCTGCGTGATGACGCCCCGATTCACGGTAACCCGGGTTGCGTGCGTTTCGTGATGCGTGAGGTTTCGGGTGTGAAGGCGGATGCGCCGGTCCCGACCTGGATGTCTTCGCGTCTGCGTCTGGCGGGTGTGCGCTCGCTGTCGCTGCCGGTGGATATTTCGAACTACGTGATGCTGGAGACCGGCCAGCCGCTGCACTTCTACGATGCTGACAAGGTTCAGGGCGAGATTGTGGTGCGCCGCGCCGCTGCTGGCGAGAAGCTGGTGACCCTGGATGGTGTGGAGCGTACTCTGCACCCCGAGGACATCGTTATTGCTGATGATTCGGGCGTGATTGGTCTTGCCGGTGTGATGGGTGGCGCCTCCACTGAGGTGACCGATTCGACCACCCGCATTCTGGTTGAGGCTGCTCGTTTTGATGAGGTGTCGGTGGCTCGTACTGCTCGCCGTCACAAGCTGATTTCTGAGGCGTCGAAGCGTTTTGAGCGTGGCGTTGATCCGCAGATTCAGGCAGCGGCTGCTCAGCGTGCGGTTGAGCTGCTGGTTGAGCTGGCTGGTGCTCAGGTTGAGCCGGGCGTTACTGACGTATCGCTGGGCTACGAGCCGGTCGTGATTGATCTGCCCGGTGATTACACTGCCGGTCGTATCGGCGTGGATTACTCGCCGGAGCAGATTGAGTCGTGCCTGCGTGAGATTGGTTGCTCGGTGGAGCGTACCGAGTCCGGTTACGCTGTGACCGTTCCGTCGTGGCGTACCGACCTGCGCGCGAAGGAGGACCTGACCGAGGAAATCGCACGTATTGACGGTTACGAGAACATCCCCTCGACTCTGCCGGTGGCTCCTGCGGGTCGCGGTTACACTCCGGAGCAGGCGGGTAAGCGTCGTGCGCTGAACGCGCTGGCGGCTTCGGGTCTGACTGAGGTTTTCGCGTACCCCTTCGTGTCGGCTGATGCGAACAACCTGTGGTCGGCTCCGTGGGTGAGCACCCCTGAGAACCCGGTGACTGAGGTTCCTTCGGTTCGCCTGGAGAACCCGATTTCTTCGGCTGAGGGCTGGATGCGCCGTTCGCTGCTGCCGGGCCTGGTTGAGGTTCTGAAGCGTAACCTGTCTCGTGGTTTCAAGAACCTGGCTATTTTTGAGGCGGGTCACGTGTTCATTCCGGGTGAGCAGCTGGGTTCGGAGTCTATTCCGCCGCTGGGTGCTCGTCCTTCGGATGAGGTTCTGGCTGATCTGAACGCCGGTATTCCGCAGCAGCCCACTTTCGTTGCTGGTCTGTTTGCAGGTACTGAGCACGAGGCGATGCCGGGTGCCGCTCCGCGCGCTTACGATTGGCGTGATGCTCTGGACGCTGTGCGTCTGGTGGCTGCCGCTGTTTCGGCTGAGATTCAGGTCCGTAACGGTGTGCACACTGCGTTCCACCCGGGCCGTGTGGCTGAGGTTCTGAATGCTGCCGGTGAGCGTGTTGGTTTCGCTGGCGAGCTGCACCCGAAGCTGCTGCAGGAGCTGAACCTGCCTGAGCGCACCTGCGCGTTTGAGCTGGATTTCTCGGCGCTGTTTGCTGGTCGTGTTGAGGCGCGTCAGGCTACTCCGGTGCTGACTTTCCCGGCTGCTACTCAGGATGTGGCGCTTCTGGTGGACCGCGATCTGCCTGCTTCTGAGGTGGAGCGTGTTCTGCGTGAGGGCGCTGGCGAGCTGCTGGAGGACATCCGCGTCTTTGATGATTACCGCGGTGTCGGTATTGATGAGTCGAAGAAGTCTTTGGCGTTTGCTCTGCGTTTCCGCGCGCCGGATCGTACGCTGACTGCTGATGAGGCATCGGCTGCTCGTGAGGCTGCTGTGGCTGCGACTGTTGAGCAGCTGGGTGCGGAACCGCGTGTCTAACCGGGTCTAACCCTAAGGCGTAATGCCTAGTGCTGACGGGGTGGGAGTTGTTGGCTCCCACCCCGTAGCTTTTGGCGTTGCGTGGTGGGTTTACCTGTTGGGTTGGTTTATGAAGCGTTGATAAGCGCTTTCAGTGGTGAACTCATGTGGTTATGGGTACCCTAGAAGATAGATGAAGTGAGGGAGAGAGTAATGGCTAATCGAGAGAACTCGCGCGAACAGGATGAGCTGTCGCAGTCTACTGAGGTCGAAGAAACCTACTTTGAGGATTCTGAGTACGAGGATTCTGAATATGAGGAGTACGACGAGTACGAGGATTACGACGATGAGGAAGAGAACTCCTCCCTTTTCGCGATGAGTGAGGAAGAGCTGGATGACCGCCCGGGCGTAAACTGGCTGTCGGTTCTTTCTGCTGCTGTCGCGGTTATTCTTTCCATTGTTTTGGCTATTGCGGGTGTCCGTGCTTTTGCGTCGGTGAATAATAACGCCGAGTATGCCGGTAAGAGCTGGGTCATTCAGGGCACCTACCAGGATTTGACTCCTGACCTGATTACGAAGGGCAATGTTGCTCGTTATAAGGGCAACTTGCCGGCTGATGACGCGCTGAACGGTAAGACGTATGTGTCGAACCTGAAGGATAAGTATCAAGTGACTTCGGGTGCTCCGATTGAGTTCCGTGGTTCGCAGACTGGTGACGTTCCTTCGGAGTTCCCGCGTGAGGTAGACGGCCTGTTGGTGGAGAAGGGCGGCACTCTTGAGGTCGTCTACACCGCCGAGAAGGGCACGTTGAAGCCTGTGACTGAGGACAGCGTGAACGCCGAGCGTTTTGCCGGTATCGCAAGTATTGTTGGTGCGGTGCTGGTGCTTCTGCTGGGTCTGGGTTTTGCTGTGTGGCTGAACCGCCGTTCGCGCGATGTCGAGTATGAGGACCTGGATGGTCTGGTGGAGGATGAGCGCTAGGCGTTCTGAGTCCTGAGGATTCACCTCGAAGTTTTGTTGAAGGAGCCTGTTTCTGGCGCACATGATGTTGCTGGAGGCGGGCTCCTTTTTCGCGCTCGCCTACCGGAAAGTCTCTTGACCGGCGCAACGCGCCAGCCCACAATGTTCTTGCACGCTATGCATTCATTGTGAGGTTATGCGCCCGAATGTGTAGATACACGCTACATTCGCGGCATTTTGCGTGACAGTTGGTGAGATAAACCCTGAAATTTCCCCCATATCTTGGAATAATCCATATTTGGTGCGCATATTTATGTGCATATGTATTATCTTGGGTAGTAAAGAATGTCGCGCTGCGCCACCGTTGGGCAGCTCCGTTCTGAATTCGTGATTGGCACCGTAGGAAGAAGAGATATTATGCCTTTCCCCTCGACCAAGATCGCGCGTCAGGCACGCATCGTTGAATTGCTGCAGACCCGACGTGTCCGCTCCCAGGCTGAACTGGCGCAGTACCTGGCCGATGATGGTATGAAGGTTACTCAGGCGACCCTTTCCCGTGATCTTGTTGAAATTGGCGCTGAGCGCATCCGTGATGAAGGCGCTGGCTTGATTTATGCTGTGCCGAATTATCCTGCTCGTCGTGGCGGCGGTACTGCACCTGATGCCCGTATGATTTCCCTGTTTAAGGAACTGCTGATTACCGCTGAGGGTTCGGCAAATATTACGGTTCTGCGTACTCCTCCGGGTGCTGCGCAGTTCTTGGCGTCGTCTATTGATCAGGGCGGTCTTGAAGCGATTATGGGCACTATTGCCGGTGACGATACGGTAATAGTGATTACTCGTGACCCCAATGGTGGGGCTGCGCTTGCCGAGAGCTTCTTGGATTGGTCTGCTGCTCAGTAGTAGCTGGGGCGTATCTTGCGCTGTTCTTCTGATATTTCGGGGGGAGCGGTTGAAGGTACGCCCTTCTGCTGTCTTCGGGTTCTTTGCCGGGCTTCTAGCTCGTCTTCTCCTTTTCTAGATATACCGATTTTTCTGTGGTGAGAGTTTTCTATCATGTCTGAAATACACGATTCAGCGAACAATATTGCCTACCTTTTGGCTGAGGCTGCTTCTGGTTCGGGGGCTAAGACAGCTTTGGCGATTCCGGCTTCTGACTCTGCTGATATGCAGGTGGTGAGCTACGCGCAGTTGGCGTCTGCGGCCGCGCAGGTTCAGCGTCATGTGGCGGCGCTCGGTGTTGAGCGTGGTGACCGCGTGGCGTTGTCTATGCCGAACGTGGCGTTGATGCCGGCGCTGTATTACGGCATTGTGGCTGCGGGCGCGATTTGTGTTCCGTTGAATCCGCTGTTGTCGGGTGCTGAGCTGGAGTATCATCTGCGCGATAGCGGGGCGAAGGTGCTTTTTGCGTTTGCGGGTACTCGTCTGGCGTCGGAGGCAACCTCGACGGTGCCGGTGAAGAACGGTTCGGTTCGTTGCGAGATTTTCACCGGGGGAGAGAGCTCGCCGGTGGCTCCTTTTGATGCGCCTGCCGATAGCGCGCTGTCGGATGCGGATCCGTCGGATGCTGTTCTGGAGCCTGTCCCGGTGGCGGCGAGCGACCCGGCGATTATTCTCTACACGTCGGGTACGACGGGCAAACCTAAGGGTGCGACGCTGACCCACGCGAATATCCTCTCGAATGCTCGTAGCTGCGTGAGCGTTTTTGGGTTTACCGCTGAGGACGTCATTTTTGGTGGCCTTCCGCTGTTCCACGCGTTCGGTCAGACGGTGTCGATGAACGCGGCGTTTGCGGCGTCGGCTACGGTGGCTTTGCTGCCGCGTTTTACCCCTGATGGTGCGCTGAATCTGATTGAGAGTGCTGGGGTGTCGGTGTTGGCTGCGGTCCCGAGCATGTATGTGTCGTTAGCGGCGGCGCTGGAGGCTGAGCCTGAGCGTGCGCGCTCGCTGCGTGGTCGCATCCGTTTCGGCATTTCGGGTGGTTCGCCGTTGCCTGCGCCGGTGCATTCTGCGTTGAAAACGCTGATTGAGTGCCCGGTGTATGAGGGCTACGGTTTGAGTGAGACGTCGCCGGTGGTTTCGTTTAACCAGGCGGAGTTTGGCATGGTGCTCGGTTCGGTGGGTCGTGTGCTGCCGGGTGTGCAGGTGCAGGTCCGTTGCCCGCAAGGTTCCGAGTGCGCGCCGGGTGTGAGCGGTCAGCTGTGGGTGCGCGGTGAGAACGTAATGGCTGGCTACTGGAATAATCCGGCGGCTACTGCTGAGGTTTTTGACGGCGAATGGTTTGCGACCGGCGATGTTGCTCGTGTTGATGAGCAGGGCAATATTTTTATTGTGGATCGTATTAAAGACATGGTTCTGCGTAACGGCTATTCGGTGTATCCGCGTGAGATTGAGGATGTTCTCTATACCCATGAGCATGTGCAGTCGGTAGCGGTATTGGGTGTGCCGGATGAGCGCGTGGGCGAGGAGGTTGTCGCCGTGGTGATGCCGCGTCCGGGTGCTGATGAGGGTGTGTTGCATGCGGAGTTGAATGCGTTGGCGCGTACTCGTTTGGCGGCGTATAAGTATCCTCGCCGCTACGTGATGGTGGAGAGCATGCCGCTGGGGCCGACCGGCAAGATTCTTAAGCGTGACTTGCGGGTTGTGATTCAGAGAGGCTAATCCCGGCAGATGGTTCTTGTCGCTCATCTGAGGACAAGCGCGGGTGAAGAGGGTAGAATTTTGTAGGCGGCTTCTACCGCGTTATTGTTCCCGGGTAATTTTTCCGGGGCTATCCCCTTCACGAAAGAGAGAGCATGAGCGTTCCCGCTTCTGAGGCTTCGCGAACCCCTATTGAGCAGTTGATTCCGACTGCTTGCGCTACGATTCCGAATTACCCGCATGAGGGTATCCTCTTTTACGATGTGACCACTCTCTTCGCTGATGCTGAGGTGTTCAAGGCGTGCATTGATGAGCTGGCTGCTCGTTTTGATGGTCAGTTTGATGTGGTGGCTGGTGTTGAGGCTCGCGGTTTCTTGCTGGCTTCTGCGCTCGCGTACGCTACGGGCACTGGCATTATGACGGTTCGTAAGGCGGGTAAGCTTCCGCGTGAGACGTACCGTGAGGAGTATGCGCTGGAGTACGGTAGCGCCGCGATCGAGATTCACTGTAGTGATTTCGCGCCGGGCACCCGTGTTCTTCTGCTGGATGATCTGCTGGCGACTGGCGGTACTCTGGTGGCTGCCGCGAAGCTGGTGGAGCGCGCGAACCTGAAGGTTGCCGGCGTTGGTGCTCTTCTGGAGCTGGATGGTCTGGGCGGTCGTGAGGCGCTGGACGGTTACCGTCTTGAGACGCTGAGCTTGGTGTCTGAGTACCCGCTGCCGTCGAAGTAGTTTTATAGAGTTTGAGGCTTACCGCCCTTTGGGTGTGTAGCTGATAGTGATGAGGGGTGCCCTGCCGGTTGAGCCGGTGGGGCACTTTTCTGTGGGGGTAATATTTCTACCCTTCGGAGCCTGTCCTGTAAAATAGTGACCCGTATTTTTGGGTGCCTGTCGCGCCCTGTCTTTGAGACACCATAGGTTTAAGGAGCTTACGTGTCATCTGAATCTTTACCCCAGCAGTCTGCTGATTCTTCGGCGGCTGAGAAGCTGTTTGCTGAGCAGATGGCTGCGGAGCGTGAGTATGTTGCTCGCGTATATGCCCGTCTGGATGAGCTCCGTGAGGAGACGGCTGAGAAGCTGGCTGCTGTGCGTAAGAATCAGGCGGTGGGCGGTCATCAGAACCGTTCGGAGCGTGACTCTTTTGCTACCCACTATGAGGATCGTTTGGCGCAGCTGAATGCTGTGGATTCTCGTCTGACCTTTGGACGCCTGGATATGGACCGTGAGGGTGCTGATGCGGTGCGCTATATCGGTCGTATCGGTATTACGGATAGTAATCAGCAGCGTCTGCTGATGGATTGGCGTGCCCCGGAGGCGGGTACGTTCTATCAGGCAACTGCTTTCCACTCGATGGGTGTGCGACGCCGCCGTCACCTGATGCTTGAGGGCCGCACCGTCGTAAATATTGAGGATGAGGTCTTCGATTCGGAGATGCTGCAGGATGAGGACACTCTCCACGGTGAGGGTGCTCTGTTGGCGGCGTTGAATAAGAAGCGTACCGGCCGCATGGGTGATATTGTGGCGACGATTCAGGCTGAGCAGGATGCGATTATCCGCTCGGAGCTGCCGGGTGTGCGTGTTGTGCAGGGTGGTCCCGGTACCGGTAAGACTGCTGTGGCTCTGCATCGTGCGGCGTACCTGCTGTACACGAACCGTGAGCGCCTGTCGAAGGCTGGCGTGCTGGTGGTTGGTCCGTCGAATTCGTTCATGTGGTATATCGAGCGTGTGCTTCCGTCGCTGGGTGAGACCGGCGTGGTGATGGCTTCGTTGGCGACCCTGTACCCGGGTCTGCGTGCTGTGCCTGAGAAGGACCGTGCGGTTGCCGCGTTGAAGGGCGATTTGCGCATGGTGAAGGTTATTAAGCGTGCGGTGGCGGCTCGTCAGAAGGTGCCGGCTCAGGTTCAGCGTCTGAATGTTGAGGGTACTGATGTTGAGCTGACTCCGGAGATGGTTCGTTCGGCTCGTTCTCGTGCTCGTTCGACGGGCAAGCCGCATAATGAGGCTCGTGAGACGTTCGTGAAGATTCTGTTGAAGGAGCTGACCGCGAAGCTGGATGATCAGCTGAACCGTGCGGCGGGTCGTGTGGTGGAGCGTCCGTATCTGCAGGATGATGTGCGTGCTTCGATGGATGTGCGCCGTGCCTTGAACCTGGCGTGGATGCCGCTGTCGCCTGAGACTCTGTTGCGCTCGCTGTTCTCGAAGCCGCACTATCTGGAGTCTGCGACTCGTGAGTTGTCGAAGGCTGAGCGTGAGCTGCTGGCTCGCCCGGCGGATGCCCCCTTCACGGAGGCTGATGTTCCTCTGCTGGATGAGGCTGCTGAGCTTTTGGGTGATTTTTCGAAGGTGACCGGTGCGGCTGCTGCGGCTCGTGCTGCGGCGGAGCATCGTGCGAACCTTGAGAATGCGGCGAAGGCGCTGGAGAATGTTCACCAGTCGCTGGAGGATATTGGCGCTGATGGCGTGATTACTCCTGAGCAGATTGCGATGATGAATGAGGTTCGTGGCGAGCGTATGACTGCTGCGGCTGCGGCGTCGGCTGATCGTACGTGGGCGTATGGCCATATTGTGGTGGATGAGGCTCAGGAGCTCTCGCCCATGCAGTGGCGTCTGCTGATGCGTCGTTGCCCGATGAAGTCGTTCACGATTGTGGGCGATATTGCTCAGGCTTCTTCTGCTGCGGCTGCTTCCTCGTGGTCGCAGGCGTTGGAGCCGTTTGTGGGTGAGCGCTTCACTCTGGAGGAGCTGACGATTAATTACCGTACTCCGGCGCAGATTGCTGAGGCGGCGGTGTCGGTTGCGCAGGCTGCTGGCTATGAGGTGTCTGCGCCTCGTGCGGTGCGTGAGGGCCAGTGGCCTCCGCAGGTGCATGAGGTTGCCGCCGAGTCTGTTGTGGAGCAGACCGTGTCCGTGGTCAGTGAGGAGGTCGCTCATTCGGGTGGTGCTCTGATTGGTGTGGTGTGCCCGCCGAGCCTGTATGTTCAGACGGCTCAGGCTGTGGCTCGTGCTCATGCTGATCGTACGGGTACCGCGCAGACTGCGTTGGAGAATCAGGTGCTGGTTCTGACTCCGTGGGAAGCGAAGGGCCTGGAGTTTGATGTTGTGGTGATTGTTGAGCCGCAGCAGCTGATCGATGATGCTGGTGGTGCTGTGGGCGACTTGTACGTGTCGATGACTCGTCCGACTCAGCGCCTGCACATGGTGGGTTCGCGGATGCCCGCGGGCCTGTAGCCTTCATAGCTCTGTAGCCTCTTTCTGTTATTTCTTTGGGCTGGTGCCGTAGCGGTTTGGGCGCTCGCTTGGGTTTTTCTGAGCGTTTGGGCTGGTGCGGTGCTAGGCTTGTTACATATTTTGTTCGAGCGCCTTCGGGCGTTGTTACCTTGTGAATGGGAGAAGCATGTCTGCCGAGATCCTCAACGCGCAGCATAATGACGATACCTTCGAGAATATTTGGCAGGAACTGAAGTGGCGCGGCCTGGTGCACGTGAGCACTGATGAGGCTGCTCTGGAGAAGGCGCTGAGCGAGGAGAGTCTGACTTTCTATACGGGTTATGATCCGACTGCGGCTTCTTTGCACCTGGGTCACCTGGTGCAGCTGCTGGTGATGCGTCGTCTGCAGCTTGCCGGTCACAAGCCGCTGGGTCTGGTGGGTGGTTTCACCGGTTTGATTGGTGATCCGCGTCAGACTTCTGAGCGTGTGCTGAACTCTCCTGAGGTTGTTGCTGAGTGGGTTAAGTCTCTGCGCGCTCAGATTGAGCGTTTCCTGTCGTTCGAGGGTGAGAACGCTGCCCGTATGGTGAATAACCTGGACTGGAGCGGTCAGATGTCTGCTCTGCAGCTGCTGCGCGATGTTGGTAAGCATTTCCGCGTGGGCACCATGGTAAAGAAGGAGATTGTTGCGAAGCGCCTGAACTCTGATGAGGGCATTTCGTACACCGAGTTCTCGTACCAGATTCTGCAGGGCCTGGACTTCTTGGAGCTGAACCGTCGTTTCGGTTGTACTCTGCAGACCGGTGGTTCTGATCAGTGGGGTAACCTGACGAGCGGTACCGAGCTGATTCGTAAGGTGGAGGGTAAGAGCGTTCACGCTATTGGTACTCCGCTGATTACTAACTCTGATGGCACTAAGTTCGGTAAGAGCGAGGGTAACGCTATTTGGCTGAACCCGCAGATGTGCTCGCCCTACGCTTTCTACCAGTTCTGGCTGAACACTGCGGATGCGGATGTGGTGGATCGCCTGAAGGTCTTTACTTTCTTGACTCGTGCTGAGATTGCTGAGTTTGCTGAGAAGGTTGAGAAGGAGCCGTTTAAGCGTGAGGCTCAGAAGACTCTGGCGTACCTGGTGACTTCGCTGGTTCACGGTACTGAGGCTACCGATCAGGCTGTGGCTGCTTCGGAGGCTCTGTTCGGTAAGGGCGATTTCGCTGCTCTAGATGAGGCTACCTTGGAGTCTGTGATTGCTGAGCTTCCTTCGGCGAAGCTGTCTGAGGACCGTCTGGACATGATTTCTGTTCTGACTGAGCTGGGCTTTGCGAAGTCTAACTCTGAGGCTCGTCGCATTCTGAAGGAGGGCGGCGCTTCGGTGAACGGCGTGAAGGTTCAGGGCGAGGACGCAGCTATTTCTAAGGATGATTTGCTACACGGTCGTTTTGCGATGGTTCGCCGTGGCAAGAAGAACCAGGGTGCTGTAGAGCTGGTCTAATACAGAGCTGATTTAGTCTTCTCGATACATATAGATGGGGAGGGGTTCTTCTCTACTGAAGTATTCATTACTGAATGTTCGGTGGGGGAGTGCCCCTCCTTTTCTGGTCCCTATATACATTTCCTATACACACAGAGCCCCTCCGTCAGGAGGGGCTCTTCTTGTATCGTTCTGCTGCCCTCTGGCTCTGGGTTTTCTTGGTTTGTCTTTGTTGGCGAGGGCTTTAGGCACCGTTCGACCCTGTTTTGGGGCTCCCGAGAGGGGAATTCGCAGATTTTTAAGGTTTTTGGAAGTTTTTTAAAGATTTTTTAGCAC